>JAOTYV010000167.1 GCA_029861675.1 Alphaproteobacteria bacterium
GCTCATGGTTTCAATTCTATGCGGTACACGAATCACCTCAGGAAAGATTAAACCGCTGGCGCGCGCGAGTCCCGACCGGGCACGCATTTCTGCCTTGCGCGCTCCGAACGACGGAAGACTGGATATTTCTCGCCGCCGGATTCGACAACCGGGTGTCAATTGGTTCAGTATGACCAACGCTAGCGCAAATTCGAATTCACATAGAAAATCCGTTATTTCGTAACCTTGTTGCGCTATCGCCCGGCAGGGCCATCACGCAAGCACTTTACAGCGTCGAAAATCATTTGGGCCCACTTGTTCTGAAGGCCGCAACTAGCATATTGCGGCGCGACCTTTTCAGAAATCGAAAATCTTTCGGACCGTGAACCTTCGTTAATCAGATCTTTAAAGAGATTAATCCGGCAAACGAGCGAGACCAAAAATTTCAACGAACTTAAATGCCGTGCCGGCGTCCGAAAATTTCGTCGCGGATGCAGATGATGCCTTCGCAGTACTATATCGCCCACTTTCGGCGGATGGATGAATTCAAAGTTATCGCACGCCAGCGCCTCTCGCGCGGCGGATGAGAAGGACCTCGATGAGCAAAAAGGGCCGCGCGCGCGGCAGCCAAGGAGCGTTGCGCCTCTACATGGACGTCCTGGGCCTGGAGCACCTGCACTATGGCCTGTGGAATGGCGAAGACCTGACCTTCGACGGGTTGAAGGCGGCGCAGGAGCATTATACCGACCACCTGATCGACCTCATCGGATCGCAGACCGGCTCGATCCTGGACTGCGGCTGCGGCACCGGGGCCACCGCGCTCAAGCTTGGCGCGCGAGGCTTCGACGTCGAAGGCCTGACCCCCGACCCTTATCAGCAAGAAACCTTCGTGGCGCGCTCCGGCCTGACCTGCCACCGGGCCCGCTTCCAGGAATTCCAGCCCCAGCGGCGCTACGACGTCGTGCTCATGAGCGAGTCGTGCGGCTATATTCCCACAGACCAACTCTTTCAGGCCGTACAGCGGACAGCGCCCGGTGGCGCGTGGCTGGTCGCGGATTACTTTGCGCTCTACAAGGACGGCTCCAAAATTTCGAAGAGCGGACACCTCTTGGACCAATTCCTCGCCGAGGCGCGGAACGCGGGGCTGGAATTGGAATACGAGGAGGATATCACCGACCGGGTGACGCCGACGCTGGATTTAGCGCGCATCACAATCGAAGAAAAGGCGCTGCCGGCGGCGGATATGCTTGGAGAATGGCTGGCCGACCGCTATCCGGTCTTCTATCCACCGCTTTTCAAGACGGCCAAGTTCCTACTGCGCAAACCGATCGCGAAGGCCGAGTCGCAACGCATCCTCATCGACAGCGACGCCTTCCGGTCGGCGAAGCGCTACATGATCTACCGGTTCCGCATCCCGGCGCACGACGGCCCGGGCGCGCCAGGCGAATAACGCGCGCGCGATGCTGGCGGGCGACGCGAAACGAAAGTGACGAGGCCGAGTTCAAAATTATGCACCACCGGAATCGACAACCGGCAGTCGATTGGTTCAAAATGAGTGCCGCCAGCGCGAATTCGCCACGGGCATTGCTTCTTTCACGCTACCGCCGCGACCGGCCGGCCACGGCGACCGTCAGTCCCTAGGAGGAACGACCATGAAATACAACCGTATTTCCGCCGATTGCCACATCGATCTGTGCTGGATGCCGCCCGATCTTTTCGTGACCGAGGCGACGCCGGCGATGAAGGACCGCATGCCCTATGTCACGGACGGGCCGGACGGACCCTACTGGACCTGCAAGAACGGCACCTCCTTCGGATTGAAAAACGGCGTCGGCCCGTCGGGCGCGAAATACGTGCCGGGCGCGCATGCGCGCGCCGACCTGATGGCGGAAACCAAGCTCTACGAGGACGGCAAGAAAGACATCCGCCGCGTTTCCGACCCCGATCTGCGGATCAAGGACATGGAGCGCGACAACGTCGACGCCGAAGTGATGTACGGCATCCTCGGCGCGGCCTCGAAGCTCGCGGATCATGAAGCGGCGAACGAGATGTACCGCATCTACAATGACTGGCTGAAGGATTTCTGCTCGAAATATCCCGACCGGCAGATCGGCCTCGCCTGCCTGCCCTATGGCGATATCCCGGCCGCGGTGCAGGAAATCTACCGGGTCAAGGATCTCGGCCTGCGCGGCATCGAGCTGTCCTGCTCGTGGGACATGGAGCCGATGTACCACCCGATGTGGGAGCCGCTATGGCAGGCAATCAACGAGGTGGGATTGCCGCTGCACTTCCACACCTTCCCCGCCGTCTCGCCGCAGCGGATGCAGAATCTGGAAGGCAAGACCCGCCGCGCTGCCATGTTCACCACCGTGTCCGGTTTTCAGATGAACCTGATCAACATCATCGCCGCGATCATCGGCGGCGCGGTGCTGGAACGCTATCCGAACGTCCGCGTGGCGCTCGGCGAAAGCGGCATCGGCTGGCTTCCTTACGCGCTCGACCGGATGGATTTCGAGTGGGACGACCGCTTCCACGATCTCGGCCTCAAGATGAAGCCCAGCGACTACTGGCGCCGCCAGTGCAAGGCAACCTTCCAGTTCGACAATATCGGCACCAAGCTGGTCGACGATATCGGCGTCGAGTCGCTGATGTGGGGCTCCGACTATCCCCATGGCGACGGTGTCTGGCCGGATTCCGACCGCTACATCAAGGAGCAGTTCGGCCACCTGCCTGCGGACGTGGCGCGCAAGATCACCTGCGACAACGCCGCCGAGTTCTATGGGTTGGTGAACTGACGGCCCGTCACGAAAAAATCGCAGCAGGTTTCGCCAGCGAAGCTTGTCCTGAAACTTCAGGACAAGCTTTTCGCCGTCACGCACCGGCGGCACCGCTCGATCGCCGGCACTCCGGTGCTATAAGGTGCCGTAACCCCGTCCGCAGACTATAAGGTTAGAGAACGACATGCCCGACGTTGAAATTTTGGCCATCCAGCCCGTGTCCGAGCGGGAGCGCGCCCAGATCGAGGCGGTCGACAACCGGATCCACCTAATCGATGCGGGCGGCTGGTTCGACGGCGAAATTCGCGAGACCTGGCCCGAATTCAGCGTGCAGCGGTACCTCGCGCCGGACGCGAACGGCAGCGGCACCCGAACCGAACGGGACGCGCTGCTGGCGGAGGCCGAGATTATTCTGGGCGGGTGGCCCTTCCCGCTCGACCTGCGCGCCCGGTCTCCCAAATTGAAATGGTTCCACCAGCGCCCGGCCGGCGCCAGCAATCTTCGCCTGGGCGATCTTTGGGGCAGCGACGTGACCGTCACCACATCCCGAGGCTGGGGCAACACGCTGCCGATGGCCGAATATACGCTCGGCTGTATTTTCCATTTCGCGATGGGTTTGCACCGGGCCGCCGTCGAGCGGGCGGAACAGAAATTCGACCATCGCAGCTACCGCCCATTGTTGGTCCAGGGCAAGACCGTGTGCGTGGTCGGCGCCGGCGGCATCGGCCTCGATGTGGGCAAGCTGTGCGCGGCGGCCGGCATGCGGGTGGTCGGCACACGGCGTACCGTTCCGGCCGCGGGCGACCTGCCCGAAGGTTTCTCCGAACTGCACACGCCGGATCGCCTGCATGACCTGCTGGGGAAAAGCGATTTTGTCGCGATCTGCTGCCAGTGGACGCCGGAGACGACGGATCTGTTCAACGACGCCGCCTTCGCGGCGATGAAGCCGGGCAGCATCCTGATCAACGTGGCGCGCGGCGAAATCATCGACGAGCCGGCCCTGGTGCGCGCGCTCGCCGCCGACAGGCTTCGGGGCGTGGCGCTCGACGTCTATGTCGGCGAATTCGAAGGCCCGCCCCGCAAGGAGCTATGGTCGGATCCGCGGGTCCTAATCACGCCGCATGTTTCGGGCGGATCTGACAATCCCCGCCATCGTGCCATCGACGTATTTTGCAAAAACCTGGCCGCCTATCTGAGCGGTAAACCGTTGATGAACGTCATCGACTGGGAACTGGGCTACTAGGCTCCTAGCTCATACGACTTCATTTGCGCAGCGCCGGAGACTTTAAGCTCCAAAGGCAACGTCATTCCGGACGGCGCGAAGCGCCGAGCCGGAACCCAGAATGCGCCGCGGGTTTCCGGAGTCCCGCTTACGCGGGAATGGCAACCGCATTGGTTATCCCACGCCGGCCCGCTTTACCGTGACAAATCCTGCACCATGGCGCCGACGCTGCCGATCAGCGATTTGAGGTCGGCGATACTTTGGCGCTGGGCCTCGACGGATTGCGGCGCGCCGGCGCGCAACCGGCTCACCCGCTTTCGCGCGAATTTCGCCCTTCGGTCGGCCTCGTCGAGTTGCCGCCGTTGATCCGCGCTCATCTGGCGCTTGGCCGTCAGGTTTTCCTGCAGGTCAGCCAAGCGTTTCTGCAGCCCGGTCAATTCATCCGACGCCTGCTTCAATTCGCGCTCGAGTTCTTCCCGCTCGGCCGTGATCGAGCGGGCGCGCGCCTCCAGGATATTTGCCCGATCCTGCGAATTTTTCAGATCGTCCTGCCGCTCCTTCACATAGTCGCGATAGCCGCCCGTCGACAGGTTCGTCACGCCGTCGATAAAGCCGCCGGCACGCGGATCCCGCTCGGTTTCGCAACCGAACAGTAACGCCGCGGCGATCCCCACGGCGATCTGCATCACACCGCGACGCAACGGGCCGGCCATCGCCATGCCCTCAGCTCACGCTCGAGAGGTCGCCGATCAATTTATGCATCGACTTGATCCGGTTGCGCAGCGTCAGGATTTCCACCGTCATCGATTTCATGACGGGTTTCTGCGCCAGATCCTTCGATTCGCTCTTTTCCAGAACGATGCCGCGGGCATCGTTGAACAAGGCCAGGTGCCCCTCCGCCTTGCCGACCGAGTCCTTCATCGTCTCAAGATCCTTCGCGGCCACTTCAACGCGTTGCTCCAGGAGCGCGGCATTATCCTGTCCTTTCGCTTTTGCGGCGCGAATTTCCGCCAGTCGCGTGCGATGTTCCGCGACGACGGTTTCCATCGCCGAGATCATGCGGCCTGCCTGTGCGTTCTTGGCCCGGACGTCCCGGGTGATCGCTTCCGCCACCTCGGCCTCTTTGCTGAATTGCGCCTGCTTCCCGGCCACGTACCTGCCGGCGACGCTGCCGGCGAACATGCCGATCGGCAGAGCCATATTGACGTTCCGGTTGCTCCCACCGCCGGCACCAAAGGTAATGCCGCCGCCGAGCAGACCGCCCAGTAATGTTCCCTCATCCTCCGTGTCGGAAACCAGGGGCCGCCCGAGCTCTTCGCTGCTCGTTTCCATATTCAGCTGCGCCTTGCTCGGCGGCAACGGCGGCAGGCTTGCGCAAGCGCCAAGCACCAGCATCGCCGCCGCCGATAGGCACACGATCACGCGGCCGCCAAAGACGCTCCGCTCGCGGCCGGTTTCCGGATCACCGAATTTCGTCAAGCCATTGCTTTTCATTGATCCTGCCCTCTCTTGAATAATCCAATGCGTGTTTCAAGAAAATCCGGCGCCGCGACGCCAGAAATTTTACTTTCGATTCTTGTACGGTACCGTCCCGAACCTTGCCGAATTGTGCCCGGCGCACCTGATCCGCATAGCCCGCGCCCGCGGCCGCCACCACCGTCAGGTAGTCTTGCGACGCGCCTTCGAAGTATTTCCCGACCGCGTCCCGCTGCCGGCGCATGGCGTCAAGCTGCTCTTTCGCCTCGGCCAGGATATTGCGTCGGTCCTGGACACCCGCCAGCTTTCGCACCAATTCCTTATAGGCGGGCAAGGCGATTTCATCGATCCCGCGCTCGATACTCAGCAGCCGGGTTCGGTCGAAAACGATCCTGTCCGACAGGCGTTCCCCGAGCGCGATGAGCGACGTCGCCGCGGCGTCATGCAATCGGCGAATTTGACGCGCCCCGATTTTCGCGGACGGCTTTTCGTGCGCCGCGATCTGGAACGCCTGCAACGCGTTGACGACGGTATTGTCCGCAATCCCGGTCAGCTTGCCATTGTAATAGCCGAGCCAATAGAGCGAATTTTGCACCAGGCGCCACTGTTCCGAATCCAGCGAACTCGATGCTTCCAGCGACAGCGCCATGGCCGGCGGCGTGGATGTCCGAAGCGCCTGAACGCGGTTGGCCGCCAGCGCCGCAAAGGCGCCGTCCGGGAACCGGGCGAGATACGCTTCATAGTCCCGCCGGTCGGTGCTGCGCCAGATGCTGCGCCAGAACGTGACGTCATCGGCCTTGCCGCCGCTCAATGCGCCCACCGCATCGCCGCGCTTTTCGGAAAAATAGAACTCGCCCAACACCGCTTCCTCGACCCACGGAATCTGCGCGCCGTCCGTTTTCGCCACCACATCCTCGCGCACCCGGCCCAGCATCAGGCGGATTTCCAGCCCCGGTTCGCCGAGATAGCGCAACAGCGATGCGGTGAAGGGGCTGTGCTTGCCGTCGCCGTCATAGGCCAACCGGCCCGGCTGCGTGGCATAGGCGATCAGCATTCCCGCCGCGCTCTGCATCTGCGCCATGCCTTTTCCGATGACCAGCGGCGCGGCCGTTTCTCCGGTGCGTTTGGTCGCGAGCGAACCGAAGGGATTGTCGCGGCACGAATCGAGCACGAATATCGACAATCCGGCGGCGGCGCTGCGCAGGCGGCGGCGCACATCGTTCAGGCTGAGCCCTTGCCGCAAGACCGCGTTGGCCGACGATCCCTTGACCGAGATCGGCAACAGGTAATTTTCGCCGTTGATCTGAATGCCGTGGCCGGCGAAGAAGAACAGGGCAATATCGGTGCCCTTGCTGCGTTTGCTGAAGCGCGTGAGCGCCGTGTCCAGGGCGGCCTGGTCGCCGTCGATCACCGTGGTGACATCGAAGCCGATTTGCTTGAGCTTCGCGGAAATCGCCGTGGCATCCCGGCGCGGATTCGGCAGCTTCGGCACGCTGCGATAATCGCTGTTGCCGATGACGAAAGCCGTGCGCCGCGGCGGTGCAATCTTGCCGCGCTTCCCAGATGCCGCGGCTGATGCCGGCCCGCCCGGCGCGACGCAGCCCAGCAAAGCCATTGCCCCAAGCTGAAGCGCATTTCGACGATCGAGGACAGGCTGGGCGGTGACAGGGCGGGCGGTGACAGGGCGAGGCGCACGCACCGGCGCATCCGGTCCCGCGCTCACGCGCGGCGACCCGCCGTCACACTCGTTTCCCCTGATCGCAGGGGTGCTGTGCGCCATTTCATCCGGCACTGCGTTACCCTTCAACCGCTTTCCAAGCCGGCGATCTGCAGCGGCCGACCGGTCAGCCACTCAATCATACCACTTAGTTAAAACGGGACATCAAGGTCAAAGGGGTAAAATGGGCGCGGATCGCACGGAATTTATGGATTCTTCGGGGTAAGCCTTCGGCTCCCCCCGGCCGCGCAGGAAGTACCATGCCTGCGCCGTCAAGACGTTATCCGCTCGGCAATCGCCAGAATACGTTGCATCGAGCGCAACACCGGCTTTTCGATCAGCTCACCGTCGACCAGCAGCAACCCGCTGTCGTGTTGCGCGAAAGCTTTTACGATGCGGTGCGCGCGCTCGACCTGCTCCGGCTGCGGACTGAAAATGCCGTTGATCACCGATATCTGTTTCGGGTGGATCGAGGCCTTGCCGGTGAAGCCGATCTCCGCCGAGGCCCGCGCCGCCGTCTCGAGGCCCGCCATATCGTTCAAATCGAGGAAAGGCACGTCGATGGCGTCGATCTCCGCGCCCGCAGCCGCATGGACGATGCGCTGGCGGGCATAAAGCAGCCCGGTCCAGCTCGGCTCGACCCGCAATTCGGCCGCCATGTCGACGCCGCCGAACAGCAGTGAGTCGATGCGGCCGCACGCGCGCGCGATCTCGTAACAGGCGTCGAGGCCGTCATTGGTTTCGATGATGACATGAAAGCGGATGCTCTCATGGGGCCCGCTCAGCAATTCGTCCAGCAGGCGCACTTCATCGGCGGTCTTCACCTTGGTGAGCATGATCGCCGGCGGCGGCGTGTCGGTCTCGAGCATCGCCAGCACGTCACGCTGGCCCTCCGGCGTGCGCAGGCAGTTGATGCGCACGATGCTCTCCACACCGTCCTGGCGCGGCGGGTCGACGAACAACGCCAGCGTCTTGTCCCGCGCGTCCTGCTTGTGGTGCGGCGCGATCGCGTCCTCCAGGTCGATGCAGACGATGTCGCTGCCGGTCGTCAGCGCCTTGGGATACATCTCCGGTTGATTCCCGGGGGCGAAGATCAGGCTGCGGCGGGGTTGAAACTCGGTCACGGAAGGCTCCTCACGTGGGGTCTACTCGGCCGGCATTGTTCCAGCAAAGCGCGGCTTAGAAAAGCTGCCTGTTGGCCTGAACCTCAAAGCTAGCGTCGCGCACGGACTTGACGATATAGCGTTTGACGGTGTCGGTTCTCTAGTCCCCGTCTCCACCCGAGATCAGCATTCTAAGCTCAACCTCTTATGAATTTCCACGCGGTGCGGAAAATGTTCGACGTCTGCTCGGCTCTGTACTTTTCCAACTTCTCATCAAACAAACGACACGTTTCAGTGTCGATAACGACCCGTTCTATGCCCTCGGTCGATCTATCGAAGGAACGTGCATTCAAGGCATCGGGAAAATACGAGAATGGAAAATTCAGCAGACTGGCAATATGGGTCAGCGCATTCTCCGGAGACACGCGTCGTTCCGAATCCCACATGGCTTGAACGATCTCCTGAATTGTATCGCCCGACACAACCAAACCTTTGATCCAACTGAAATAACCGATTCGGCGGTCCAACCACGTATTGTACACTTTGACTAGGCTATCGCTTTCGAAGCCGATTACATCCCATGGTATGAAGGCCATAATTTTGCCGGCGTCTTTGCCATTCATGACGATCAGATTTTGATAACTATAGAACCGGTCCATGATCGCCATCGCGCCCGAGACCCGGTTGTCTACGTTTTCGTCTCCATCGTCCTCGGCGGCATTGATGTATTCGACGCCCGGCCAGTCTTCATGCGGCCGGTACGCCTCGAGATCCTCGATCCGATGGAGACCGGAATCCGGGCCGGCGCCGCCGTTGCCGACTTCGAGATATAATGTTCTGAGCTCAACCGGAAAAACCACGCCGAGGTTTTTTTCCAATTCTTCCATGTATTCCAAACTCACAGGCGGATTAAATTCGTACCTGTGATGTTTGGAATAGGTCATCGTACAATTGTTATCGAGAGATTTTAGGATCGGTATTCGCTTTACGACGTCGTCCCACATTGCAATTCCTTGGCCCCACTGTCCGTCGATCATACCGCCGAGCCTGTACGGCGAATGGGCGGCTACGGGCGCACGCCGGATTTCATCTTCGGGCCGAGTCCCTGTTCGAGACGCTCCTGCATGGCATCGACGAACTGGCACAGATAGGGGCGTGTCTCGCGCGGGTCGATGATGTCCTCGACCCCGAAAGCCTCGGCGGTCAAGAACGGCGAGGAATAGCGGCGCATTTCATCCTCGAGTTCACGGGTTCGCGCCGCCGGATCGGGCGAACTCGCGATTTCGCGGCGGAACGCGGCCGCCACGCCGCCTTCCACCGGCAGCGATCCCCATTCCGCCGACGGCCAGGCGATCTTGAAATCGAGGCCGTTGTAATCGGTCATGGCGGCGCCGGCCATGCCGAAACAGCGGCGAATGATCACCGTCGTAATCGGCACCGTTGCCTGCATTTGCGCGTATTGCAGGCGCATGCCCTCGACCAGCACCGCATCGGATTCCGCGGCGGTGCCGATCGCGAATCCGGGCACATCGGCGAAGAAAATGATCGGGATATGGAAGCAGTCGCAGAGATCGACGAAGTGGGTCTGCTTGCGGGCGGCTTTCGGGTCGACCGCACCGCCGAGCATCGGATTGTTGGCGATGATGCCGACCACGCGCCCATTGATGCGTCCAAGTTGCGTGATCGCCGCGCGCCCATAGGTCGGCTGAATTTCGAACACGGACTCCCGATCGACGACCAGAGAAATCAACTTCCGCATGTCGTAGGGCTTGCGCCGGTCGCGCGGCACGATATCGAGCAACGCCTCCTCGCAGCGATCGGCCGGATCGCCGCAAGTCACCACCGGCGGCAGTTTCCAGACGTTCTGCGGCATGTAGCTCAAAAACCGACGGATCGTCGCGAAGGCTTCTTCCTCGCTGTCCACTGCATTGTGGACCGTGCCA
>JAOTYV010000453.1 GCA_029861675.1 Alphaproteobacteria bacterium
CGCATCGAGCAATGCGGAGAACCTCGTCAAGGGCATGCACATGCTGGCGCAGGACATTGAGGCCGGCAAGGGATCCCTGAAAATCCGCCAGTCGGATTCAAGCCGCTTCAAGGTCGGCGAAAACATCGCCAACACGCCCGGCAAGGTGATCTACCAGAACGATATCTGCCAGATCATCCAATACGCGCCGATGACCGATGAGGTTCTCAAGCGTCCCTTGCTGATCGTGCCGCCGTGGATCAACAAGTTCTATGTGCTCGACCTCAACCCGGAAAAAAGCTTCATCCGCTGGGCGCTCGAACAGGGCAACACGGTGTTTGTCATTTCCTGGATCAATCCCGACGCGCGCCAGGCCGACAAGGATTTTGAAAATTACATGAAAGACGGCGTGCTGACCGCCCTGGACGTCATCAAGAAGGCGACCGGGGAAAGGCAAGTCAATGCAATCGGCTATTGCGTCGGCGGCACGTTGCTGGCGGTCACGCTCGCATATCTGGCGGCACGCGGGGAAGATGGCATCGCCAGCGCGACATTCTTCACCACGCAGGTCGATTTCACCCATGCCGGTGACCTGCAGGTCTTTGTCGATGAGGAGCAGATCGCAACGGTGGAAAAACACATGCACGATTCCGGCTATCTGGAAGGCTCAAAGATGGCCACCGCCTTCAACCTGCTGCGCTCCAACGACCTGATCTGGCCATACATCGTCAACAACTACATGAAGGGCAAGGACCCCTTCCCCTTCGACCTGCTTTACTGGAATTCCGACGCCACGCGGCTGCCCTGCGCCAACCATTCGTTCTATCTGCGCAATTGCTATCTTGAGAACAATCTCACGCGCGGCCACATGGCGGTCGCCGGCGAAACCCTCGATCTCGGCAAGGTCAAGGTGCCGGTCTACAATCTCGCTACCCGCGAAGATCATATCGCACCGGCAATTTCCGTTTTTGAAGGGTCCCGGCATTTCGGCGGCAAGGTCCGTTACGTTCTGGCTGGCTCCGGCCATATTGCCGGCGTCGTCAATCCACCGGCGAAAAACAAATACCAGTACTGGACCGGCGGGGCGGTGAAGGGCTCGCTGGATCGCTGGATCGAAAAAGCCAGGGAACATCCCGGTTCATGGTGGCCAGACTGGCAAGCGTGGATCGAATCCCTTGACGGCGCGCGCGTGAAGAAGAAACGCAAACCCGGCGGCGGCAAACTCAAACCGCTGGAAGATGCACCCGGCTCCTACGTCAAAATGAAAGCCTGAGCTCCGCCTCCTTCTTATCCATCTCGCCTTGCGTGGAACCGCCGATGCAGGGCAATATCATCGCGATCAACAAATTCAGAAATTGCCTCAATGGCTTGAAAGGACGAAATCCATCATGCGCGTTCGATTGACCTCAATCGCTTTTGCAGCAGTTACCGCAACCGCATTGCTTTCCAATGCCTCCTGGGCAATCGACGCCGATGCGGTCGCCAAGGCCCTGGGGACGTCGTTCGCGCAGGGCCGGGAAGATGCCGTCAGTTTCGCCGACGCTTTTGAACGCGGCGGCCAGGTCGTCATCAAGGATCTTGCCGTAGGTCTGCCGGAAGGGGCCGGAACGGCGAAATTCACCGAAACCGTTCTCGATGCGCCGGTGGAAAACGGCGATGGCACCATCGAGGCGGCGACCGTAACCGTGACCGATGGAACGATCGAGGGCGACGACGTCAATGGTGCGGTCAGTTCCGCCGTGATGACCGACGTGACGATCCTTACCGCCGACATCATCACGGCCGGCAATCTGGATCAGGGCCTGCTTTACCGAACAGCCACCGTCACCGGGTTCCGCTTTCTTCCCAAAGACAAACTCGGCGAGGTGACCGTCGAGAAAGTCGAGATCGAAACCGGCAATATCGTCGATTATCAGGCGCAGGCATCGCGCGGCACCGTGACCGGGGTTCGCATTCCGGTAGAACTCGCACAGCAGGGGCTGATGTCGCCGCAAAGTCTCGGCTATGAGGAAATCGTTCTGGACGTTAACTGGGACGGTGCCCGCGACCCTGACACCCAGGTTGCAAAAATCGACACCCTTGCCATCGCGATGCGGGATGGCGGATCGCTCACGATCTCCGGCGCGCTCGGCAATGTGCCGGCGGTGCGACCGAAGGAACCGCAGGAATCGATGATGACTTTGAGTCAATTGACGGTTCAGTCGCTCAAGCTCCATTACAGCGACGATTCGCTGGCCGGAAAAATCCTTGAAGCGGCAGCGGCGAAACAGGGCACGACGCGCGAGCAATATGCCCAGCAATTGGCCGGCGCGCTGCCGTTTTTCCTCTCAATGATCCAGAACCCGGAGTTTCAGAACAAGGTCGCCGCCGCCGTCGGCCAGTTCCTGACCGAACCGAAATCCCTGACCATCAGCGTTCAGCCGGAACGCCCGATTTCCGGCGCCGAACTGTTCGGCCTTGTCCAGACCGCGCCACAGACGTTGCCGGATGTCCTTGGCGCGTCGATCGAGGCCAACGACTGAGAGACACGTCCGTGACCCAATTGGCGAGCATTGACCGATGACCCGCATCATCATTGCCATCCTGATCGGCATTCTCGCCGCGCCGGCTTTTGCCGATGCGCGTTCGGAAGCGGCGCTGCGCGATTACCTGAACGCCATCGATGCAGGTCTTGCCTGGTCGGCCACCGCCGGAAATATCCGCAGTGAGGGCGACACGACGATCGCTGAGGATGTCGAGATCA
>JAOTYV010000452.1 GCA_029861675.1 Alphaproteobacteria bacterium
CGCCACCGCCTGAACGCCGCCGAGCACCAGTATTTCGTCCGCGCCGCCGAGATGCATCGCCGCCACGATGGCCGGATGCGGGCCGCCGTCATGGGGCGGGGCGGCGGCGATGACGCGCTCGACGCCCGCGACCTTGCCGGTGACCACGCTCATATGCGCCGAGGCCACCATCGGATATTTGCCGCCGGGGACGTAGCAGCCGATGCTGTTCACCGGGATGTTCTTGTGTCCCAGCACGACGCCCGGCAGCGTTTCCACTTCCAGGTCGACCAGGCAGGCTTTCTGCTTCTCGGCGAAATTGCGCACCTGCGCCTGGGCGAATTTGATGTCTTCGAGGTCGCGCTTGGCGACCTTGGCGATGGCGGCCTCGATCTCGGATTCGCTCAGCCGGAAACTTTCCGGCGACCAGGTATCGAATTTTTCCGAGAGGGCGCGGACCGCCGCGTCGCCGCCGGCCTCGACGCTGGCAAGAATCCCCTCGACGGTCTTGCGGACGCCGGCATCCTGTTCGGCGACTTCCGCCGCGTCCCTGCCTCGTTTCAAGAATTCCGCCATTGCTTCCCTCCCACGATTTTCGCCGTCCTATTGTCTTTGGTTTGCGCAATCCGCTCGGCCGAGTCAATTGAGTGCGTGCGGGTGCATTTATTCCGATGCGCAATCGGCATAAAACTGGACCCGATCTATAACCCGACCCGCGAAAGGAACACGGACATGCCCGCTAAGAACAACAAACCCGCCAGCGGCGGTGGCGCGCTTCATCCGACCGATACCGAGCCGGTGGTTCTGGCGCAGCAGGATTGGTTCTTCGCGGGCGGAGAATATGTCGAGAGGGACGGCGAGACATTTTTCGAGAACGCGATGTATGTGGAACGCTACGTCCCGGAAGACGTGACGCAGGCCTATCCCGTGGTGATGTTCCACGGCGGCGGGCAGACCGGCACCAATTTCACCGGGACGCCGGACGGCCGGCGCGGCTGGCTGCACGATTTCCTGCGCGCGGGATATCCGGTCTATGTGATCGATCAGCCGGAACGCGGCCGGTCGGGTCATGCGTTGAGCGTTATCGGCGCGTCCAAATTGATCCGCTATCCTGTTTCCCGGACCGAGCAACGCTTTACCGCGCCCGCGCATTCCATGCTCTGGCCGCAGGCCGAGCGGCATACCCAATGGCCGGGCAGCGGCCGGCGCGGCGACCCGGTGTTCGACCGGTTCTACGCGTCGCAGATTCAAGCGCTGCCGGACCGGCGCGAAATCGACAAACTTAATCAGGATGCGGGCGCGGCATTGCTCGACGAGATCGGGCCGGCGATCCTGCTCACTCATTCGCAATCCGGTCCGTTCGGCTGGCTGATCGCCGACGCACGGCCCAAGCTGGTCAAGGCGATCCTGGCCCTGGAGCCGAACGGGCCGCCGTTCTACGAGGTCGAGTTTTCCGGCGGCGAAGACTGGTACGAATATAACGACGATCCGGGACGGGCTTGGGGTATTACCCATATACCGATGACATTCGATCCACCCGTCGCGTCCCCGGACGAATTGGCGCCGGTGTTGGAAGATACGGCGGACGGCCCCGACCTGGTGCGCGGCTATCTGCCGGGCGGTCCGTCCCGCCAATTGCCTAACCTGAAAGGCATTCCGATTTTGATGATGACGGCGGAGGCGTCCTACCACGCGACCTACGACCACTGCACCAGCAAATTCCTGACCCGGGCCGGCGTCGACCATGACGCGGTGCGGCTGGCGGATAACGGGCTGCGCGGCAACGGCCACATGGTCATGCTGGAAAGCAACAATCACGAGGCGGCCGACCTGATGCTCGATTGGCTGGCCAGCCGGGTGGGGTGAAGGGCGCCGGAAAGGCATAGCGCTAAGAATTATGATGCGTAAATGGCCCCAATGTGTTAATTTGTGTACATATGAACACATTGGATTTAGGCATGAGCGACAGCACGACGATCACCATCCGGGTCGACCGTTCGGTGAAAGAACGGCTTGAGGCGATCGCGCGGCAAACCAAGCGGAGCAAATCCTATCTTGCCGGCGAAGCGATCGAGGAGTTCCTGGCCGTACAAGAGTGGCAGGTCGAAGGTATCGAACGGGCGCTTCATTCGCTCGATGACGGTAGAGGTGTGCCGCATGACGATGTGTCGTCTTGGGTTCGATCCTGGGATACAGACGACGAGCGCCCAAA
Source organism: Alphaproteobacteria bacterium (assembly GCA_029861675.1). Next base: position 2,192 of record JAOTYV010000452.1, read on the forward strand.
ACCGAAACGATGAACCTGATCTGGTCGCCCGAAGCGATCGATGATCTCGCCAGCATCCGGCAATATATTGCACAAGATGACCCTCGCGCCGCGCGCAAGGTCGTATCCGCAATCATTACGTTGATTGAGCGGCAGCTGCCGCAATTTCCGAGATCGGGCCGAAAGGGGCGCGTTGCAGGCACACTTGAGCTTGTCGTGCCGAGACTTCCGTTCGTCGTGCCATACCGCCTCAATGGTGACGATATTGAAATTCTTCGCGTGTATCACGGTGCGCGAATTTGGCCGGATCAGTTGTAAGAGGAAACAGCAAGTCGATTGGCGTCAGGGCAAAGCGGCAGTCACGCAATTACCGCCTTCGCGCCGGGTGATTCGCCCATTTCTCGTTTAAATTGACTCAAGTGAAATGGTCTATCTCTTTGTTTTTACGCAAATACGTCGTCGCGAACCGTTTCGGTTCGCTCGGGATTTGCTCTAGGGTCTGTGGACAATTACCTTGCGGCGATGATAGCCGCGACGAGATTTAAGTTAGCG
>JAOTYV010000454.1 GCA_029861675.1 Alphaproteobacteria bacterium
CCATCCCGGCGACCGGCGGCTACACCGGTCATCGCGCGGCGAGGGCGGCGTTCTGGTGGTCCGGGGCAACCGGCGGATCTCACGGCAAGCGCCGCAGCCGCCGCAGCGCGCAAACAAAATTCGAACGCAAGTTGGCGGAGAAAAAATCTGGTTCGTTGATCCGGCGCAAAATCGCGTCATCGGCTGCGACCTGCAGCGCGATGTCTACGGCAAGCGCTATGTCGACTGTGCGTCGGGCGGCTATTGACCGGACGATCGCGCGTCGTCTGAACGACCGGCACCACCATTTCCGGGTGTCGCCGCGCGCGCTAATCAACAGTCTTGTGGGGCGACCAAGGGGCCTGCAAAAAGGAATTGTGGAGAACCGGGGGGTAGTGGTTGTCCCAACCCTTCCCACAGGCCCGTACTGGAGGTCGTATGCCGGCTATTATCTCCGTTTTGGACCAAGGCATTAAGGTTATTCCGGCCTAACTCTTCGACGGTACCGTGAACTGGACCATCGGGGTGGCAATACAACGACCGCCGGGACGCGGCGCCGACGCAGATACCGCGCGCCGTTAACGGCGAATTAATTAGAAAGCCATTAGAATTCAAACTATTGCAGACTAATTACCGGCCAAGCCTTGTCCCGAAAACTCTCCATTGAAAGCGTCAGCGACCCCACAGGGGACGACCTGCTTTACGCCCTGATTCACCAGGCGTTCCGCACGCCAACGGTTTGGGGAAGTGTTTTGAATACCGCTTTCGCGCTAGTCATCTTCGTCATTGGCGCACTTTGCTGGGCGCAATCACTGGTGTTCTGCGGATCGGTTCTGTTTGCCGTTTCGATCGCCGCGATCGGCTTGCGGCGTCGCTGTCTGCGCCGGCAGCCCACGTAACAGAACGGCGCGCCGCACTGTGGGCGCCGGGCCGAAAAACCAAAATCATATAGTTGGAACGTCAGCGTGGCGGACCACCGGACGGAATCCGGCGCCCGTCGGTCAGGATCGCCCGATCCGGGGCTCCCCGCCATTTGCCGCCTTGCTTGGTCCAAAGGACTTATCGAGGATCCGCGTGGAGTCTTCGGCGCACCGGATGGCTTCGCTCAGGATAGTCAATATCTTCATATTGTTATCCAAGACCGCCCGCGCCTCATCTTTGGGATCACTCATGATCTTCGTGCATCGGGTAATCACATCGACCCTGATCTCGTGCAGGATTTCCTCAAGTCTTTGGCCGCCGGGATTTTCGTCGGAAACAAGGAACCGGGTCATCGGTTGACTCCATTGATTACAATTACCCGTGCCGCGCTATTCGGGCCCCCGTGCCGGCGTATCTGCGGACGGGGTTTCACGGGCGGACTACACGCAACGACCGGGCGCGGCGCATGCTGCCGTACCTTTCGGCATTCGGCGTCAGGCGAAAGCCCGGCATTGACGTTCAGCGCCAAGACGAGAAAGAGCGTATATTGCAGGTACTCGGCGATTGTTCGGTCCCTCGGCTGTAAAACTCATACGGGAGTGAGAAACATCGCTTCAGGGATAAGCCGAACTGGTAAATTTTTCGTTAAGCGCGGTCATCTAGCCAATGGGCTTCTGGGCCGCGAAATGGGTCAGACCAGGGTGATATCCTGATCCGCCGCAATGCGTACACCGCTGCCATGTTCGTAAATTGTGTAGCTCTCGCCCGCGACACCGACGGTGCCGGCCGCCGACCATGACCCGCCGTTCGCCAGATCGAGCCGATCACCCGCCACGCCGGAAACCACAAGCGTGTCTGCGGTGCCGGTTAGCTCATTGAGGCCAGAACCGACTAAAGTTGATACGATATTGGCGTCCAACTTCAGCGTCGCATTCGGTGCGGCCGAAATATCGAAGTGTTCGATGCCGGTGAGATCGAACCGTGCCGTGGTGAGGTCAAATACCTGATCCGGCCCCGTCAGTTTCAAAGTATCCGTGCCGGCACCGGCCGTGAACGTAAGCTCGCTCAGCCCGACCGTCGAAGTCCCCAGATAACTCGAGGATCCTTCGTAAATCACCATGTCGTCGCCATCGCCGGTCTTCACGTCGACGCGCCGCGACAAGGCATCGATATTCGTGAACGCCTTTATATCCACCACGTCGTCACCATCGCCGGTGTTGATGAAGCCGCGCTTCACCGCGTCCAGCACGATATGGCTGTCGCCGCCATTGCCGAAGTCGAGGTCGGCGTGAACAAAGTTTGTGATCGCGATATCGGCGGCCTGATCGCTTACCGCATAAATATTCTTGATGGAGTTCCATGCGGTGGTCAACTCGACATCGACATTGCCGGCGGCATCCCGCGCGACATAAACCGCAGCATCGGCGGCGACACCCGGTAGGGCCATCACGCTGCCGAGCACGGTTGAGCTGCTGTTCGGTCCGTCATCGACCAGTTCAAAGCTGTTCGTCCGGTCTTGCGAGGCTAAATCAGTTGTATCGATCGCATTTGACACCGTGAGGACAATTGCCGCCGGCGACGGCGGAGGAACGACAACGTTGCCGCCCGATTCCACCGCTTCGGGCTGCGGGTCCGGCGTCTCGGCATAGCCATTGTCCTCTACACCCGCACCCTGGGCCGAACTGGCGACCTCTCCTGATGCAGCGTCCGTATCATCGCTATCGGTGGTAAATTGAATCGTGCCATAAGGTTCGGACAGCACATAGGGATTCCAGAACACGTCAAGATCCGCCGTCTCGGTGCGATACGG
>JAOTYV010000455.1 GCA_029861675.1 Alphaproteobacteria bacterium
CGCTTACGATCAGCGGCACCGCCAATGTGAATCTCGAATGCGGCGCCTTCTCCAACTCCGCCCATAACCAGGCGCTGGTCCAGACCGGCAGCTCGACCCTGACCACGACCAAGATCAAGACGGTTGGCGTCAGCCCCGGCGTGGTCGACAATGGCGGTATCCTGGGAAATCCCATCATCACCACCGGCGTTTCCCACGTCAACGACCCGTTGGCCTGGCTGCCGGCGCCGTCCTACGACCCCTCGTGCGACAAGAACTCGCCGACCAACTCAAGTTATACCTTCAGCCCGGAGCCCGACGGATTCTTCGTCATTTGCGGCAAAATCACGGTAAACAACGGCTCTATCGTGGAATTCGACCCGGGCATCTACGTCCTGCAGGAAATTACCGTGGTTGTGCATGGCGGCGGAATTCTGCGCGGCACCGCGCCGGGCGTGCATTTCTATATCACCCCGTTCGGGGACAACAATGACGTGATCACCATCAACGGCGGCGCCATCGTCGAATTGGAGGCGGACAACTCCGGGCCGCTCGCGGGCATCCTGTTCTATCACGACCGGAACTCGCTGAACGTTGAGCACTCCTTCCTCGGCGCGGAAAACATGGCGCTGCTCGGCATCCTGTATTTCCCGAATCAGCATGTGAAGTTCGCCGGCGGGGCGGGGCTGAACGCGACGCAGTCGCTGCTGCTGGTCAATACGGTGGACTTCTCCGGCAACACCCTCATCGGGCAGTTCGGCGGCACCTCCGTGGCGGCCAACTCGCAGCTCATCCAGGCGAAGCTGATCGAATAGGCGGGCCGTGCATGGCAATCGATAACGGCAATCGATGGAGGTTTAGACGCATGACGGGAAAACTCACCACAGGCGCTTTGGGCGGAACGATGGGTGCGCTGTGCCGGCGGTTGCGGCGGTGCCGGCGCGGTAACGTGGCGATCGAATTCGGCTTCATGGTGCCGGTCTTCCTGATGCTCGCCTTCGCCGGCGTGGAGCTCGGGCGGCTCTCGGTCGAGTGGTCGCGCCTTACCCAGGCGGCCAGCGCCGGCACGCTCTACGGCGTCCAGGATTATGCCAGCGCCTTCGATAACGACGGCCAGGAGGCGGCGGCGCGCGAGGATGCCGGCGACGTCACCAACCAGTTGGCCATTACAGCCGAGACCGTCTGCATTTGTCCGGGGACCACCGCCGAGCTGGTTTGCACCACCGCGCCCAATTGCGGCGACGGCAAATACGCACCGGCCTATGTCCGGGTGACGATCCAAGAGGACCTCTCCGCGTTTCTGTCCTACCTCAACATTCCGGCCACCTACCCGATTACCGTTTCGAATATGGCCCGGGTCAACTAGGGGGAGCGGGAAAATGCGCTATTTTGTACGCATGCTGCGGAACGACCAGGGGGTCAGCGCGATCCAGTTCGCCTTCGTCGCGCCGATGCTGGTGTTCCTTACCGTTGCCATCATCGATATCGGCCGTCTTGGCCTGACGTCGACCAGTGTCCGGTACGCTGTTTTCGAAGGCGCGCGCTTCGCCATCGCCCATGGGGCGAACAGCCAAGATCCGAAGACCGACGACGAGATCAAAACCTTCACGGCGACGCGGGCGATCGGGATCCCGGTGCAGGCGAGCGATGTGGTGATCACCCGCGATCCGGACGACGACAATCCCGGCAGCAAGGTCACAATCACGCTGGATGTTCCCTTGAACCTGTTCGCCGAAGGTTTCACGCCGCTGGCCCCGACCACGATTACCCGCTCCGCCACGATGACGGTGTTTTAGGGTAAATCCCGAGCGAACCGAAACGGTTCGCGACGACGAATTTGCGTAAAAACAAAAAGATAGACCATTTCCCTTGGGTCGATTTAAACAAGAAATGGTCTAGCAGGCTGTTGAAAGACGTCTCGTTCGCAGCCGCACTCTTCGTCCCTCGACAGGCTCGGGATGAGGAAGCTCAGGGTGAGCCTAAATGTTTCCAACAGGTTGACCTCATCCTTGTCTGTCGAGAATAAGGGATAAAGGATAGTGGCGGGCGGGAGACCGTCTCATCCCTGGTCCAATAGGCACGCCCCCTAACCGGTGCGGAATGCCCGCAGGCCGGCGTTTCCGTGCCGGGTGATCGGGCGCTGCGTTTTTCTTTCTTTCCCCCAACCCTGACACGCTCGATTTAGGCCGGTGTTTGTTGCCGCAGGTTCATTTCTGCGTGCCGGATTTTGTCCTGAATTACACGCGAAATGCGTCGATAATCGGGTAAGGAAAATATTAACGAGCAAAAACAGCGTTAAGAAATTCAAATGTTAATAAACCTTAACTCGAATGCGTCTATTTATTAACAAGACGTTAATTTTCGGCCGCCATAGTCGAATGACACGAATTTCGCGCCTGCGTTGAAAAAAATGGGCCGAAATCGTGCGTGCGAGGAATGGATGAGGTGGTTGACGTGATGTTTATATTGACTCGATTTCCCAAGATATCCCGGTTCATTACTGCGCTGGTCAAAGACGTCCGGGGCGGTGTCATGGTCTATACCGGGATGATCCTGCCCGTTGCGGTCGGCTCGATCGGGCTGACCCTGGACGTCGCCACCTGGCATCTGCAGGCCAAGTCGGTGCAGGCCGCGGCCGATGCCGCCGCGATGGGCGCCGCGCTGGAAATCATGCGGACGAGCAGTACAAACGCGGTCAGCGCGGGTCACGAAGCAGCGGGCAAGCACG
>JAOTYV010000168.1 GCA_029861675.1 Alphaproteobacteria bacterium
CTTTATCCAGTCTGGGTCGCCCTATTCATGGCGATCTTCATCGGAATCGCGGTCTGGGCGTTTTGGCCATCGGAGAAACGGAAAAAAAGCATGGAGGACCACGCTTCGATTCCCCTGCGCGATGACGCCTCACCGGAAAACGGCGGATAGGAAATAGCGATGCCGACCAAAATCGAAAAAGACGCCGTCACGGGCCAGGACACCACCGGCCATGAATGGGACGGCATCAAGGAGTTGAACACGCCGCTGCCGCGATGGTGGCTCTATGTGCTTTATGCGACCATCCTCATCTCGATCGTCTATTTCGTTCTATATCCCGCCATTCCCTGGGGCACCGGGTACACCGAGGGATTGCTCGGCCACACGGAACGCAAGGCGCTTGAAAAATCCATGTCGGAATTGCGCGCGAGCCGGGCGGTCTATATCGACGAAATCGCGAAGGCGCCGCTGGACGAGATCCGCGCCAGACCCGAACTGTTCAAATTCGCCGCGGCGGGCGGCAAATCCGCCTTCGCCGACAATTGCGCTCCCTGTCACGCCGCCGGCGGCGCCGGTCGCCCCGGCTTCCCGAGCCTGGCGGACGATATCTGGTTATGGGGCGGCAAACTGACCGAGATCGAGCAGACAATCCGTCACGGCGTGCGCTGGGAAAAGGATGAAGACACGCGGCTATCCGAAATGCCCCGCTTCGGCGCCGACAAGATCCTCGCAACCGCCGAGATCGAACAGCTTGCGACCTATGTGCTCTCGCTGTCGGGTGGCGGCACCGCCAGCGCCGGCGAGACGACTACGGCGGCGCTGTATACGGAACAATGCGCCAGTTGCCACGGGCCCGCGGGTCAGGGCAATCGCGAGTTCGGTGCGCCCCGGCTCGCCGATGCGGTGTGGCTGTACGGCGGCAGCCGGGAAGCCGTCGCGCGTCAGATCGCGGCCCCCCGGCACGGCGTCATGCCCGCCTGGGGCGGCCGGTTGGACGCCGCGACGATCAAGATGCTGACCCTGTACGTCCACTCGCTCGGCGGCGGTGAATAAGTCCCTGCGCAATGGACGCAATCCCAAACCCCAACGCCGTTACGATTGAAGACGCCGAATCCGTTCGCGCACAACGCGAAAAGCTGCCGCTCTACACGCCCCGCGTTAAGGTCTTTCCCAAGCAGGTTTCGGGCATATTCCGTCGATTGAAATCAGTCACGTTGGTCGTCCTGCTGGGGATTTACTATCTCGCGCCATGGCTTCGCTGGGACCGCGGACCGGGCGCGCCCGATCAGGCCTTCCTCATCGACATGCCGAGCCGCCGGGCTTATTTCCTATGGATCGAAATTTGGCCGCAGGAGGTCTATTACCTCGCCGGCCTGCTAATCATCGGCGCATTCGGGCTGTTCCTGATGACGTCGCTGTTCGGTCGCGTGTGGTGTGGCTTCACCTGTCCGCAGACCGTCTGGACCGATCTCTTCATGTGGGTCGAGCAGTGGGTCGAGGGCGACCGCAATGCCCGCATCAAGCTGGACCAGGGTGCCTGGACCGCGGGAAAAATTACCAAGCGCACGATCAAACATGTCCTCTGGCTGCTGATCGCGCTGCTGACCGGCGGCGCCTGGATCCTGTACTTCCACGACGCACCCACCCTCGTGCAGGATATGATGCATTTGGAAATCGACGGCGCCGTGCTGTTCTTCATCGGACTGTTCACCGCGACGACCTATCTGCTGGCCGGCTTCGCGCGCGAGCAGGTCTGCACCTATATGTGTCCCTGGCCGCGCTTCCAATCGGCCATGCTGGACGAAGACACGCTGACCGTCACCTATGAGGAATGGCGGGGCGAGCCGCGCGGCCATCGAAAGAAAGACCAAGACCTGAGCGGCTTGGGCGATTGCGTTGCCTGCAATCAGTGCGTCGCCGTCTGTCCGACCGGTATCGACATTCGCGACGGCAGTCAGCTCGAATGCATCGGCTGCGCGCTGTGCGTCGATGCGTGCAACACGGTCATGGCGGCGCTCGGGCGCCCGCCCAATCTCATCGCCTACGATTCGATCTCGCGGCAAGTTGGCCGCGAACAGGGCGCCACGCCCAGGTATCGCCTGATACGGCCACGGACCTTGATCTACGCGGTGTTGCTTGTGCTGGTCGGCGGCGCCATCCTGTATAGCCTGTGGTCGCGGCCCAGCGTCGGGCTCAATGTCATCCGTGACCGCAATCCGTTATTCGTCCAACTGTCGGACGGATCGATCCGCAACGGCTTCACCGTCAAAATCCTCAACAAACAACGGCGTCAACGCGATTTCATTCTCGGCGTGCACGGCTTGCCCGACGCCAAGGTGACCGTGGTGGGACAGGGCGGCGCGCATCCGACCGTGTGGCTGGGCGCCGATCCGGACGCGGTCACGGCTTTCCGGATATTCGTCAAGGCGCCCGCGCAAAATCTTGCTGGTAAATCCACGCCCTTCGCATTCGTCATCCGGGAGAATGCCGGCAACGAGCCGGGCGACTCCGAACGCCACAAATCCGTCTTCAGGGGGCCCGAAAAATGACCGCCGAACAACCGGACACGAAACGGTCGATGATCCCGATCGCGTTCTTCGCCTTCTTCGCAGTGGTTCTGTCCGCCAATGCGGCAATGGTCTATTTCGCCGTGCAAAGTTGGACGGGTCTGGAATACAGCGGCTACTACCTCAAAGGGCTGCGGTACAACGAGACCCTTGCCGCGGTCGATCGCCAGGAAGCGCGCGGCTGGACCGGCGAGATTTCTGTCGCCGGCCGCGGCCAACGCCGCATCGACTTCGCGGTCACCTTGCGGGACCGGAACGGCGGCCCGCTGACCGGTGCCCGCGCGGTCGCGTCATTTCGCCGGCCCACCCATGCCGGACACGACTTTCGCGTCGAACTGCAGCCGGTCGGCGTCGGCCGTTATGGCCGGGCCATATCCGTGCCCTTGGCCGGGCAATGGCAGGTGCATGTCACGCTCGAGCGCGGCGAGGAAACCCACAAACTGACGCAACGGATTGTCGTGCGATGAGCGAGGCTGCCGCGATCGCCCGAACGCCAAGCGCCCCGGCGCCGCCTGCCAAGCCCGGCGCGGCGGCGAATGATATCGTGCGGCAAACTGTCGATGGTTCGCATACGGCGCATTTGATGGTCGAGGGCCTGCATTGCGCCAACTGCCAGCATTCGATCGAAAGCAGCCTGGCCCAACGCCCCGGCGTCCTCGATGGGCGGGTAAACCTGACCACCCAGCGCTTGTTCCTGCGTTGGGATCCAATGCTGGTGACATACGAAGATCTGGCCGAAATGATCGAAGGGCTGGGATTCCGGCTTCTGCCGTTCGACCTCGACCGGCAGGCGCGAACGTCGCCGGACCAGCAGAACGCTCTGCTGCGCGCCATGGCGGTGGCGGGCTTCGCCGCGGCCAACATCATGCTGCTCTCGGTTGCTCTCTGGGCCGGCGAGGCACAGGACATGTTGCCCGCGACACGGCGGCTGCTGGCGCTGGTTTCCGCGCTGATCGCAATTCCCGCCGTCGCCTACGCGGGGCGGCCGTTTTTCGCCTCCGCACTTGCCGCGGTGCGCGGCGGCGCCATCAACATGGATGTGCCGATCGCCCTCGCCCTGCTGCTAACCACGGGGCTGAGTTTCGTGGGCACGATGCATGGCTCCGGTCACATTTACTTCGAATCCGCGACCATGCTGCTCTTCTTCCTGTTGATCGGACGATATCTCGATGAGCGGGCGCGGGGGCGCGTGCGTTCCGCGGCGGAACGGCTGTTTGCCCTTCAAGGGACGACGGCCATCATCGTCGAGGCGGATGGCAGTCTTCGTGCGGAAGACGTCAACAGCATCGCGTTGGGCAGTCATGTGCTCGTGCGCGCCGGCGAACGGGTTCCGATCGACGGCACCGTGACGGAGGGTGCGTCGGACATCGATGCCAGCCTGATCACCGGAGAGGCCAATCCGGCCGCCGTGAAACCGGGTGCGTGCCTGTATGCAGGGATGGTGAACCTGACGGGGACGTTGACGGTCCGGACAACGGCCACCGGCGACCGCACGCTGCTTGCCGAAATTCAGCGATTGCTTGAAGCCTCCGAACAGCGCCGGTCGCGCTATGTCGACCTGGCGATGCGCATCGTCCGCGTGTACGCCCCCGTCGTGCATCTGCTTGCGGCGGCGACATTCATCGGCTGGTGGCAGTTTGGCGGCCTCGCATGGCAAGACGCCCTGGTCAACGCCGTGGCGGTTCTGATCATAACCTGCCCGTGCGCCTTGGCGTTGGCCGTGCCGGTGGTTCAGGTCGTCGCCTGCAACAAATTGTTTAAAAGCGGCGTGCTCATTAAATCGCCGACCGCGCTGGAACGTCTGGCGCAAATCGACACCATCGTCTTCGACAAGACCGGCACCTTGACGACGGGCGACCTGAAACTCACCGCGGCGGACGATTGGGACGAGTCCGATTTGGCGCTGGCATCATCGCTTGCCGCATCCAGCACGCATCCGCTCGCCCGCGCGCTCCGGGCGGCCGCATCCGACGCACCCGCAGCGAAGGGTGTCGAGGAAGTTCCCGGCCGCGGCCTGCAGCTCCGCCAGGATGGCAAGACGATTAGGCTGGGCTCCCGCGAGTGGTGCGGCGGCGATGCGGACGAGGTCGCAGGCTGCGAGTTTTGGCTGAACCGCCCCGGCCGACCACCGGTCCGGTTCGGATTCGTCGATCGAATGCGCGACGATGCGCGTGACACCGTGGCCGCGCTGAAGGCATCCGGACACACCATCGCCTTGCTCTCCGGCGATCGGGCAGCCGCCGTTGCCGCCGTCGCGGAGCGGGCCGGCATCACTGAGTGGCAAGCGCAGTGCGTACCCGCCGGCAAGGTCGCGCGACTGGAACAATTGCGCGCAAAGGGCCGCCGCGTTTGCATGATCGGCGATGGATTGAACGACGCGCCGGCCTTGGCCGCGGCGCACGCCTCGATCTCCCCGTCGACGGCGGCGGATATCAGCCAGACCGCGGCCGATGTGGTATTTCAAGGCGATTTGCTCGGCCCGGTCGATACGGTGCTGCGCACCGCCCGGTCGGCGCTTCGTATCGTGCGTCAGAATTTCGCACTCGCACTGCTCTATAATGCGGTCACCATCCCGCTCGCAATGGCCGGCCTGGTGACACCGATCATCGCCGCGGCCTCCATGTCCGCGTCATCGGTGCTGGTTGTCGTGAACGCCCTACGGTTGGGTTGGGGCGGCGTACGATGAGCGGCCTACTCTACCTCATTCCCGTCGCGATCGGGCTTGGCGCGATCGGCCTTGCCGCCTTTCTTTGGTCGCTGAAGTCGGCGCAGTTCGAGGATCTCGACGGTGCGGCAAACCGTATTCTGTTCGATGACGACGCGCCCGAAAGGCGGAACGCCACAAGCGATCCACCCGAAAAAACCCAATCGCCCCCCGGCGGACCGCATGAGCCCGGCTGAAACCGACCGCCGCTATTTGGTGTTTTCCATCAGGCCGTATTGCTCCAGCACCGTATTTCGAAGCCGGCGGTAACGGCGCTCCGAGCGGTCGGCGAAGAGCGGATCATAAGGGCTCGCCCAACTGGCCTCGATTTCCGCCCAATCCGCTTCGGTCAGGCTTTCGGCGGCGGCCGGGAACATGGTCTCGTCTTCGTAACGCATATGCGTGCGGTAGGCGTCGAGGAATGCCTGCGCCGCGTCGCTGAACGTCTCGCGCGCGATTTGCCGCTGCTGACGGATATCGTGGACGAGGGCGAGGAATATCCGCGTCTGCGCCATCAGGCGATTGTGCTCTTCATGCAGATCGCCGATCGGCCCGGCCGCGTCGGGGCTGCGCTTCTTCAGCCGTTCCAGGATCAGATCCTCGAGCGGGTGGTGATAGATATCCGGATAGGCGATGCAATAATCCAGAATATCGATGATCAGATCGTAATCGGGCGGCTCGCCGCGATTGAAGGTGGAAAGTTCCTGCTCGAAGACGCCAAACAGCTTTTTCAAGTTCTCGTGGTCGCGATACAGCAGATCCAGTAGACCGGGCATCGGACGGCTCCTTCATCGCGCATACGGATTCTCGCCGGTTATTCTCCAAAACGAGCGCTCCCGCGCATTGAGGCAAATCAAAGCCGCCGGGCCCGCATGCCGCAAAATACTATATTGTCCGAGGAACACGCAGAGAGTCGGTAACCAAACCGTGCCCCGCCCCCCATCGACACGGCCCTTTCGCATGCCTGCCAATGTGAACACCCCTTTGCCGCAGACGGGCGGACCCAAAAAAACGACATTAAAACGGAGCCTGACGCTGCCGCTGGTCGTGCTGTACGGCTTGGGCACGACAGTCGGCGCCGGCATTTATGTGCTAATCGGCAAAGTCGCAGGATTGTCCGGAACCCTGACGCCGATCGCCTTTCTCATCGCTGCTGCGATCATGGCGCTGACGGTCTTTTCCTTCGCCGAACTGTCGGCGCGTTTCCCGGAGAGCGCCGGCGAAGCGGTGTACGTCTATAGGGGCTTTCGCTGGCGCCCGCTTTCTGTCCTGGTCGGTCTGGCGGTCGCGCTCATGGGCATTGTATCCAGCGGCGCCATCATCCACGGATTCATCGGTTATCTGGGGCAATTCCTGGAGGCCCCGCCGCATTGGGAAATCGTCGCCGTGGTGGCGGTCTTGACCGCCGTGGCGGCGTGGGGAATTACCGAGTCCGTTGCAGTCGCGGCGACAGCCACCGTCATCGAGGTCGGCGGTCTGCTGCTCGTGATCGGCGGCGCAATGACCCGGTTGCCGGAAACGCCGATCGCCTGGTCAGGATTTTTCGTGCCGGGCGACACCGCCGCCTGGAGCGGAATTTTCGCCGGCGCGCTGCTCGCCTTCTATGCTTTCATCGGATTCGAGGACATGGTCAACGTCGCCGAGGAAGTGAAAGACGTTCGGCGAACCCTGCCGAAAGCGATCCTCATCACCCTGGGCATCACGACGCTGCTTTACGTGGTTCTGGCGATGATCGCGGTCACGGTCGTGCCGCCGCAAACCCTTGCGGAGTCGGACGCGCCCTTGGCGCTCCTGTTTCAACGCAGCACGGGCATGTCCCCGGTGGTGGTGAGCGCAATCGCGATGGTCGCCGTGCTGAATGGCGCGCTGATCCAGATCATCATGGCGGCGCGAGTCTTCTTTGGGCTCGGCAAGAACGGCTGGTTGCCGCCAATCTTCAGCCGCATTCATCGCACGCGGCGAACCCCCGTCTATGCCACCGTGTTCGTGGGATTGGCCGTTCTGGCATGTACGCTGTTGCTGCCGATCGTGACACTGGCGCGCATCACGTCACTCGTCATGCTGGCGGTCTTTGTGCTGATCAATCTGGCGCTTTGGCGGATCAAAATTCGAGACCGAACCGGCGATGCCGAACCGTGTTACCCGCTTTGGGTGCCGATCCTGGGCTGCGTCGCGAGCATCGGCTTTCTGGTGGGTCAGATCTACGTGCTGGGATCGTGACACTATGGCGCGCTAAGGCGCGGCGGTTCCGTTTCGGAGTCGGAAAAAATTTGGAAAATAAGTGGTGGAGCCGTGGGGAATCGAACCCCAGACCTCTACAATGCCATTGTAAAGGAGTACCTTTCCGGGTGTTTCCGTATTTTGCTATAGTATATATAAATTAAACGATATTAAGTAAGTTGATTGCCATACCGTTCATTGACATTCCTCTGGTTTCCCTTAATTGTGCTTACTATGTGCTTACTGGAAGACTGCCAGTAAGCACGAATGGAGGCTACAATGGCGACCGGCAGAATCACCAAACGAGCAGTCGATGCCACCAAACCCAGCATCCGGGATGCTTACCTGTGGGATGCCGAGCTTGCGGGCTTCGGCTTGAAAGTGACGCCAACCGGCGGCAAGACGTATCTCGTGCAGTACCGCCTTGGCGGGAGAAAGGGACGAACCCGGCGTGTCACGATTGGGCGGCACGGATCGCCCTGGACGCCCGAAAGCGCCCGGAATGAGGCGAAGAAACTGCTGGGCCAGACCGCTGCGGGCCATGACCCTGCGGAGGAACGGGCACGGGCCCGCCGAGAGCCCACAGTTGCCGAGCTTTGCGATTTCTATCTAGAAGCCGCCCCCAACATCATCCTCAAGGGCAAGGGCCGACCAAAGAAGGCCTCTACCTTGGCAATAGATCGAAGCAACATCGAACGGCACATAAAACCGCTTCTCGGGCGAAGGCGTATTGGTTCGATCCGTTCGAAAATCGTCAGAAAGTTCCAGGAGGACATTGCAGCGGGGAAAAGCGCAATCGACATTCGCACAGGCCCTAGAGGCCGCGCGCGCGTGACCGGCGGGCGAGGAACTGCAGCACGGGCAACGACGGTGCTCGGAACCGTTTTTACATTCGCGCTGCGTGAGGGGTATGTCACAGAGAACCCCGTACGGGGTGTCGAACTATTTGAGATTGAGGGGCGGGAACGATTCCTAGACGCGTCAGAACTCGGGAAACTCGGCGAAGCATTGGACACAGCCAAGGCCGAAGGTTTGAGCTCGACCGCAATCACCGCAATCCGCTTGTTGATATTCACCGGATGCAGGAAAAACGAAATTCTCGGCCTCACTTGGAGGTCAATCGACTTCGAGCGCGGATGCCTATTCCTTCCGGATTCTAAAACCGGAAAAAAAACCGTGCCGCTTGCTGCCCCGGCACTTGAGTTGCTGGCATCATTGCCTCGAATAGAAGGCTCGCCGTTTGTGTTCCCGGCCACAAAAGGCAAAGGGCACTATGTTGGGCTACCAAAAGTGTGGGCCATTATCAGGAAGCGGGCAGGCCTAGACGATGTACCTCTGCACGCGCTACGGCATTCGTTCGCATCTTTCGCTGTCGCTGGCGGCAATTCGCTTTACCTAATCGGGAAGGTTCTCGGGCATTCCCACAATAAGACGACTGAGAAATACGCTCACCTGGACCTTGACCCACTCAAGCCTGTCGTAAACCGCACCGCCCAGACAATTGCGGCGGCCATGAAGGTGGGTAACAGTAGTGCGGAGGTTGTCGAGCTACCGAAGCGAAAAGCATAACTCCAATCGGCGCGGCTAGGTTTGGCCGCCGAAAGCCGGGATACCGCAACCCGGTTGCCGCGTCGCCTTTCACTGCGGATGCACCATGCGGAGGTGCTTAAAAGTGGCACGTAAACCGTCAAAAACGAAGAAATACAGGGCCCAGCGGCGGGATCAAGAAGTCGAGGATTACATCGCAGCGGTACTGGCCGTCAGAGGAATTGAAACTGAACGGACCGAACCCACCGAGACTGCGGTTCGGAAGGGACGCCCAAAAGGCGCAGGTTCCCTTGCAAAGCAGGATGGACCGCTACTTTCCGAAATGAATGTGCTGATTCTAAAAGAGAATATCTCATCCCACGCTGCGGCGCGTCGCGTAGCCGACAGAGCACAAGGAGGTGGAACCTTCGAAAGCAAAGTTAGGCGATTAGAGAAACGATACAAAAAAACGTTCGGCTAAAATTAATTGCTGATTTTCGCTCCATTTTTCTCCATTTAAATACAAGGACTTAATAAGCATTAGATTGTTAAAAAGTCCCTCGCATAGCCGGAACATTCCGGCAAATTGAAAGCGAGGGAACAATGAGCCTGGAACACTCTCCAACTCGAAACAGCCCTAAATTCCGAGCGCGTGAGACAGCGGAGTATCTCGGACTGTCGTCATCCACGCTCGCAAAGATGCGGCTCCGTGGCGATGGACCGGCCTACAGCAAAGCGGGTCCACGCGTGGTCATTTACGACCTTGCCGACATGGAATCCTGGCTCGCCGCTCGCAAGCGTCTCAGCACTTCTGACGAGGGGGCGGCATAATGCGAAGCCTTGCCCTCTCTCGGCAAACCCATAGCGCAGAGCGCTACGGCGACCGCATCCACATCGGCAAACACTTAAACCGCGTCCTTCAGCGCCTCTGGTGGCACCGATGCGCGCGTTGATCGACACATGGCTAAACCTGCCTCCCGCAGATGCATCGTTTCTCAGTCGGCACAGCATCTCGTCCATGGCTGCCTCCCTTGTCGGCGGTGTCTGCGCCGAACCGGGCGGGCAATGGATCGTTCCCGCCTTTCTCGATCCGCCCTCGATTTACCACATGGTAATCGAGCCCGTTCTGA
>JAOTYV010000007.1 GCA_029861675.1 Alphaproteobacteria bacterium
TCAGGATCACGTCCATGGTCGCCAGGTCCATCATCTCGGCGTCGGCCAGAGTATAGTGATCGCCTTCCTTGCGCCGAACTTCGAGCGGCTGTACCCGGGCGAACAGCCGGTTGTGCCGGAACGACAGATGCTGCGGCAGATAATGGAACAGCGCATGACCCCGCCGCTGCGCTTCGAGCGCCATCACGAAACTGCTGTCGGCGGCGATATCGATACTGGAGATCGGGTCCATCTGAATGGCGACGGCAAGGCTCATGGCGGTCTCCTGCGGCTCAGTTGAGGCGTTCGCGCAGACGCTGGAGAAAGAGCGCGGCGTCCTGCCGCGGCCCTTCGCGAGTCTCGCGGGTCAAATAGTTTTCCAAGGCATCGGCGGCGGCGCGCAGGTTGCCCGCATGCGCGTGCAGCAGGCCCGCCTCGCGCCACAGCGTAAGAACGTCGGGCGCAAACAACAACATGGTGTCGGCCACCGCGGCGGCCGCGTCGGTTTTCTCGAGCTGCAACAGCCGCAGCTTGATGTTGTTTTGCAGGCGCAGCAGCACTTCCCGGTCGGTGACCTCGGCGTAATGTTCCGGGCGCAGTTCGACCTCCTGTCCCTGCATCGCCTTCAGCAGGCCGCGCAGGTCATCCGCGGCGCAAATCCGCCCGCCGTTGAACGGGTCGACAATGATCCGCTCCCCGTCGAGATCGAGCCGCACCAGGAAGTGGCCCGGGAATCCCAGCCCCGCCATCGACCAGCCTTGCGCCCGTCCGGCGTGCAGATACAGGATGCCGAGCGCGATCGGCAGGCCCTTGCGCCGGTCGATGACCCGCATCAGATTGGCGTTCTGCACGTCGTCATAGGTCAGCTCGTCACCGGCATAGCCATATTCGTCCAGCACGATCCGGTTCAGCGCGGCAACGCACCGCCCGGCCGCGCCGGCGTCTGCTTCGAGGGCGGGGGCTTCGTAGGCGGCGGCGACGTCGCGCGCCAGGTCTTTCAGGTGGTTTTGATAGTGATCGAGCGCGACGCCGGGCCGATCGACCGACGCCAGGGCCAGCGCACCGTCTGCCAGATCGAATGGCGCCTCCGGTGCGGCGCCGATGCGCCGGAGGATAACTTTCGGATCGCCGTGGTCGCGTGCGTTCTCGGAATCGGCAGGTTTCATCGGCCTATGTGCCTTGCCCGGATTGGCGCGGTTCCTTCACGCGGACATGATTGATCACCCGTCGGACATAGCTGATCGACCGGGCGTGATTGATCACCCGCGTCACCTCCGCCTGTGATTGGGCTATGCCGATCAGGTAGACCTTGCCGTTGACCGTTTCGATCGAATAGTTGACGCCCTTGATTTGCTTGTCGAAGGTAATCACCGTGCCGAGCTTGGTGGTGATCCACCGGTCCCGCGCGGCGTCGAGCAGATCGCTGTCGTCGCGCGCCTGGATTTCATTGATGACTTCGGAGACGCCGTCGGCGCGCCAGGCGATCTTCACCGCTTCGATCCGGTCGGCGGGTTTTTCGACCGCCCCGGTCAGCAAGACGCGGCCCTCGTGAACCTCGACCGAGACGTCGGTGAACAGGCTGGCGCTATGGCTCAACAAATTGGCGGCGATCTTCGTCTCGGTGCCGGTATCCGCCATTGATTTTTTCAAGCCGCGCTCCTGCATCGCAGCCTTTCCCACGCTGGCACCGGCGCCGGCCACCAGGGTCGGCCCGCACCCCGGCAAAATCGCTGCGGCGGCCAGAACTACGGCGAGGGCAACCGCCGGGCCGAAACCGCCTTGGCGGTGCGGGAATTGGCATCTCTGAGGGTTTTGTGCGCTGTGCATAACCTTGCTGTACAGCAAGACGGCTAGGAGTCGCAACCGTCGAGCGGTGCTTACTCGACGCCGCGGCGCCAGGCGTCGCGAAGATGGCGCGGGCGGCGCCAGGGCGATACGAGCATCGCGTCGAACCGCACATCCAGCGCCGCCAGGTCGGGCCGCGTGGACAGCAGCCACCCGGCGGCCCGCGTAATGCGGTCGCGCTGACGCAGGCTGATCGCCGCTGCCGCATCCGCCGCGCCGCCGCGCGCCTTTACCTCGATGACCGCGAGGATGCGGCCGCGTCGGGCGACGATATCGATCTCGCCCAGCGGGCACCGCAGGCGCCGCGCGACCACCCGATAACCCCGCAGGCGCAGATCCAGGGCGCACAACGCCTCGGCGAAGCGGCCCCAGCGCAAGGCGCGCCGGCGCGCGGTCATGTTTCTTCGGTGTCGGCGCCCTGGCGGTTCAGGCGCAATGCGCGGTCATACACCGCACGCCGCGGCAACCCGGTCTCGGCGCTCACCATGGACGCGGCGTCCCGCAAGCTGTGCGTCTTCAGGGCGGCGGCGAGCAAGGCGTCGCAATCGACGTCCGAGGGCGCCGCCTTCGCGCCCGGCGGGGCGATCACGATCACCACTTCGCCGCGCGGCGCCCCGGCCTCCGCGTAGTGTCCGGCCAGCGTGCCGAGGGCGCCACGGCGGATTTCCTCGAACCGCTTGGTCAGCTCGCGCGCCACCACCGCCTCGCGGTCGCCGAGTGCGCGCGCCATTGCGGCGAGGCTCGCGGCCAGCCGGCGCGGCGATTCGTAAACAATCAGCGAGGCGCGTAAATCGGCGACATCCGCCAAGGCGCGGTCGCGCTGGCCCGCCCGGGTCGGCAGGAAGCCGAGGAACAGGAATCGATCCGTCGGCAGGCCCGACGCCGATAAGGCGACGAGCGCGGCCGAGGCGCCCGGCAGCGCGGTGACCGGAATACCGGCCTCCACCGCCTCCTGAACCAGGCGATATCCCGGGTCGGCGATCAGCGGCGTCCCCGCGTCGGACACCAGGGCAACCCGCGCGCCGTCGGCGAGCCGGCGCAGCAAGGCAGGCCGTTTCCGGACGGCGTTGTGGTCATGATACGGGGTCATCCGCGTCTCGAGGCCGTAGGCCTGTAGCAGCCGGCCGGTGACCCGCGTGTCCTCGCAGGCAATAAGGTCCGCGGCCTGTAAAATATCCAATGCGCGCAACGTGATATCGCGCAAATTGCCGATCGGCGTAGGGACGATATAGAGCCCCGGTTCCGGTTTACTTTGTCGGCTTGCGCCGGTAGGCTCCACAGCCGAATCGGCTTTGGCGGGAACCGAACCTGGGGGGTTATCCGGTGCGACCGATTGCGAAGAATTCTGGTGTATTACCGTTTTCCGCTGCTGTGCGATTTCTGGCGGCGTCCTTCGTTGCGCTTTTGGTGTTGTCTGCGTGTGGCCGCACGACTGTAGACGGTGGCGCCCAGCCGCGACAAGATTCGAATCTGCCGCAACTGCCGCCGCTGGAAGACTTGCGCGGTCCGACCGAGGGCGTCGATCCCAAAATGGCGGATATCTACCGCCGCCCCATTCCGCCGGATGGGACGATCCAGGTCGCGATTTTGCTGCCGCTTTCCGGGCCGAGCGGGCGGCTTGGAAAATCGATGCTGAACGCCGCCGAGATGGCGATGTTCGAGATCGCGAACGAGAAATTCGCCCTGATGCCGCAGGATACCAAGGGGACACCCGACGGCGCGGCCGAGGCGGCGCGGCGGGCGATTATCGGCGGCGCCCAGCTGATCCTCGGCCCGTTATTGGCGACGTCGGTCCAGGCGGTCGCGCCTTTCGCCCAAGCGGCCAAGATGAACGTGGTGGCGTTTTCTAATTCCCGCAGTGTCGCCGGCAACGGTGTGTTTCTCATGGGCTTTGTGCCCAGCCAGCAGGTCGAGACGATCGTCGCCTACGCCAGTGCGAACGGGCTGAACCAATACGCTGTGCTGGCGCCGCGCGATCCCTACGGCGAATCTGTCGTGGAAACGCTGCAGGCGGCGGTACCGCAACGGGGCGGTGAGATCGTGGCGACGCAATTTTACGGTCGCTCCGGCGCCGACCATAGCGCCGAGGTCAAAACCATTGCCGACTATGACAGGCGCCGGAAGGACTTGATGGCGCAGCGTGCCGCGCTCGAGCGCCAGGGCGGCGAAGCCGCGCGCCAGGCGCTCAAGAAGCTCGAAAAACGGGATACCATCGGCGATGTGTCGTTCAATGCCATTTTGCTGCCGGAAACGGGGCAGGCGTTACGGACACTGGCGTCATTGCTGTCGTTCTACGATGTCGATCCCCCGGCGGTGCGGATCCTCGGTTTGCGCAATTGGGACGAGATGCCCAATCCGGGCGCGGAACCCGCCCTGGTCGGGTCATGGTATGCGGCGCCCACGCCGGTTGTCCGCAATCAATTCGTCGCCCGCTACCGCAAGGCCTTCCGGACCCGGCCGGCCCGTCTCGCCTCGCTCGCCTATGATGCTACCGCGCTTGCCGCGGTGCTGGCGCAGGGTGCGGAAGGCTCGGATTTTTCCCAGGAAGCGTTGACCAATCCCAATGGATTTCTCGGCGTCGATGGGCTGTTCCGGCTCAACCCGGACGGCATCGCGGAGCGCGCTTTGGCGGTCATCGAGGTGCAGCGTAAGGGGTTGAAGGTTGTGAAAGAGCCGACCCGGACGTTCCAAAGCCTTACCAACTGATCGGCCGCGGCGGGCGGGGTCAGCTCAGCAATTCGAGGATCAGCCGGTCGAGCCGCTGCCGGCCGGCCGGGGTCGCGCGCAGGACGTCCGTATCCGACACCAGAAACCCGCCGGCGACGAGATCGGCGATCCGCGCGACATCGAGCGCCGTATCGCCCGGCCCGGGCGCGAGGCGGTCCCAGCGGATACCCTCGGCCAGCCGCAGCCCCATCAAGACGGTTTCGGTCAGCCGCTCCTCGGCGCTCAGCGCGAACCGTTCTTCCTCGCCATGGCCCGCCGCCTCCACCGCGGACAGCCATTCCTCGGGGCGCCGGATGCGCTGAACGGCGGCCTTGGCGCCCTCGACGGTCACCCGCCCGTGCGCGCCGGGGCCAACCCCTACATAGTCCTGATAGCGCCAATAGGTCAGGTTGTGGCGGCTTTCGCTGCCGGGCCGGGCATGGTTGGAAATCTCATAGGCCGGCAGCCCGGCTGCCGCCAGCCGCTGCTGCGTGATCTCGTAGAGCGCGGCCGCGGTCGGTTCCGCGGCGGTCAGCGTTTCGCCGCGCGCGGTGCGGCGGTGAAAGGCGGTGCCGGGCTCGATGGTCAACTGGTAGAGCGAAAGGTGATCGCCCGCGAGATCGAGCGCACGGTCGAGTTCATCGGTCCACGCGGCTTCGGTCTGTCCTTGCCGTGCATAGATCAAATCGAAGGAATAGCGCGGAAAATGGCGCTGCGCGAGCGCAATCGCGGACAGGGCCTCCGCCGTATCATGGCCGCGGCCGAGCGCCCGCAAGGCGTCGTCGTCGAGCGCCTGCACGCCGAGCGAAACGCGGTTGACGCCGGCGGCGCGAAAATCGGCGAACCGGTGCGCCTCGACGGAGGTCGGATTCGCTTCCAGCGTAATTTCGATGTCACCCGCGAACGGCCAGTGTTCGGCGGCGCGGGAAATGATCGCGGCGGCGGTCTCCGGCGGCATCAGCGACGGCGTGCCGCCACCGAAGAATATGCTGGTCAGCGGCCGTCCCGCGGTCTCGAGGGAGGCGGTGTCGAGATCGCGCAGCAGCGCGGCGCGCCACCGTGCCTGATCCACGGAATCGCGGACATGGCTGTTGAAGTCGCAATAGGGGCATTTCGACAGGCAGAAGGGCCAGTGGACATAGAGCGCCAGCGGATCGGCCGTCATGGCACGGGCGCGAAGCACGCGTCGATCAGCCGGCGAAACGCCGCCGCCCGGTGGCTGATCCGGTGCTTTGCCTCGGCTTCCATCTCGCCGAAGGTGAGGGAGCCGGGCTGGCCGTCATGGAGCGGCAGAAACATCGGGTCGTAGCCGAAGCCCCGGTCGCCACGGGGCGGCCAGGTCAGCACCCCATGCACTTGGCCCTCGAAGCATTCCTTGTGGCCGTCCGGCCAGACGAGCGCGAGCGCACAGGCGAAATAGGCGGAACGGTCCGCCGCGCCGGCCAGTTCCCGGTGCACTTTTTCCATGGCCAGCGCGAAGTCGCGGTCCGGCCCGGCCCAGCGCGCCGAATATATCCCCGGTGCGCCGTCCAGTGCGGGCACGACGAGGCCGGAATCATCGGCAAGCGCCGGTTCGCCCGCCGCATGGGCGGCGGCCGCGGCCTTGAGCGCCGCGTTCTCGAGGAATGTCGCGCCGGTTTCCTCGGGCTCGTCCAATCCAAGATCGCCGGCCGAGAGGGTGGCGATGCCGAGCGGGCCTACCAACGCCGCGATCTCCGCCACCTTGCCCGCGTTGTGGCTCGCGATAATCAGCCGGTCGCCCCGGGTACGATCGAAACGCCGCGCCACCTTTATTCCTCCAGGGCCTTTCGCTGGGCCTCGCACAATTCGCCGATGCCTTTTTCCGCAAGATCGAGCAGCGCGTCGAAATCGGTCCGGCTGAACGGATCGCCCTCGGCCGTGCCCTGCACCTCCACCAGGCCGCCCTCCCCGGTCAGGACGAAATTGGCGTCGGCCTGCGCCGTCGAATCCTCGGCATAGTCGAGGTCCAGCACCGCGGCGCCTTCCCACAATCCGCACGATACGGCGGCAACCTGGCTGGTCATGGGAACCGCGGCGATCGCGCGAATTTTCTGGAGATGGCGAAATGCCAGGTACAGCGCCACATAACCGCCGGTGATCGATGCGGTCCGTGTGCCGCCATCGGCCTGGATGACATCGCAATCGACACGGATCTGGCGTTCGCCGAAGCCCCGCAAATCCGTAACCGCGCGCAAGCTGCGGCCAATCAGGCGTTGGATTTCCTGGGTGCGGCCCGATCCCGCGGTTCGCCGCCGGTCGTTCCTTGTGTCGGTCGCGCGCGGCAGCATGCCATATTCCGCGGTGACCCATCCGCCGCCGCTGTTGCGCAGGAAGGGCGGCACGTTGTCCTCGACGCTGGCGGTGCAGAGGACGTGCGTGTCGCCGAATTTCACCAGGCACGAGCCTTCGGCGTATTTCGATACTTCCGTTTCCATCGTCACCGCGCGCAGCGCGTTATTTTCTCGACCGGACGGGCGCATGCTTTCCCCCTGTTGCATTTCGCGGCCGAAGCTAAACCCTGCCGCGGGCCCCGTCCAGCGCGCCGAGCGCACCGAGCGCACCGCCGCGCCGCAAGAATTCCGGAAAACCGCCGCGCCCTCGCCGCCGGATGCAAACGGCGCCGCTCATTGACGGTGCCTGGGGGGCTCACTACATTCCGAACAGGATGTCCAATCAGTTAAACGAACGATCCAGGGAAATTTTCGGGCACCTCGTCGAGGCGTATTTGAAGACCGGCGAGCCGGTCGGCTCGCGGACGCTCTCGCTCAAATCGGGCCTGAAATTGTCGCCGGCGACGATCCGCAACGTCATGGCGGATCTAGAGGAATCCGGTCTGCTGTACGCCCCGCACACGTCGGCGGGCCGGCTGCCGACGGATGCCGGGTTGCGCCTGTTCGTCGATGGCATTCTCGAGATCGGCAACCTCACCCGGGACGAACGCGCGAATATCGAGGCGCAATGCAAGGCGTCCGGGCTGAATTTGAACAATTTGCTCGAAGAGGCATCGACGCTGCTCAGCGGTTTGTCGCAATGTACGGCGCTGGTAATGGCGCCGAAAGGCGAAGAAAAACTGCGCCATATCGAATTCCTAAATCTCGGCCCCGGCCGGGCGCTGGTGGTCTTGGTGGGCGACGGCGGGACCGTCGAGAACCGGGTGATCGACGTGCCGATCGGGCTGCCCGCATCGAGCCTGGTCGAGGCGAGCAACTTCCTGTCGGCGAAGATGATCGGTCGCACGCTCCGCGAATGTCAAATCGAGATGGAACAGGAAATCACCGCGCACCGTACCGAACTGGACGCCTTGACCCAGAAGGTGGTGGCGGCCGGTCTGGCGACCTGGACCAACAGCGGCGACGCCGACAACGGCATGCTGATCGTTCGCGGGCAGGCCCATTTGCTGGAAGACGTTACCGCGATGGGCGATCTCGAGCGGATTCGCGGCCTGTTCGAGGCGCTGGAGACCAAGCAGTCCTTGTTGCGGCTGATCGAGGCGGCGGACGTCGCCGAAGGCGTGCAGATTTTCATTGGCGCGGAAAACGCGCTTTTCTCGATGGCCGGCTGTTCGATGGTCATCGCGCCGTTTGCGAACTCCGAGGAACGGATCGTCGGCGCCATAGGCGTTCTTGGCCCCACGCGGATGAATTACGGACGGATCATTCCGATGGTCGACTACACCGCGAAAATCGTCGGGCGCCTGGTGGGCCAATAATTCGATGGGCTCGCGCGCCGGCCTTGGCGGGCTGCGGCGCACCACCCAGATATTTATGAACACGGGAAATGGAATATGACGGAGCAGGACGAAGTGAAAAGGCATGAAGCGGGCGCGCCCGATTCCGAGGCGCCGGACGCCGCATCGGACGCCGATCAAGCGGATGCGGCAGCCGAAACGGCCGAGCAGGCGCTGGCGGCGGCTGCGGCGCAGCGGATCAAGGAGCTGGAGGCGGAGGTCGCGGAACTCAAGGATCGGGGCTTGCGCGCCCTGGCCGATGCGGAAAACACCCGGCGGCGGGCCCAGCGCGAAACCGCCGATGCCCGAAGATTCGGGGCGAGCGGCCTCGCCAAAGATCTCCTGAATGTATCCGACAATTTGCGGCGCGCGCTCGAAAGCGTTCCCGGCGATTTGCGCGAGAGCGAAGAACAGATCAACAACCTGATGACCGGCGTGGAGATGGTCGAGAAGGAGCTGCACAGCGCTTTTGGCAAGAACGGCATTACCAAAATCGAGCCGCTGGGCGAGCCCTTCAACCACGATCTGCACGAAGCGATGTATGAAGTCGAAGGCACCGGCAAGCCCGTGGGCACGGTGGTCGAGATGATGCAGCCGGGATTTCTGTTGCACGACCGGCTGCTGCGGCCGGCCAGGGTGGGCATCGCGAAGGGTCAGCCGGAGGCGCCGCCCGAGGGGGTCGAACGGGTCGATACGACCGCCTGACCGGCCGCGCCAGTGTCTGGCCGGGCCGGTGCGCTCAGAAAATCCCCGGCGGGATCATGGGCGCGGTTCTGTTGTTTCGCACGGTCTCGCGTCTGCACCGCATAGCAATAGACACAGCCCTGCGGGCAGCTGTCATAGGCGCCGATATCGCGGGCGGTATGGCAGAGACAATCCGGCCGGTTTCCCTTGACCGCCGCCGCAATCGGCCGTCCTGCGAGGTCGGACAGCCGCGCCGCGTCGACGCAGCGGGCGGGCGCCGCGCCGGGAACCACGAATTCAGCCTGGGCGCAGAGCCGGAGCGCCATGCCGTGCTCGGCGGCGCGCGCCGCCAATGCGGCGACCAGGGTCTTTTTTTCCGCCGCGTCCGGATCGTGCCAGGTAAAGCCGTGCCGCAGCGCCGCGGCCTCGAGGTTGCGCCGGGTCTTGCGGTAGATTTGTGCGAAGGAAATCACCACCTCGTCGGTCGTGCCGCGCAAGGCTTTCGCCAATCGCGTGAAATTGCGCCGGTGCCAATCGCCGCCGGTCAGGCTGGTGAACAGGATCGGATCGTAGCGCCACACCGCGGCGCGTGGGCCGAAGCGCTGCCGGAGCGTGTGCATTTCGGCAATTGCACGGGCGGCGGGCACCGTGCCGGCCTCCAGCGCCCGGGGGTATCCGGTGATGGTGTATTGCACCATGAAGGGCGCATGCGCCGCGACCGTGCCCAGATGGGCCGACAACGGCGCGATATTGCGGGTCCACAGCACGAAACCGTCGATCGAGGCCGAATCCAGCGGTACGGTAATCGGTTTGGCGTTCCAAGGGTTGACCATGCGGCACTGGCCGGCCGCGAGCCGGCGCAGGAACCAGGCGCTGTAAAAGGCTGGAATATCGGTTTTATAGCTGGCTGAAATGATCATCTGACCCGCCCCGTCGGCAGTATAGTCCGATTGTGTTCGCCCGATCGGTCAAATCGCCGGAAAGCCGGGCGGGAAACGGTATGGCCACGAAGGCAATATTCGTTCGGATGAATTCTTGTACAGTGCGGTTTCCCTCCCTATATAGCCGGAAGAAGATAACCCAAACGTGATCAAAGGGGGCCCAGGTTTCGGCGCTGATGGTCAGGCCGACGAGCCGGAACGGTTGCATGATATTCCATTCCGCAAGGGTTCGCCGAATAGAAACGAGGATAATATGAGCAAAGTCATCGGGATTGATTTGGGGACCACGAATTCCTGTGTTGCCGTCATGGAAGGCTCGCAGGCAAAGGTCATCGAAAATACCGAAGGGTTCCGGACGACGCCGTCCGTGGTTGCCTTTACGGATTCGGGCGAACGACTGGTTGGCCAGGCCGCGAAGCGGCAGGCGGTGACCAATCCGGAGAAGACGTTCTTCGCCATCAAACGGCTGATCGGCCGGCGCGCCGACGATCCGGCGGTTGAGAAGGACAAGGGCCTCGTACCCTACAATATCGTGTCCGGCGACAATGGCGACGCCTGGGTCGAGAGCGATGGCACGACCTACGCGCCAAGCCAGATCAGCGCCTTTATCCTGCAGAAGATGAAAGAGACCGCCGAAGCCTATCTCGGCGAGGAGGTCACGCAGGCGGTCATTACGGTGCCGGCCTATTTCAACGATTCCCAGCGCCAGGCGACCAAGGATGCCGGCAAGATCGCCGGCCTCGAAGTGCTGCGCATCATCAACGAGCCGACGGCGGCCTCCCTCGCCTACGGGCTCGACAAGAAGGGCAGCGGCACGATCGCGGTTTACGATCTCGGCGGCGGTACCTTCGATGTCTCGGTGCTCGAGATCGGCGACGGCGTGTTCGAAGTGAAATCAACCAATGGCGACACCTTCCTGGGCGGCGAGGATTTCGACCAGCGCGTGGTCGACTACCTTGCCGATGAATTCAAGAAGGAAAACGGCATGGATCTGCGCCAGGACAAGCTGGCGCTGCAACGGCTCAAGGAGTCGGCGGAAAAGGCCAAGATCGAGCTCTCCAGCTCGATGGAGACCGAGATCAACCTGCCTTACATCACCGCCGACCAGTCCGGGCCGAAGCATCTCAACATCAAGCTGAGCCGGGCCAAGCTGGAAGCGCTGGTCGATGACCTGATCGAACGCACCATCGAGCCCTGCAAGAAGGCGCTCAAGGATGCGGGCCTGAAGGCGAGCGAGATCGACGAGGTGATTCTGGTCGGGGGCATGACCCGCATGCCCAAGGTTATCGACATGGTGAAGAGCTTCTTCGGGCATGAACCCGGCCGTGGCGTCAACCCGGACGAAGTCGTCGCCACCGGCGCGGCGATCCAGGCCGGCGTGTTGCAAGGCGACGTCAAGGACGTGTTGCTGCTGGACGTGACACCGCTGTCGCTCGGCATCGAGACGCTGGGCGGTGTGTTTACCCGGCTGATCGACCGCAATACCACGATCCCGACCAAGAAGGCTCAGCCCTTCTCGACCGCCGAGGACAACCAGACCGCGGTGACCATCCGCGTGTTCCAGGGCGAACGCGAAATCGCGGCCGACAACAAGCTGCTGGGTCAATTCGATCTGGTCGGCATTCCGCCGGCACCGCGCGGAATTCCGCAAGTCGAGGTTGCCTTCGACATCGACGCCAACGGCATCGTCAACGTTTCCGCCAAGGACAAGGCGACCGGCAAGGAGCAGCAGATCCGCATCCAGGCGTCGGGCGGATTGTCCGATAGCGACATCGAGACCATGGTGAAGGATGCCGAGGAGCACGCGGCGGACGACCAAAAGCGCAAGGAAATGGTCGAGGCGCGCAACCAGGCGGACAGCTTGGTTTACACGACGGAAAAGAGCCTCGCCGAGTTTGGCGACAAGATCGAAGCGGACGAAAAAACCGCCATCGAAACCGGCATCGCCGAGCTGAAGGAGGCGATGGAGGGCGACGACGCCGATGCCATCAAGACCAAGACCGAAGCCCTGTCGCAGGCATCGATGAAGCTGGGTGAGGCGATGTACCGGGCCAGTCAGGAAGAGGCTGCCGCGGGCGACGAGCCGCTGGCCGACGGGGACGCGGAAAGCGCGGCTGCCGATGACGTCGTCGATGCGGATTTTGAAGAAGTCGACGACGATGCGGAGCGCAAGGACAAGACCGCTTGAGCGTCGCCGGATGATGCTGCGAAATCGGGACTAACCGGAGCCTCCGGAAGCGCGCGACGCTTCGGGAGGCTTCCGCCGTCAGGGGTGGTGGATGGAAAAGCGTGACTATTACGATGTCCTGGGCGTCGAACGCGGCGCCGACGCGGACGTCTTGAAAAAGGCGTACCGCAACCTCGCCATGCGCCATCATCCCGACCGCAATCCGGGGGACACGGAAGCGGAAGCCCGCTTCAAGGAAGCCAACGAGGCGTATGAAGTCCTCAAGGACGATCAGAAGCGCGCCGCCTATGACCGGTTCGGCCATGCCGCCTTCGAGAATGGCGGCGCGGGCGGCGGACGGGCCGGCGGATTCGATTTTACCAGCGGCTTCTCGGACATTTTCGACGAGGTGTTCGGCGATTTCATGGGCGGGCGGCGCGGCCGGTCCAGCCGCGGCGCCGATCTGCGCTACAATCTCGACATCTCGCTGGAAGATTCGTTCCACGGGCGCAAGGTCGATATCCGGGTGCCGACGTCGGTTTCATGCGATTCCTGCGACGGGTCGGGCGCCGAGGGCGGCAGCGAGCCGACCACCTGCCCATCCTGCGGCGGCGCCGGCAAGGTGCACAGCCAGCAAGGGTTTTTCACGCTCGAGCGGACCTGCCCGACCTGCAACGGCCAGGGCCAGGTCATCGACCGGCCGTGCGAGGTCTGCAGCGGTTCCGGCCGGACGCATCTGGAAAAGACGCTGTCCGTCAACATCCCCGCCGGGGTCGAGGACGGCACGCGGGTCCGGCTCGCGAATGAAGGCGAAGCCGGCCTCCGCGGTGCGCCGCCCGGCGATCTATATATCTTTTTGAGCCTCATGCCGCATCCGCTGTTCGAGCGCGAAGGCGCGGATATCTTCTGCACCGTACCGCTGCCGATGACGACGGCGACGCTCGGTGGATCGATCGAAGTGCCGACGGTCGACGGATCGCGGGCCAAGGTATCGGTGCCCGAAGGCACCCAGACCGGCCAGCGGTTCCGGCTGCGCAACAAGGGCATGTCGGTGCTGAACAGCCGCGGCCGCGGCGACATGTATGTCGCGATGGTGATCGAGACGCCGGTCAATCTGACCCGGAAGCAGAAGGAAATGCTGCGCGATTTCGAGAAACAGGGCAGCGGCAAATCGCAGAGCCCGCAATCGGAAGGCTTCTTCACCCGCGTCAAGGAATTCTGGGAAGACCTGACCGACTAGATTCAATTCGGATCGGCCCCGGCGGGCCTCGTCCCGCATCCTCACTGTTTTGATTTTCTCCCTCGCGCGCGTAGCGGGCCGTCCGGCGATCCGCTATACCGAAACAGGCGCTTGACCGCGGTCGGCGGCGCTGGCGCTGATGCGCATGATGAATGATCGAGGAAAACCGAGATGGTGGATGACATGAAAATCGGCGTGGTCGGCTGCGCCGGCCGCATGGGACAAATGGTGGTCCGTCAGATCACGGAGACCGAAGGCTGCGTTGTCGCCGGCGGCACCGAACCGGCGGGCAACCCGGCGGTCGGCGCCGATATCGGCACGCTGGCCGGGCTCGAGCCGTTCGGCGTTCTGGTAACCGACGATCCGGCGGCGATGATCGCCGCCGTCGACGCGGTCATCGACTTCACGGTCCCGGCGGCGACTGCGGAGCATGCGCGCCTGGCCGCCCAGGCAGAGGCGGTTCTGGTCGCCGGCACGACCGGCCTGGACGCGAAACAGGAAGAGGCGGTCACGCTGGCGGCGCGGCACGTTCCCGTGATCCGGGCACCCAATTTCAGCATCGGCGTCACCTTGCTGCTGGCCCTGACCGAGCAGGTCGCGGGCATTCTCGGCCCGGATTACGATATCGAAGTGGTCGAAATGCATCACCGGCACAAGGTGGACGCGCCGTCGGGCACGGCGATCGGGCTGGGCGAGGCGGCGGCGGCGGGCCGGGGCGTCGATCTCGACGCGGTGCGCAAATCCGGGCGCGACGGCCATACGGGCGCGCGGCCGTCCGGCGAAATCGGTTTCGCCACGCTGCGCGGCGGCGATGTGGTCGGCGACCATACGGTGGTGTTTGCCGGTGAGGGCGAACGCCTCGAGCTGACGCACAAGGCGGCGAGCCGTCAGGTCTTCGCCGCCGGCGCGGTGCGCGCCGCCCTGTGGGGGCGCGGCCGGCCGGCCGGGCTGTATTCGATGAAGCATGTCTTAGGCTTCGCCGACTGAGCGCCGGCCCGGCCGTTAGCCTGCGATGGACGGACTCCATCGCGTCCGCCAGGAATCGATCGCGGCGCGGAGGGCTTCGGCGACCTCGAACCGCTCGCCGGGGCTCAGGAATGCGCCGATCACCAGCGCGTTGCCGTGGCTCGACAGGGTCAGCCGGCAGTCGTGATCGGCCGGTGCGTCGACGTTGACCCGCACCCAGGTCGGCTCGAACCGCCACTGCCCGACCTCGCCCGCCGCGCCGAAGCGCCGCACTTCCAAATGCCGTTCCGTCAGGCGCACGCGTTCGTAGGCCCGTCCGGCGCGGTAGTTCAGGCGGAATGCGACGAACAGCAGCAGGAATTCGAGACCGCCGAAGCCGAGCACGGGCCACGCGCCGGCGATCATGAAGATCACTCCGATGGCCATCACCGATCCGCCGGCCAATGTCATCAAGACGCGGAAGCCGAACCGGCCGAGGCTCCTGTTCGGGCGCAGGGTGGCGTCGAAAAAGACCCGCTCGTCGGCCGGCCCGCAGGGTGCTGTGGCGGAACGTTCATTGGTCATCGCAATACGGAGAATATGGTTCCGCCTGGCGCCCTGTCCAGATGCCGGCGCAGGGTGCGGCGCCCTTGGCGTTGCCCGGCGGTCCGGCTACTCTTCCGGCCATGAAAAAAGATCAGATCGAAGAATTTTTTCGCCGGCTCGAGGCGGAGCGGCCGGACCCGAAGGGCGAATTGGACTACACCAACCCCTTTACCCTGCTGGTCGCGGTCGTGCTGTCGGCGCAGGCCACCGACATCGGCGTGAACAAGGCGACCGGACCGCTGTTCGCGGTCGCCGACACGCCGGAAAAGATGCTGGCTCTGGGGGAGACCAAGCTGCGCGGTTATATCAAGACCATCGGGCTCTTCAACACCAAGGCCAAGAACGTCATCAAGCTGAGTCAGCAACTGCTGGCCGATCACGACGGCGTGGTGCCGCGCGACCGGGCCGCCCTGGAGGCGCTGGCCGGGGTTGGCCGCAAGACCGCAAATGTGGTGCTGAACATCGCCTTCGGCGAACCGACCATCGCGGTCGACACCCATATTTTCCGGATCGGCAACCGCACCGGCCTGGCGCCGGGCAAAGACGTTCTCGCCGTGGAGAAAAAGCTCGAGAAGCGGGTGCCGCCCGCCTATCGGCTGCATGCGCACCATTGGCTGATCTTGCACGGCCGCTATGTGTGCAAGGCGCGCAAGCCGGAATGTCCCGCATGCGTGGTCCAGGATCTCTGTCGATTTAAGGCGAAGACCCTGTGAACGCCTAGACCATTTCTTGTTCAAATCGAACCAAGTGATCGAATCAAGTGAAATGGCCTATCTCTTTGTTTTTACGCAAATACGTCGTCGCGAACCGTTTCGGTTCGCTCGGGATTTGCTCTAGGGTGGCCGAAAAGACCGCCGTGTCAGCCCGCCGGTCGTGTCCGCCGTTTGAGCCGCATCCGCGAAAAGCATCGGTCGATCGGTTCGGCGCCATGGCCGCGGCGCCGCAATTCGACATGCTCGACACGGCTGTTTTCACCGGTTTCATAGAGGAAGAGATCGAGCACGCAGTGCTTCGCGCGGTATTGCCAGACCTGCGCCGGGCCGTCGCGGCGCACGAAGTCCGGCGCACCGAGGATCGGCAGCAGCCGGTCCGGCCCGAAACCGACAAAATCCTTTGCGTCGTATCGCGCGGACAGCAGGGCTTCGCGCCCGCGCTGCGACAACGGGTCGCCGGCATCCCGTGAACCGTCGCCATCGGCGGTGCTGGCCGATCGGAGCGCTTCCCGCGCTTCGTCGGACAGCGGCGGGCTGGCGGCCGCTTCCTGCGGCGCACCATTGTCGCCATTCTGGGCAATCGTGTCGCAGCCGCCGAGCAGCAGCAGTGAAAGTCCCAACGCACGCCCAAGGCCGAGCACTGACGTCTTACGCACTGATGTCGGTCTCTTTTTCCAACGGCCGAGTGGCCGGCGTGGCGGGGTCCGCCGCCAATTCGTCGCCGAAATCCGCGGACAACACGCGCCCGGAGACGGAAGCGTCCGTGATCATTTGGACGTCGCCGGCAATCTGGCCGCCGCGCTCGATTTCCAGCTCGGCATAACGGATGCGGCCGTGGACCCGGCCGGTGCGCCGGATCAGCAGGCGGCCGCGAACCAAGAGCTCGCCATCGAATTGACCTTTGATTTCAGCGGTTTCGATTTCGACCGTCCCTTCGAAGGCGCCGCTTTCGCTGATTTCAAAACGCCGGCTGTCGAACAGCGACGCCTTGACCTTGCCTTCAACGACCAGGATGTCGCAATCGGTGATTTCACCGGAAAGCGAGATATCGCGCCCGACCACCAGCTTTTTGTTCGATTCGCTGTGCAGGCTGTCATTTTGACCGCCGCCAGGCATGCTGACGACCCGGCGAGACAATTCCGATGGATACTGAGGCGGTGGTTTTCTCTCTTCGGCCATGATTGATCCCTGTGATTTGTTGGCGGAGGGAGACCTCACCCGCCCCGCAGGCCTCTTCTTCGAAGGCATTCTGTGGTCAGTATACGTCTTTTCGCCGCGGCAACCAGAACTTCGTCACGCGGGCCGAATATTTGCCGCCGTCTCATCCCGACCCGGCAATGCTTGAAAGACGTGCAACATAAACGCGGTGCCGAGCACCGGCGTCAGCAGGTTGAGCAAGGGGATCGTCATCAGCAGCACGAGAATCATGCCGCTCAGCATGAGCCGGCCGCGATGACGCCGCCGCAATTGCCTGGCCGGCGCCGGGTCGAGACGCCGATAGGCCACCAGCTCGAAATATTCGCGGCTCACCAGATACCCGTTGACCACGTAGAACAGCACCACATTCAGCGGCGGCAGAAAGATCAGCAGAATATAAAACGGCAGCGCCAGCAGATTCACGAGAATGACGACGCCCGCGAATTTCACCGTATTCATGACGGTTTCGGACAGGGTTTGGTGGCGCGCCGCGGGCAACCCTGGATAGTGCCGCGCCTCGACTGCTTCGGCGACCGTATCGAGGAAGAATCCGACCACCACCGTGACCACGGCGGGAAACAGCATCAGCGTGAGGATTAGCAGGCTGCCGACGAACAGAAATCCGGCCAGCCAGTCGAAAAACTCGCCCAGCCATTCCTGCAGCCACGACAGCCCCGGCACCGCATCCGCCGGAATGATCGTGACCAGAAACCAGAGTCCGACCCAGAGACCGGCGAAGACCAGCAAGGACAGCAAGACGCTGAACCAGATAACGCGCCGAAGCCTGGGATCACCGAGCTGCGATACGGCTTTCATGAAATAGCCCAGCATTTTACCTCTCTCGCGGTCGGTGCCGGCGGCATGGGTTGCGGGTCGAGCCGCCGAGGCTATACTCGCCGCCCAGTCAACGGCAAGGGGCGGCAGACGCCGAGATGATCAAATATGACCGAACACGATCTCATAGGCATCGGCAATGCATTGCTCGACGTGGTGGCGCAGGTCGATGACGCTTTCCTCGACGCCAACGGCCTTGCCAAGGGGGCGATGACGCTGGTGGACGACGCGCAATCCGGCGCGCTGTATGCGACGATGCCCGCCGGAACCGAATCCTCGGGCGGGTCCTGCGCCAACACGATGGCCGGGTTCGCGGCGCTTGGCGGCCGGGGCGCCTTCCTCGGCAAGGTGCGGGACGACCAGTTCGGCACGGTCTTCCGCCACGACATGCGGGCCATCGGGTGCGATTTTGACTCGCCGGCGGCGGCCTCCGGCCCCTCGACCGGCCGATGCCTGGTCCTGGTGACACCGGATGCGCAGCGCACCATGTGCACCTTTCTCGGCGCGGCGTCGCTGCTGACGCCGGAGGACCTGGACGCCACGGCGATCGCGGCGTCGGGCGTGCTGTACATGGAAGGCTATCTGTTCGACCGGCCGGAAGCCCAGAAGGCGTTCACCACCGCGGCCGAGATCGCCCATCGCGCCGGCCGCAAGGTGTCGGTCACCCTGTCGGACGGGTTTTGCGTCGACCGCCACCGGGACGCCTTTCGCGGCCTGGTCGCCGATCACACCGACATCCTGTTCGCCAACGAGGACGAAATCTGCTCGCTCTATGAGGTCGACCGGTTCGACGACGCGCTGCAGCGGGCGCGCGGCGATTGCGCCATCGCCTGCCTGACCCGCAGCGAAAAAGGCGCGGTGATCGTCGCCGGCGATGAAGTGCATGTGGTGGACGCGGCGCCGATCGACCAGCTGCGCGACACCACCGGCGCGGGCGACCAATTCGCCGCCGGATTTCTGTATGGCCACACCCGGGGCATCGACCCCTATCGTTGCGGCGTGATCGGGGCGCTCGCCGCGGCCGAGGTGATCCAGCACTACGGCGCCCGTCCAGAGGCCGACCTCGCCCCGCTCGTCGCCGCGGCGCTCGCGTGACCTGATGGCCGAGCCCGCGCCGCGCGGCACGGCAGGATCGGCACTGGCGGCGTTCCGGGTCTATACCCAGCCGCGTGTCGCGGCGTTTTTGTTTATCGGATTTGCGAGCGGCCTGCCGCTGGCGCTGACCGGCGCGACGCTGGCCGCGCGGCTCGAGCGCGCGGGGGTTTCGCTGACCGAGATCGGCCTGATCAGCCTGGTCGGGCTCGCCTATTCGCTCAAATTCCTCTGGGCGCCGGTGGTCGACCGGGTGCCGCTGCCGCTGCTGACCCATTGGCTCGGACGGCGGCGCGGCTGGATGATCCTGTCGCAGATCGTTCTGGTTGCCGCGATCCTGATGATGGCGCCGCTCGACCCGGGCACCGCCACCGGTCTGGCCGCCACCGTGTTCTGGGCCGGGGTGGTCGCGTTCGCGTCGGCGACCCAGGATATCGTGATCGATGCCTACCGCACGGAAATCCTGAGCGAAAGGCAGCTCGGCGCGGGGGCGGCCAATCATGTCCTGGGCTACCGCGTCGGCATGCTGGCGTCCGGCGGCGGGGCATTGATCCTCGCCGGCGCCGGCGGCTGGGCAATTGCTTACGCGGCGATGGCGGTGCTGATGCCGGTCGGCATGGCGGCGGTCTTTCTCAATCCGGAACCGGCGGATCCCGCGACGCCCGAATCGCGCCGCCTCGAAGCGGTGGCGGAGAGCCGCCTCGCCGCCATGCCACGCTCCGTGCGGGCGGCGGGCGCTTGGATCTATGGCGGGGTGATTTGCCCTTTCGCGGAATTCATGACCCGGCCCGGCTGGCTGGCGATTTTGCTGTTCGTCACGTTCTACAAGTACGGCGACGCGTTGCTCGGCCTCATGGCCACGCCGTTTTACCTCCGCATCGGATTTTCGCTCGCCGAGGTGGGGTGGATCAGCAAGGGCTGGGGGTTGGCCGCGACCTTGGTCGGCGCGGCGCTCGGCGGCTGGATGGTGGCCCGCTACGGGATTCTCAAGAGCCTGCTGATTTGCGGCATCCTGCAGGCGGGATCCAACCTGGTCTTCGCCTGGCAGGCCTGGGTGGGCTATTCGGTGCCGGCGTTGTTCGTGACGATCGGCGTGGAGAACCTGACCGGCGGCATGGGGACCACCGCCTTCGTCGCCTATCTCTCGAGCCTCTGCAACCGGGCCTACACGGCGACCCAATACGCGCTGTTGTCGTCGTTGGCCGCGGCCGCCCGCACCGCGCTCGGCGCCGGCGGCGGCTGGCTCGCCGATGCGACCGGCTGGCTGACGTTCTTTCTGCTGACGACGTTGGCCGCGCTGCCGGGGCTGGCGCTGCTGCTATGGATGATGCGGCGCTATCCGGTCGCGAAAACGGCGCCGCCCGGTTGAGCGGCATTCAATCCCGCGATGCGAACTGTTTTGGTTCGCTCGGGGTTTGCTCTAAATTTAAAACTCGAACGACCATGGAGGCGACGATGACCGGCACGATCCTCGAACGCCTGGAACTCGCCGAAGGCGATATCACCCGGTTGGCGGTCGACGCCATCGTCAACGCGGCCAACGAATCCCTGCTCGGCGGCGGCGGCGTCGACGGGGCGATTCACCGCGTCGCCGGGCCGGAACTGTTGGCCGAATGCCGTACGCTGAATGGTTGCCCGACCGGCCAGGCGAAAATCACCGGCGGCTACTGCCTTGCGGCGACGCACGTTATCCATACGGTCGGACCGGTGTGGCAGGGCGGTGGCCGGGGCGAGGATGATTTGCTGGCGAACTGCTACCGCCAGTCCCTGGCGCGGGCGGCGGAAAATGACGTGGCGTCGGTGGCCTTTCCGGCGATCTCGACCGGCGTCTACCGCTTTCCGCTGGACCGGGCCGCCGGCATTGCGGTCACCACCGTTGCCGCCGGACTGCGGCAGCACGCGGGAATCGGACGGGTCGTCTTCTGTTGCTTCGGCGCCGCGGCGGTTGCCGCCTACCGGGCGGCCCTCTCCGGCTTGCAAAGGTAGCGGCCGATCCGCATCAATCCGGACTCTCAATCGCATAGCCCGCGGCCCGAACCGTGCGGATAAAATCCTCCTCGCCCTTCGCATTGATCGCCTTGCGCAGGCGGCGGATATGGACGTCGACCGTCCGCACCTCGACGTAGATGTCGCGGCCCCACACCGTGTCGAGCAACTGCTCGCGGCTGAAGACGCGGCCCGGGTCTTCCATCAGATGGCGCAGCAGCCGGAATTCGGTCGGACCGAGGTGGACGTTCCTGTCGCCGCGCCGCACCTTGTGGGCCGCCAGATCCATCGACAGGTCGCCGCATTGCAGCGTTTCGTCCGCGACCGCCGGCCGCGACCGCCGGATCAGCGAGCGGATGCGCGCCAGCAGCTCGGCCGGCGAAAACGGCTTGGTGACGTAATCGTCGGCGCCGCTGTCGAGGCCGCGTATCTTGTCGCCTTCCTCGCCGCGCGCGGTCAGCATGATGATCGGCGTCAGGCGCGCTGCGGGCTTTCGCCGCAACTGCCGGCACACCTCGATGCCGCTGGTCAAGGGCAGCATCCAGTCGAGCAGGATGAGGTCCGGCGGGCTCTCCTCGACGGCGAGCAGGGCTTCCTCGCCATTGCCGGCTTCCGCAACCTCGTAGCCGTCACGCTCCAGGTTGTAGCGCAGCAGCGTCACCAGCGCCGCCTCGTCCTCGACGATGAGAATTTTCGGTTTCATGGCGCTCTTTACTCCGCGTCACCGGTATCGGCGGCTTGAAAGACCGCGAAACTCGGGTCTTCGCCCTTCGGCCGGTCGTCGGGCAATTCGACGCCCTTGACCTGATAGTGAACCGTCTCGGCGATGTTGGTGGCGTGGTCGCCCATGCGTTCGATGTTCTTGGCGATGAAGAGAAGATGCGTGCAGCCGGTAATGTTGCGCGGGTCTTCCATCATGTAGGTGAGCAATTCGCGGAACAGGCTGTTGTAGAGCTGATCGACCTCGACATCCTGGTTCCATACGGCGATCGCCTTATCCGTATCGTTTTCGAGATAGGCGTCGAGTACATCCTTGATCATCGCCTGCACCAGCCGCGCCATGCGGTCGAGGCCGGGCGACGGGATGTGCGGCATCTGGCTGATCGCGATGGCGCGCTTGGCCACGTTCTTCGCGTAGTCGCCGAAGCGCTCCAGGTCGGCGGCGATCTTCAGCGCGGACACGATGTAGCGCAGGTCGACGGCCATCGGCTGGCGCAGGGCCAGAAGCTGCACGACCAGGGCGCCGACGTCGTGTTCCAGCGCATCGATTTCCTTGTCCTGCGCGCGGACCTGTGCCGCCAGTTCGGCATCCCGCCGCAGTACCGCTTGCGCCGCGCCGTCGAGCTGCGTCTCGGCCAAGCCACCCATCCGGCTGATCAATGAGTTGAGATGGTTCAGTTCCTCGTCATAGGACGAGACGATATGGTCGCTGGTTCGGGTCATGGCGGGTTCTCTCCTCAGCCGAAGCGGCCGGTGATGTAATCCTGGGTTCGCTGGTCGCGCGGGTTGGTGAAGATTTCCGCCGTGTCGCCGACCTCGACCAGGGTGCCGAGATGGAAGAACGCGGTCCGCTGCGACACCCGGGCCGCCTGCTGCATCGAATGGGTGACGATGACGATGGCAAAGTTTTCGCGAATTTCGTCGATCAGTTCTTCGATGCGGGCGGTGGCGATCGGATCGAGCGCCGAACACGGTTCGTCCATCAGGATCACCTCGGGCGAAACCGCAATGGCGCGCGCGATGCAGAGCCGCTGCTGCTGGCCGCCGGAGAGCCCGGTGCCCGGTTCGTCCAGCCGGTCCTTCACTTCGTCGAACAGCCCTGCCTTCTCCAGGCTCGTCGTGACGATCTCGTCGAGCTCCTCCCGATCCTTGGCCAAGCCGTGCAGGCGGGGGCCGTAGGCGACGTTTTCGTAAATCGATTTCGGGAAGGGATTCGGTTTCTGGAAGACCATGCCGACCAGCGCCCGGAGCTGGACCGGATCGATGGCGGGATCGTAAATGTCGGCGCCGTCGAGCGTGATCGCCCCCTCAACCCGGCAGATGTCGATGACGTCGTTCATCCGGTTGAGACAACGGATGAAGGTCGATTTACCGCACCCCGACGGCCCGATCAGGGACGTGACCTGGCGCGACCGAATGTCGAGCGCGACATCGAACAGCGCCTGCTTGTCGGCATAAAAGACATTCAAGTCGCGCGCCGACATCTTTACGTCGCTTGCGTCGCGCGCAGCGCTTTTTTGGTGAATTTCCACGTCCGGCGGGGCCACGAAGTTCTTCAGGTCCAAATGCTGGTTCATCTTACCACCGCTTCTCCAGTTTTTTACGCAGGATGATTGCCGACAGGTTCATGACGATCAAAAACGCCAGCAGCACGATGATCGCGGCCGATGTGCGTTCGAGAAAGGCGCGCTCGGGGCTGTCCGCCCACAGATAGACCTGCACCGGCAGCACCGTTGCCGGATCGAACGGGCTCTTCGGGATGTCGACGATGAACGCCACCATGCCGATCATCAGCAGCGGTGCGCTTTCGCCGAGCGCGCGCGCCATGCCGATGATCGTACCGGTCAGCACGCCCGGCATGGCGAGCGGCAGGACATGGTCGGTGACGGTTTGCAGCCTGCTCGCGCCGATGCCGAGCGCCGCTTCACGGATCGACGGCGGAACCGCCTGCAGCGATGCGCGCGCGGCGATGATCACCGTCGGCATGGTCATCAACGCCAGCACGATGCCGCCAACGATCGGCGCCGACCGCGGCAAATGCAGGAAGTTGAGGAACACCGCGAGGCCGAGCAGCCCGAAGACGATCGACGGCACCGCCGCCAGATTGTTGATGTTCACCTCGACCAGGTTGGTCCATCGGTTGCTCGGCGCGAATTCCTCGAGATAGACCGCCGCCATGACCCCGAGCGGGAAGGCGAGAATGAGCGTTACCGCCAAGGTGAAGAACGATCCGACCACCGCGCCCCAGACGCCGGCGATCTCCGGATCGCGGCTGTCGCCGCCGGTGAAGAAGCGGGTATCGAAGCGCCGTTCGATCGCGCCCTGTTTATCGAGCGCCGCAACCCAGGCCAGTTCGTCGTCCTTGATGCGCCGCTGGCTTTCCGGCAGGCCGACCGCCACGTTGCCCTTGCGCAGCATGTCGATGTCGTCCGACGCGGTCAGCCACACGGTTCGGGTCTGGCCGACGAGCGAGGGATCGGCGAGCACCATGCGCTGCAATTCATACGCGGCGTCGCCGCTGACGAGTTTATAGAGCCGCCGTTTCGCGCGCCGGTTCTTGACCTCGGGGAACGCCTTGCGCAACGCGGCCTTGGCCAGCGCCTGATAGTCGCCGTCCGCCAAGGCATTCGCATCGCCCTTGCCCTCCGGGTCGATGGCGTCTTGCGCAAATTCGATATCGAGCCGCAGGTGGGTTTGCGAAAAAGCGGTGTAGCCATTGGAAAATATGGTGCCGAGCAGCAACACGAGAAAACTCAGCGCGAGCACGATCGCGGTCAACCCATAGGCGCGAAACCGCTTCTCCGCCGCGCGCCGCCGGGCGAGCCCGGCGCCGATGCGCAAAGCGGTCCGCGAGCTGCCGCCCAAGGCCGGTGCGGGTGAGAAGGCGGCCGGATCAGTCATAGACTTCTCGATATTTCTGCACCACCCGGAAGGCGATGACGTTGAGGCAAAGCGTAACCACGAACAGCGCCAGCCCGAGCGCGAAGGCCGCCAGTGTCTTGGGACTGTCGAATTCCTGATCGCCGACCAGAAGGGTGACAATCTGAACGGTGACCGTGGTGACCGCCTCGAAGGGGTTGGCGGTGAGCTTCGCGGTCAGCCCGGCCGCCATGACGACGATCATGGTCTCGCCGATGGCGCGGGAGGCGGCCAAAAGAATGCTGCCGACGATGCCGGGCAGCGCGGCCGGCAGGACGACCCGGATAATGGTTTCCGACCTGGTCGCGCCGAGCCCGTAGGAGCCTTCGCGCAGCGCCTGGGGCACCGCGGTGATGACGTCGTCCGAGAGTGACGAGACGAACGGAATGATCATGATCCCCATGACCAGGCCGGCGGCAAGCGCGCTTTCCGATGCGATCGACAGGCCGAAATGGGCGCCCGATTCCCGCAGCGCGGGGGCAATCGTCAACGCCGCGAAGAAGCCATAGACCACGGTCGGAATGCCGGCCAGGATCTCCAGCGCGGGCTTTGCGAAGGCCCGCACGCGCGATGTCGCGTATTCCGCCATGTAGATCGCCGAGAGCAGGCCGATCGGCACCGCGACCGCCATCGCGATCGCACTGATCAGCGCCGTTCCCGCGAAGATCGGCACCGCGCCGAAGGCGCCGGCGGAGGCAACCTGATCGGCGCGCAGGGCGATTTGCGGGCTCCAGTCGAGGCCGAACAGAAACTCGGAAATCGACACCTGCTCGAAGAAACGCGCCGCTTCGAACAGCAGCGACAGGACAATGCCGATGGTGGTCACGACGGCGATCACGGACGCGGCAAGCAGGAACCCCATGATCGTACGTTCGACCAGGTTGCGCGCCCGCAGTACCGGTGCGATGCGCCGGCGGCCGACGGCGATGCCGCCCGCCGCGAGCGCGATGCACAGCACCGCCATGGCGGCGAAGCTGGCGTTCTCGAGGGATTTGTATCGTTCGCCGGCCGCGCGAATGGCCGCGTCCGCCTGACCGCTCGCGATGTCGCCGGCCGCGAGATTGCGGATGTCGTTGATCAGCAGGTTGAGGCGCGCTTTCGGCAGATTTTGCTGATCGGCCGGCAATGTGCCGCGGGCGAGCTCGGTGACGATGCTGGTTTCGAAGGCGAGCCAGACGGCAAGCAGCGCAAAGGCCGGCAGGGCGCACCAGATGACGAGATAGAGGCCGTAATAGGCGGGCAGCGAGTGCAGCTTTTCCGCCCGGCCAGCGGAGACCGCCACGGCGCGGCGGCGGCCCATTCTGAATCCGGCATAGGTCAAGCCGAGCAAGATGAGAACGAGGGCCGTAAGCTGCATTTAGAAGATTCCCCGCCTCGTCCCGAGGCCTCGTTGGTCGGCGTGGTGTGGGTTGAAAGGGATCACTGAAAATAGCCGGAAAAAATTAAGAAAATGGGCGGCCGGAGGAAAAGGCGGCCGCGCGCAATGCCCATTACATCGACAGCGCAGCGAACCCGATCGAGGATTTGCGAACTTTCTGCCGCTCCCCGTCGGGCAGCGGGATCAGGCCGCGGTCGGCCAGATAGCCTTCCGGTCCCCACGCCTTTTCGCTGGTGAATTC
Source organism: Alphaproteobacteria bacterium (assembly GCA_029861675.1). Next base: position 25,942 of record JAOTYV010000007.1, read on the forward strand.
GGCGACAAATTTCCTGATGCCGGGAATTGTGCCCACATGCGCGGTCTTCACATAGAAGTACAGCGCCCTGGAGACCGGGTATTTTTGTGCCGAGATGTTCTCGAAGGTCGGGTCGACGCCCTTGACCAGGCTGCCCTGGATCTTGTAGGCGTTCTGGTCGAGGAAGCTGTAGCCGAAGACGCCGAAGGCACTCGGGTTGGCCTCCAGTTTTTGCACGATGAGGTTGTCGTTCTCGCCGGCTTCGATGTAGTGGCCGTCCTCGCGGATGCCGCGGCACAGCGCCTTGTACTTCTTCTTGTTGGTTTTCTTAATCGCCTTCAGCGATTTGAAGGTCTTGCAGCCGCCCTCGATCGCGAGTTCGTTGAAGGCGTCCCGCGTGCCGGAGGTCGGCGGCGGGCCGAGAACTTCGATCTTGGCGTTCGGCAGGGAGCCGTCGATGTCGCTCCACTTTTTATACGGATTGGCGATCAGCGTGCCGCCGTCCTTGCCGCCTTCCGGGACCTGCTTGGCCAGTGCCAGGAAGAGCTGCCTGAGGGTGATCTTCATTTGGCCGGATTTCTTGGAATTGGCGATGACGATGCCGTCATAGCCGATCTTCACCTCGGTGATTTGGGTGACGCCGTTCTTCGCGCAGCGCTCGACTTCGGACTTCTTGATGCGGCGGGATGCGTTGGCGATGTCGGGGTGCTGCGTGCCGACCCCGGCGCAGAACAGCTTGAGGCCCCCGCCCGACCCGGTCGATTCCACCTTGGGCGTCTTGAAAGCGCTGACCTTGCCGAATTTTTCGGCGACCACCGTTGCAAACGGATAGACGGTGGAGGATCCGACGATGTTGATCTGATCGCGCGCCTCGGCGGCGCCCACCAGGGCGGCGGACGCGGCGACAATGAGTAGAGTCCTCTTGATCACGAAAATTCTCCATCTCTCTGGTGTATCAATAGTCGTTCCAACACGCCGGAAAATAGCGATCCATGGCGTCGTAATTACTACCGATCGATTACAAAATTATGACAGGGGGCCCGAAATTCCGGGCGGAACACGCGGTCGCGCCGCTTCAGGCGCCGGGCGGAGGGGTGATGTATGGCAACGACACGCTGAAGGTGCTGCCCTCGCCCTCCGCGCTGTCGATCGAGAGTTGGCCCCGGTGGCGATTGACGATGTGCTTGACGATGGCGAGGCCGAGGCCGGTACCGCCGAGTTCGCGGCTGCGCGCGGCGCTGACCCGATAGAACCGCTCGGTCAGCCGTGGAATGTGATCGGCCGGGATGCCGCCGCCCTGGTCGTGCACCGACACGGTGACGCCGCGGCCGGGCGGCGCCTGGACCGTCACGGATACGGTCGTATTTTCATGGCCGTACTTGATGGCGTTGTCGATCAAATTCTGGAACACCTGGGTCAGTTGGTCTTCCTCGCCACTGACCGTTACATGCGGCCCGGTGATTTCGATCGTCATGCCGCGTTCTTCCGCTTTCAGCGCAAGCGCGTCGCGCACCTTGGCCAGCAGCGGATGAAGAGCGACGGTATCGGTCGGCCGGCTGCGTTCGTCGAGCTCGATCCGCGAGAGCGACAACAGATCCTCGATCAGCCGCGCCATGCGTTCCGCCTGATTGTGCATAATCGCGAGGAAACGCTCCTGGGCCTCCGGGTCGTCGCGGGCGGCGCCGCGCAATGTTTCGATGAATCCGAGCAGGCTCGCCAGCGGCGTGCGCAGCTCGTGGCTTACATTGGCGACGAAGTCCGCCCGCATCTGCTCGCCGAGGCGGATAGGGGTCAAATCATGCAGCAGGATCAGCGCCCCTCCTTCGGCGCCGCCGAGCGGTTCGATCAGCGCGCTGTAGCTGCGGTGCTGCGGTGCCGGCATCGATATTTCCACCGCCTGGGACTCCTCCGCCGACAGCGCGCGCTCGATCGCCTGGAGCAGCACCGGATGGCGCAATCCGGCGGTGAGGTCGCGCCCGATCGGATTCGTTTCCGTCAATTCCGCCGCCGCCCGGTTGGCGCGGACGACGCTGCCCGCCCGGTCGATCACGAGAAGCGGATCGGGCAATGCTTCCAGCAGCCGGTCGGCGGTCGCGCGCTCGGTGGTCAATCTGTGGTGCTGTTCCTGCCAGCGCCGCGCCAGCCGGCCGACCGCGACCGACAGGCGCGGCACCGTCGGCGCATGCAGCTTGAGATCTTCGCCCTGTTCGGTCAGATGCTCGATGCGACGGTGCAGCCGGTCGAGGCCGTCGTAGTGGCGTTTCGCGATCAATCCGCCGAGCGCGGCCAGCGCGACCGCCGCCGCCAGTGCCGGGGCCGGCGTGAGCCAGCCGCCCAGCACGAGAATGGCCAGGACGATGATTCCCGGCGCGGCAATCGATACCGCGGCGCTCAAGGTTCGACTTGGCTGGCGCTCAGCCATGTATTGGGCCCATTCCTTGGCGGCGGGGTCGGACGCCGGTCTTTTAGCGGATCGCGTCGTGCGCCGCCAAGGCCGCGGCGTTGACGAGATCGTTCACGGTCGCGCCCATCTGGACGATCTGCACCGGCTTCGACAGTCCCAGCATGATCGGCCCGATCACCGTACCGCCGCCCAGCACACGCAACATTTTGGCGCTGATGCTGGCGCTGTGCAGCGCCGGCATGATCAGGCAGTTCGCCGGACCGGTCAGGCGGCAAAACGGATAGAGCTGCTTCATCAGCTCGAAATTCAGCGCGCTGTCGGCCTGCATGTCGCCGTCATATTCAAAATCGACCTTGCGGCTGTCGAGGATTTCGACCGCGTCGCGCACCCGCTGCATGTGCGGCCGCATCGGCTGTCCGAAATTCGAGAAGGAGGTCAGCGCGACCCGCGGTTCCTGTCCATATTGCCGGGCGTAATTCGCCGTTTGCGTGGCGATGTCGGCCAGTTCTTCCGGCGTGGGCACCTCGTGGACGTTGGTGTCGGCGATGAACACGGTGCGGCCCTGCGCGACCATCACCGTCACCCCCATCAGTCGCGCGCCGTCCTGCGAATCGATCACCCGGGTGACCTCCTCGAAGCTGGTCGCGAAACTGCGCGTGGTTCCGGTGACCAGCGCGTCGCCGTCTTCCATCGCTACCATGCAGGCGCCGAAGACGTTGCGGTCCTGGTTCACCATGCGCTGGCAGTCGCGGTACAGGAAGCCCGCGCGTTGCAGCCGGGCATACAGGAAGTCGGTGTATTTGGCGTTGTTCTTGCTCAGCCGCGCGTTGTGAATCTCGAGGTTGCCATTGGTCTCGATGCCGAGCCGGTCGACGGTTTCCTGAACGCGGTTTTCGCGGCCGATCAGGATCGGCATGCCGTAGCCCGCGTTGCGGAAGGCCACGGCGGCGCGAATGACCCGGTCCTCCTCGCCTTCCGCGAAGACGACGCGGCGCGGATTGGCGCTGACCCTTGTGTAGATGAATTGCAGGCTGGACATCGCCGGGTCGAGCCGCGCCGACAATTTCTGGCGGTACGCGTCCATGTCCTCGATCGGGCGGCGCGCGACGCCGCTGTCCATTGCCGCTTGCGCCACCGCCGCCGGCACCGCGGAGATCAGCCGGGGATCGAAGGGCACGGGAATGATGTATTCGGGCCCGTAGCGCAGCCGAGTGCCGCCATAGGCCGCGTCGACCTCGTCCGGCACGTCTTCCCGCGCCAGTTCGGCCAGCGCTTGCGCCGCCGCGATCTTCATCGCGTCATTGATGGTGGAGGCGCGCACGTCCAGCGCGCCCCGGAAGATATAGGGGAAGCCGAGAACGTTGTTGACCTGGTTCGGGTAGTCGGACCGGCCGGTCGCCATGATCGCATCCTTGCGCACGGCGCCGACGTCTTCGGCGGTGATTTCCGGATCCGGGTTCGCCATCGCGAAGATGATCGGTTTCTTGGCCATCGACTTGACCATCGCCTTGCTGACCGCGCCTTTGACCGAGAGGCCGATGAATACGTCGGCGCCGGCCATTGCTTCTTTTAGCGTGCGCAGATCGGTTTGGACCGCGTGCGCCGATTTCCATTGGTTCATGCCGTCTTCGCGGCCTTGATAGATCACGCCCTTGGAATCGCACATCACGATATTGTCGTTCGGCACGCCCATCGACTTGATCAGCTCGACGCAGGCGACCGAGGCCGCGCCGGCGCCGTTGACCACCATCTTGGTTTTCTTGACGTTGCGCCCGGTGAGGTCGATCGCGTTGAGCAGGCCGGCCGCCGTGATGATGGCGGTGCCGTGCTGGTCGTCGTGAAACACGGGGATGTCGAGCAATTCGCGCAACCGTTGCTCGATGATGAAACATTCCGGCGCCTTGATATCTTCGAGGTTGATGCCGCCGAAGCTGTTGCCGAGCGCGCGCACGCAATCGACCATCGTATCGACGTCCTCGGTGTCCAGTTCGAGGTCGATGGCGTCGATGTCGGCAAACCGCTTGAACAGGACCGCCTTGCCTTCCATCACCGGCTTGGCCGCGAGCGCGCCGATGTTGCCGAGGCCCAGCACCGCGGTGCCGTTGGAAATCACCGCAACGGTGTTGCCCTTCGCCGTGTAGTCGTAGGCGGTTGCGGGATCCTTCTCGATCTCGAGACAGGGATAGGCTACGCCCGGAGAATAGGCGAGCGAAAGATCGCGCTGCGTCGTCAGCGGTTTCGTCGGCAGCAGGGCGACCTTGCCCGGCTGGCCGCGGGAGTGGAAGCGCAAGGCTTCCCGCTCGGTTATCCGTTTATTCTCCATGATCTGCGCCGCTCTCCCCCTCACGGTGTTGAATTGCTCTGCGCGGCGCCCCATTGTCCTGCCCAGCGGCTGGGCAGGTGGCGGCGCCGCGCTCGAAGAATCATACTGACACGAAGTCGATGGATCATGCCAATCTTTCTCTTTGCCGGACCTGTCCGAACCGCGGCACGGGTTAACGCGCGGTTCGGCCCCGTGCTAACGTCGCGCCGATGACCCGACCCGTGCCGAAAACACCGAGCCGCGCGCCGGCCACGCCGATGATGGTGCAGTACCTGCACCTGAAGGAGCGCCATGCCGACTGCCTCCTGTTTTATCGCATGGGAGATTTCTACGAGATGTTCTTCGATGACGCGGTCGCGGCGTCGAAGGCGCTCGATATCACGCTGACCAAGCGGGGCGCGCATAACGGCGAAGACATTCCGATGTGCGGGGTTCCGGTGCACGCCGCCGAAAACTATCTCTCGCGGCTGATCCGCAAGGGGTTTCGCGTCGCCATCTGCGAACAACTCGAAGACCCGGCGGAAGCCCGCAAACGCGGCGCCAAGTCGGTGGTCAAGCGCGACGTGGTGCGCCTGGTCACGGCCGGTACGATCACGGAAGAGCACCTGCTGGATGCGCGCGCGCATAATTACCTGGCGTCGCTCGCCATGGTCGCCGGCGGCCTCGCCATCGCCTGGCTCGACATTTCGACCGGCGAATTTTTTACCCAGCCGCTGCACGCCGATGCGGGGACCGCGCTGTCCGCGGCGCTCGCCCGGATCGACCCGGGAGAGATCGTGGCGCCGGAAAAAGTGCTCGGCCGCGATGAATTTTTCGAAGTGTTCAATGAGTGGAAAGACCGGTTGACGCCGCAGCCCGACAGCCGGTTTGATTCGGCGAACGCGAAGAAGCGGCTGCAAGCGGTGTATGGGGTCTCGGCGCTCGACGCCTTCGGCGACTTCGGACGGGCCGAGCTCGCCGCCGCCGGTGCGCTGGTCGACTATGTGGAGTTGACGCAGGTCGGCCGGCTGCCGCGCTTGGCCGCGCCGCGCCGGCTCGCGGAATCGGCACTGATGGAAATCGACGCGGCGACCCGGCGCAACCTCGAACTCACCCAGACCATGACCGGCGAGCGCAAGGGCAGCCTGCTTTCGGTTATCGACCGCACGGTGACCGGCGGCGGTGCCCGGCTGTTGGCGGCGCGGCTGGCGGCGCCGTTGACCGATCCGGCGGCGATCGACCGTCGGCTCGACGCCGTCGGCTGGTTGATCGCGGAAAATTCGTTGCGGGGCGACATGCGCGCGATCCTGACGCGCAGCCCCGATCTCGAACGCGCGCTGTCGCGGCTGACCGTCGGCCGGGGCGGTCCGCGCGATGTCGCGGGCGTGCGCGACGGGCTGATCGAAGCGGCGGCCTTGCGCGCGGCCGCGGGCGCATCGACGTTGCCGCCGCCGCCCGACGCGGCCGAGGCGCTGGACGGTCTTGGCGAGCACGCCGTGCTGGTCGACCGGCTGACCCGGGCCCTCGGAGAATCGCTGCCCCTGGCCGCGCGCGACGGCGGATTCATCGCGCCGGGCTATTCGGAGGGATTGGACGAGGTGCGCCAGCTGCGCGACGAAGGCCGGCGGCTGATCCTGGCGCTCGAAAGCCGCTACCGCGATGAGACCGGCGCCGAGGTTTTGAAGATCAAGCACAACAACGTGCTCGGCTATTTCGTCGAAGTCACCACCCGGTTCGCCGACAAGATGGGCGAGACATTCATCCACCGCCAGACCATGACCAATGCGGTGCGGTACTCGACCACTGAACTGGCGGATCTGGCGCGCCGCATTTCCGAGGCCGGCGACAAGGCGCTGGCGATCGAGCTGCAGTTGTTCGACGATCTGGTGGGCGAGGTGGTCGCGCGTGCGGACGCGGTGGCGGCCGCGGCGGCGGCGGCGGCGGCGCTCGATGTTGCCGCGGCGCTGGCCGAGCTGGCGGCGGCCCGGCGCTATTGCCGGCCCGCCGTGGGCATGGGACAGGAATTTCGAATCGACGGCGGCCGTCACCCGGTGGTCGAGGCGGCCCTGGAAGCGTCGGGCGAGAGCGCCTTCGTCGCCAATGAGTGCGACCTCGGTCCGGCGCGGCGGTTGTGGCTGGTGACCGGGCCGAACATGGCCGGCAAGAGCACATTTTTGCGCCAGAACGCCTTGATCGCGGTGCTGGCGCAGATCGGCTCCTACGTGCCGGCGGCGCGGGCGGAAATCGGCGTGGTCGACCGGTTGTTCAGCCGGGTCGGCGCGTCCGACGATTTGGCGCGCGGCCGCTCGACCTTCATGGTCGAGATGGTGGAGACCGCGGCGATCCTTAATCAGGCGACCGACCGGTCCCTGGTCATTCTCGACGAGATCGGCCGCGGCACCGCGACGTTCGATGGATTGTCGATCGCCTGGGCCTCGGTCGAGCATCTGCACGAGGTCAACCGGTGCCGCGCGCTGTTCGCGACCCATTTTCACGAACTGGTGGCGCTCACCGGCCGGCTCGACGCGCTCAAGCCCTACAGCATGCGGGTCAAGGAATGGGAGGGCGATGTGGTGTTCCTGCACGAGGTGGCGGCCGGCGCGGCCGACCGGTCCTACGGCATCCACGTTGCCAAGCTGGCCGGTCTGCCGGCGCCGGTGATCGCCCGGGCGGAAGCGGTGCTGGGGACGCTGGAACAGGGCGAGCAATCGGGCGCGGTGGCGCGGCTGGGCGAGGATCTGCCGCTGTTCGCCGCGCTGGCGGCACCGCCGCCACCCGCTTCGGCGGCGCCCTCGGCGGTCGAGGAGGCGCTGGCCGCGCTCGATCCGGACGACCTGACGGCGCGCGATGCGCTCGAGCTGGTATACCGCTTGAAGGCGCTGCTCGGCGGTTAATTTCGAACGGCCGAGCACCGGCTGGAGCAAGCGCCGGATCAGCACTTTTCCTTGCATTCCCAGGCCCGCTGACGCATGACAGTGCGATGGAACGGCTGCGAAATAGGCGCCATATCGTCGACCGGGCGCTGGTCTATGACTCCGCGTCGGCCTTGCTCGAGGACCGCGCCCCGGGCGGCGACCGGCCGCCCGAATTGCTGGTCTTTTACCGCAAGGTCATCGACAGCGGTGTGATGGAAATCCGCCGCCGCTTCGATCTCGATCAGGACGGCGCACTCGCAGTGCAGGGCCATTGTTTCCTGATGGATCAGTTGATCCGGGTGATCCACGATGTGGCGGCCGAACACATCTACCCGGCGGCCAATCCGACCGCTGGCGAGCAGCTCTCCATCGTCGCCTATGGCGGCTATGGGCGGGGCGAGCTGGCGCCGCATTCGGATCTCGATCTGCTTTTTCTCACCCCTTACAAGCTGACGCCGCGCACCGAGCAGTTGGTCGAGCACGTGCTCTACACGCTGTGGGATCTCGGCCTCAAGGTCGGCCATGCGACGCGGTCGATCGACGATTGCATCCGTCAGGCAAAGGCGGATATGACGATCCGGACCGGCCTGCTGGAGTCCCGCTTCGTCTGGGGCGAGCAGGCCCTGTTCCGCGAGCTGCGCCAGCGCTTCGGAAAGGAAGTGGCGAGCGGAACCGGTCCCGAATTCGTCGAGGCGAAGTTGCGCGAACGCGATGAGCGGCATGTCCGGATGGGCGATACCCGCTATGTGCTGGAGCCCAACATCAAGGACGGCAAGGGGGGCTTGCGCGATCTGCATACGCTGTTCTGGCTCTCCAAATACCTCTACCGGGTCGACGACATCGCACTGCTGATCGACGAAGGCCTGTTCACGCGCAAGGAAGTCGACCGGTTCGCCAAGGCGCAGAAGTTCCTGTGGACGGTGCGCTGCCATCTCCACTACATCACCGGCCGGCCCGAGGAACGGCTGACCTTCGATCTGCAGCCGGAGCTGGCGGCACAGATGGACTATCGCGACCATGCGGGAGCCGCCGGGGTCGAACGCTTCATGCGGCATTACTTCCTGATCGCCAAGGATGTCGGCGACTTGACCCGGATTTTCTGCGCGTCCCTCGAAGCGCGCCACCAGCGCCGCAGCCTGCTGCGCCTGCCGGCGGGCCTGTTCAGCCGCGACATGGAAGGGTTCCGGGTCGAGAGCGGCCGCATCTCGGTGCGCAGCGACGATCATTTCAAGGATACGCCGGTCGACATGCTGCGGCTGTTCGAGGTGGCGCACCGCCGCAAGCTGGACATCCATCCCGAGGCGCTCCGGCTGATCACGCGCAATTTGCGCCGGATCGACCGCGGCCTTCGAGAGGACCCCGCGGCGAACCGCCTGTTTCTCGACGTTTTGGCGGCGGACGAAAATCCCGAAGTCGCCTTGCGCCGAATGAACGAGGCCGGGGTGTTCGGCAAATTCATCACCGAGTTCGGCCGCGTCGTGGCGCAGATGCAGTACGACATGTACCACGTCTACACCACCGACGAGCACACCATCCGCGCGATCGGCATCCTCAACCAGATCGAACGCGGCGAGCTGGCGCAGGACCATCCGCTGTCGACCGAGGTGATTCACAAGGTCCTGTCGCGCGAAGTGCTGTATGTCGCGGTCCTGCTGCACGACATCGCCAAGGGACGCGGCGGCGACCATTCCGAATTGGGCGCGAAGATCGCCCTGAAGCTGTGTCCGCGTCTTGGCTTCACGCCGGAGCAGGCCGACACGGTGAGCTGGCTTGTCCGCTATCACCTGGCGATGAGCAACACCGCGTTCAAACGCGACCTGTCGGACACGAAAACGATCGAGGATTTTGTCGCCCTCGTGCAGTCGCCGGAACGGCTGCGCCTGCTGGTCTGCCTTACCGTCGCCGATATCCGCGCGGTCGGACCGGGGCGTTGGAACAACTGGAAGGCGACGCTGCTGCGCGAACTGTACCGCCGGGCGGAAGCGCTGATGGACGGGGGCAGCGCCTCGGAAGGCCGCGACGACCTGGCCGCTGCCGTGACCGGGAAATTGCGCGGCGCGCTGTCCGATTGGCCAAACGAGGCGGTCGAAGAGCATCTGGCCAGCGGACATCCGGGCTATTGGCTGTCCTACGACGCCGGCACCCTGGAGCGCCACGCCCGGTTCATCCGGGAGACGGATCTGGCCGGGCTGCCGCTGGCGATCGACCGCCGCGTCGACACGGACCGCGGGGTCACCGAAATCACGATCTATACCGCCGACCATCCGGGCCTGTTCAGCCGCATCGCCGGCGCGCTCGCGGTCTCCGGAGCGAACATCGTCGATGCCAAGATCCACACCTTGAACAGCGGCATGGCGCTCGACAGCTTCCTGGTGCAGGACGCCGACGGCGGGGCTTTCGCGCGGCCGGACAAGCTGGCGAAACTCGCGGTGCTGGTCGAACAAACGCTGTCCGGACGTCTGCGGCCGCTCGCCGAGCTGCAAAAGAACGAAGGCTTGCCG
>JAOTYV010000169.1 GCA_029861675.1 Alphaproteobacteria bacterium
TTCGTCGGCCTCGACAACCATCCAGTCGCCATCGCCGATGCGTGCATTGGTGCCGTAGGCGTTGATGATGCCGCCGTTGATGACCGTGGGATCGAAGCCGGCGCCGTCCAGGATCGCCGCGACCATCGACGTTGTCGTCGTTTTGCCGTGGGTGCCGCCCACCGCGATCGACCATTTCAGGCGCATCAGCTCGGCCAGCATTTCCGCCCGCCGCACCACCGGAATGAAAGCGGCGCGTGCGGCGACGACTTCCGGATTGTCCGGATTCACCGCGGTCGACACGACCGTCACCTGGGCCTCGCCTAAATTCGCCGGATCGTGCCCGATCGCAACCTTGATCCCGAGCGACCGCAAGCGCGCCACGTTGGGATTATCGGAAATATCGCTGCCTTGCACGCGGTAGCCGAGATTGTGCATGACCTCGGCAATGCCGGACATGCCGATTCCGCCGATCCCGACGAAGTGAATCGTTCCGATTGTCAGCGGCATCGACCTCATTGGCTCACTCCCGATGCGGCGCTCTCGCCCGGCGACAGCAGACCGGTCACGACGTCGGCGAGTTTCGTGGTGGCGTCGCGAACCCCGATCCGGCCGGCGCACATCGCCGCCGTGCGGAGCGCGCGCGTATCCGCCAGCAGGGTGGTCAGGCGCGCGCCCAGGCTTTCGTCATTGAACGCTTGTTGCGGGATCAGCCAGCCGCCGCCGGCATCGCACAGACCTTCCGCATTGCGGGTCTGGTGGTCGTCGGTCGCGTGCGGGTAGGGGACCAAAATGGCGGGCCGCCCGGCGGCGGTCAGCTCGGCGATGGTCGAAGCGCCGGATCGGCAGATAACCAGATGCGCGGTCGCCAGGCGATCCGGCAGGTCATCGAAAAATGGCGCGATTTCGGCCTTGATGCCGCACTGCCGGTAGAGGGCTTGTGCATCTTCGAGATCCGCCTTGCGGCATTGCTGCACGACACGAATCCGATTGCGCAGGGTTTCGGGAAGAGCCGCCAAGGTTTTCGGTACAACCTCGCTAAACACGGTCGCGCCCAAACTGCCGCCGAAAACCAACAGCCGGACCTCTCCGCCCTCGTCGATCGCCGGATAGGGCTTCGAGGCGATCGAGACGATGTCCGGGCGCACCGGATTACCGGTCCAAACGACCTTGTCGCGATTTTCATCCTGCAAGTTGCCGACGGTCTTGAATGCGGTCGCGATGCGGGTCACCCGCGAGGCGAGGAACCGGTTGGCGCGCCCGAGAATGGCGTTCTGTTCGTGGATAACGGTGGCATGATGCAGCCGGATCGCCGCCGCCATGGCGGGAACGGACGCGTAGCTGCCGAACCCGACGACGACTTTCGGGTCGATCGTTCGAATGATGTCGCGCGCCTGGAAATATCCGATACCGAGGCGCGCCACCGCGGCGATCTTGCGCAGGATGTTGCGGCCGCTGATGCCGGCGGCGTTGACCCGGTAGGCGTCGGCGTGCTGGAGCGGGCCGTCCATTGCCGTGGCGCGGCGATCGGTGATCAGCGCGATGCGGTGGCCGGCGTCGATCAGCGCTCCGGCCAAAGCCTGCGCCGGGAAGACATGGCCGCCGGTTCCGCCGGTGGCGAGCAAGATGGGGCGATCTGCCGCGTTCATCCCTGTTCTCCCGGACGGCGGCGCGTGAGCGCCAGCAGCATTCCCATGGCGATCGCCATGCCGAACACCGAGGACCCGCCGTAGGACAGGAACGGCAGCGTCATTCCCTTGGGCGGCATCAGGTTCACCGAGGATGCCATGTTGATCAGCGTCTGCAGGGCGAACTGGACCAGCAGCCCGGTCGACGCCAGCACGATGAACATGTCGGTGTTCTGAAAAACCCGCATGAATCCGCGCAAAACGATCACGGCGAATACCAAAACCAGCAGCAGGCAGGCGATCAGGCCGAATTCTTCGCCGACCACGGCGAAAACGAAATCCGCATGCGCGTCCGGCAGCACCGACTTGACCGTTCCGGTGCCGGGTCCGGTGCCGAACAACCCGCCATTCATGAACGCTTCGGTGGCCCGTTTGACCTGATAGCCGCCGGCGCCGCTCGGATCGAAGAAGCCGTCGACCCGGTTCGCCACATGGGGAAAGATGAAATAGGCGGCGACAATGCCGGCGATGCCGAGCGCCATGAACAGGGCGACCCAGATCATCGGCAGGCCAACCAGGAACCATTGGCTGAACCAAATCAACGTCACGACCGCCGCCTGCCCGACGTCCGGCTGGCCAAGCAGCAGCAGGACGACGATGGCGCAGAGCGTCGCGGAAATGGCGTTGCCGTGAACCTGCCCGTCCATCCGCTGGGACGCGAACATCCACGCGGCGGTAACCGCGAAGACCGGCTTGACGAATTCGGACGCTTGCAGGGAGAACCCGAAAAGGCGCAACCAGCGGCGCGCGCCCTTTACCTCGTGGCCGAACGGAATGGTCAAAATCAACGCGGCGACCGCCAGCAGGAACCCGATAACCGCGAAGCGCCGCACCTGCCGCGGCGTCATCATCGAGATTAGCAGCATGATCGCCAGTGCCGGCGGCACGAACATCGCCTGGCGCAGGATGAAGTGCAGCGGATCGCCATAATGGGTTTCGCCGACCGCCGGGCTCGCTGTGCCGGCGAGAATGAGGCCGAACCCCGGCAAGGCGCACAGCATGAACAGGCTCAATCGGTCGACGGTCCACCACCATCGTCCGAAAACGGATGTGTCGGTCCGGGCAAGCGCGACCATCATGCCGCCACCCCATCACGGTAGACTTGACGGGCACTGCCGGAGAGCGCGGCAACCGATTTGCAGAAGGAATCGCCGCGTGCTTCGAAATTCGGGAATTGGTCGAAGGACGCGCAGGCGGGCGACAGCAGCACGACCCGGTCTTCCGCCACGTCGCGTTGGGCAAGGCCGTGCGCGCTCGTCACCGCGCTGTCGAGATCGCCGCTGATCGTGCAGTCGATGCGGCCGTCGAGAAATTCGGCGATTGCCGGCGCCGCTTCGCCGATCAGATACGCGTGCCGGATATGCGACAACAGCGGACGAAGCACATCCAACCCGCCTTCCTTGGCCTGCCCGCCGGCGATCCAGTAGATCGCCTGGTAGCAGGAGAGCGCGCGCGACGCGGCATCCGCGTTGGTCGCCTTGCTGTCATTGACGTAGCGCACGCCGTCGATGCGGGCCACCAGCTCCTGGCGATGCGCGAGGCCGGGATAGCTGAGCATGGCCGCGCAGATATCGTCCGGCGCGATGCCGGCCGCCCGGCCCGCCGCGTATGCGGCGCAGGCGTTCTGGGCATTGTGGGTGCCGGGAAGGGCGGCGGCGTCGGCCAATGCGAAAATCGGCGTATTTTTGCCCTCGATGTCGTCGTACAGGTAATGATCGACGGCGTAGACGCCGTTTTTTGCGCGCGTTTGGCCTGAAATCAAGATCACGTCCTGCGGGCCGTCGCCGGCCAGCGCGGCGGCGATTCCCGCACAGAAATCGTCGTCCGCGCCAAGAATGGCGGTTTGGCCCGCCTGTTGCCCGTCGAAGATCCGCCGTTTCGCCGCAACGTAGCCGTCCATACCGCCATGGCGGTCGAGATGGTCGGCGCTGACATTCAACAGGACGGCGATATCGAAGGGGACCGGGTCGGTCAGCTCGAGCTGATAGGACGACATCTCGATCACGTAGGTTCCGCCGCGTCCAAGCGGCTCCAGTTCCAGGGCCGGCGTCCCGAGATTGCCGCCGATCTGGACCTCTAACCCTGCCTGGCTCAGCAAATGGCCGATCAGCGTCGTGGTCGTCGATTTTCCGTTCGTGCCGGTGACACCGATATAACGGGCGTCCGGCAGCGCCCGGACCAGCAACTCGATGTCGCCGATGATCCGGCAATCGGCCGATCGGGCGCACGCGGCTACCGGATGCGGCGCGGGATGGCTATGCGGAATACCGGGGCTCAGCACCAGCGCGTCGATCCCGGACCAGTCCACGCCGTTCAAGTCGGCAACCGGGATGGCGCCGCCGCCGGCGTCGTCACGGCGTGCCGCGGAGTCGTCCCAAGCCAGCACCGTGGCGCCGCCGCGCAGGAGCGCGCGCGCGGTCGCCATGCCGGACCGACCCAGCCCCATGACCGCCAGTGTTTGGCCGCGATATGCAGAGAGATCGATCACCGCGTGCTGTCCCGCCTCATCGCAACTTCAAGGTCGCCAGGCCGATCAACGCCAGCACCGAGGCGATGATCCAAAACCGGATGACGATGGTTGATTCCGCCCAGCCCTTCTTTTCGAAATGATGGTGCAGCGGCGCCATGGCGAAGACGCGCTTGCCCGTGAGTTTGAAGGACGCGACTTGCACGATCACCGAAACCGTTTCGAGCACAAACAGCCCGCCGATGATCGCCAATACCAGTTCATGCTTGGTTATCACGCTGATGGCGCCGAGCGCGCCGCCGACCGACAGGGATCCGGTGTCGCCCATAAACACCATGGCCGGTGGCGCATTAAACCAAAGAAATCCGAGACTTGCGCCGACAAGGGCGCCACAGAACACGGCCAGCTCTCCGGTCCCGGCGACATATTGAATCTGCAGGTATTCGGAAAAATTCGCGTTACCGACCACATAGGCAATCAACCCGAAACAGCCGGCGGCGATCATCACCGGGACGATCGCCAAACCGTCCAGCCCATCGGTCAGGTTGACCGCATTGGATGAGCCGATCATTACGAACATCGCGAAAGGAATGAAAAACCAGCCCATATTGAACAGCACGTTCTTGAAGAACGGCACGACGAGGCCCGATGCAAGAGGTTCGCGGGTCAGCGCCAGGATCCACATGGCCGCGGCAAAAGCGATGGCGAGCTGCAGCAACAGCTTGAAGCGTCCGGGCAGGCCCTTGGAGTTGCGCCGCGACAGTTTGAGATAGTCGTCGGTAAAACCGACCGCGCCGAATCCCATGGTCACGAGCACGGCGATCCAGACATAGCCATTGCGGAGATCGGCCCATAGCATGGTGCTCAAAATGATCGCGAGCAGGATCAGGAAGCCGCCCATGGTCGGCGTTCCGGCCTTGGCCAGATGCCCTTCGGGAACGTCCTCGCGAATATTCGATGCGCCGTTCTGCGTATTTCGAAGCCAATTGATGACAACCGGCCCGAACAGGAAACTGATCACCAGCGCCGTCATGATCGCGCCGCCGGTCCGGAACGTGATGTAGCGGAACAGGTTGAAGGGCAGGAAACTATCCGCCAGCGGGGTCAGCAGGTTGTAAAGCATTGTTTTACCTATGCCTCCGGCGTCGGGACAGGGGACGCGCCGCCGGCGCGGTGGAGCGCGATCAGCGCATCCGTAATCGGGATCATCTTGCTGCCGAGCGACCCTTTCACCATGACCGCGTCACCGGCACGGACCGCCGCCAGCACCATTGGCAGGATGGCGGCGCTGTCTTGCCCGTGTTGGGTGGCGATACGGTCGGGCAGCGCCGCCGCCAGATGCGCCATGTTGGGGCCGGCCGCAAAAACCAGGTCGATGCCGTTCGCCGCGACGTCGTCGGCCAGAGCGGCATGCAGATCGGGCGCCGCCGCGCCGATCTCGAGCATGTCGCCCAGCACCGCGATCCGGCGGCCGCCGGGTTCGCAGGCCGATTGGCCGAGCGTCTCGAGCGCGGCGCGCATGGAAGCGGGGCTTGCGTTGTAGCTTTCATCGATCAGCAAGAAGGAACCGGCTCCGGTTTCGATTTGACGGCGTTCACCGCGCCCCTTCATGGCACTGAATTCCGCCAATTTTTGGGCAGCGTCGTGAAGATTTCCGTTCAATCGCCGGACCGCGCCCAGCACGGCGAGACTATTGATTGCCAGGTGGCGCCCCGCGGCACCGAGACGGTAGTCCACACGCTCGTCATCGATCGATGCCTCGACCAGGCTGCCATTGCCGTCTGGCGTCAGCCCGAGCAACCGGAAGTCCGATTTCGGGTCGGCGCCGAAACTGTCGATTTTGCCGATGCCGGCGCGTTTGGCCCGGTCCGACAGCCGTGCGAAGTGACGGTTGTCGCGATTCAGGATGACGCCGCCGGACTTGCGCACGCCGGCGAAAATCTCCGCCTTTGCGTCGGCGATGCCCTCTTCATTCTCGAAAAATTCGAGATGCACCGCTTCGACCGTGGTGATAATGGCGAGATCGGGTCGCAGCAGCCGGGATAGCGGCTCGATTTCTCCGGCATGGTTCATGCCCAGCTCGAAGATGCCGTACTGCGTGTCGCGCGGCATCCGCGCGAGGCTGAGCGGCAGTCCCCAATGATTGTTTAGATTGCCCCGCGTGGCCGCGGTCGGTGCTTGTGCGCCCAACACCAGCGCCAGCATCTCCTTGGTGCCGGTCTTGCCGACGCTGCCGGTGATGCCTGTCGCCAACGCTTTGGATCGGTCGCGCGCGGCATGGGCGAGGTCGCGCAATCCCTGCGTGGTATCGTCGACCACCAACAGCGGTGCGTCGCTCGGCGGGTTTTTCCAGGACCGGGCCACCATCGCCGCGGCGGCCCCTTTGGCAAGAGCGTCGCGCACATGATCGTGGCCGTCGTGATTCTCGCCGCGAATGGCCACGAACAGGTCGCCTTTTTCCAGGCTTCGGCTGTCGATGGACACGCCAAAAGCGTTCCACGGCGCGGTTGCCGCGCCGTCCGTAGCAGATGCCGCCTGATCGTGGGCCCAAAGCGCTGTCACGGGAAGCTCCGCACGATATCCCGGACAATCGCGGCGTCGTCGAACAGCAGGACCGTATCACCGACGATCTGTCCCTGTTCGTGCCCCTTTCCGGCCACCACCAGGATATCACCCGCAGCCATTGCGGCGATCGCGGCGGCGATGGCGTCCTGCCGGTCCCCGATTTCGCGGGCGTCCGGGCAACCCAACATGATTTCCGCCCGGATGGAGGCGGCGTTTTCGCCGCGCGGATTGTCGTCGGTGACGTAGACGAAATCGGCATGTTCGGCGGCAATCTTTCCCATTTGCGGCCGTTTGCCCGCATCGCGGTCGCCACCGCAGCCGAAGACCACCAGCAGATGGTTCTTTACGTGCGCCCGGACCGCGGTCAGCACGGTACGAAGCGCGTCGGGCGTGTGGGCGTAATCCACCAGGATGACCCCGCCATCGTCGCGCTGGGCAACGCATTCGAGCCGGCCGGGGACGCCGTCCAGCGTGGCGATATGTGGGATCAGCGCGGCAGCGGCCGATCCGCAGGCGATGACAAGGCCGAGCGCGCACAGCATGTTGGCGATCTGAAAGGCGCCCGGCAGCGGGAACGCCGTCTCGAAGGTTTCGCCCTGGATGCAGAGGGTGAGACGCCACCCTTCGTCCGATGGGGTCGCCTCCATGCAGCAAATATCGCCGCTCTTCATCCCATAGGTCAGCACGCGATGCTTTCGGGATTTGGCAATTTCCTGTAACGCGCCGCATTCGGGGCTGTCATTGTTGAGGATGGCCGCGCCGCGCGCGGGCAACAACTCGGCAAAAAGCCGCTGTTTCGAGTGTCGGTATGTCGCCTCGTCGCCGTGGTAATCGAGATGGTCGCGGGTCAGATTGGTGAAGGCCGCGGCCGAAATCCGCACCCCGTCGAGCCGGTATTGCGCGAGCCCGTGGCTCGAGGCTTCGAGTGCGAGATGATCGATGCCCTGGCGCTTCAGGTCGGCAAGCGTGCGATGCAGGTCCACCGGGTCCGGCGTCGTCAGGCTCGCGCCGCCGTCGAGCCCCGGACCGTGCACGCCGAGGGTACCCATGCTGGCGGCCGGTTTGCCGTCTTCGACCCACATCTGCCGGGCGAAATGCGCGACCGACGTTTTGCCGTTGGTCCCGGTGACCGCCGCGATGGTCTCCGGCTGGGCACCGTAGAATTGCGCCGCCATGCGGGCGAGACGCCGGCGGGGCTTGGCGTCCGTGATCAATTTGATTTGAGGCGCCGCCGCATCGTTCTGCAGGTCCGGCGGTCCGAGCACGGCAACGGCGCCGGCATCGATTGCCTGGGCGATAAATTTCCGCCCGTCATGCTGGCTGCCGGGCAACGCGGCAAACAAATATCCTGGCCGGACCTTGCGGCTGTCCGCACTGAGTCCGGTAATCTCGATATCCGCGCCGGCTGCGGCGCTTGTCCTGTCGGACGCTTCCAGCAGACTAGTAAGACGCAAGCGTGGGACCCTCTTTTGTCAGGTTGATGGCCAGGTCGCTGTGTATTGCCGGCGTTTTCTCGTCCACCGGCATGACTCCCAAGGTCGGACCGGCGCGTTCGATGATGCGGCGCACGATCGGCGCGGCAACCCAGCCGCCGGTCGCGTACCCATGCGTATCCTTCGTCCCCTTCGGCTCGTCGAGCAGCGCCAGGACGACATAACGCGGCTTATTCATTGGAAATGCGCCGACGAAGGACGAAATCAATGACCGGCGATTGTATCCGCGGCCGGATTGTTTCTCGGACGTGCCCGTCTTGCCGCCGACGAGATACCCGGTGGCGGCGGCGCGGCGGCCCGTGCCCTGATCGACGACCAGGCGCAGCAGGCGGCGCATAGTGTGCGACGTGCTCTTGGAAATGACGCGAATGTCGTTCGTCCGGTCGGGAGTCGCACGCTTTATCAGTGTGGGAGCGTGGTAGACGCCGTCATTGAGGATCGCGGCGACCGCGGACGTAAGCTGCAGCGGACTAACCGCGATACCATGACCATACGAAATCGTCATGGTGTTGACCGGCCGCCAAACCTTCGGGAGCTGCGGCGCGCCGACCTCGGGCAACTCGATGGGGGAGGGCGTCATGAGCCCGAGCCGGCCGAGATAGGCCCGTTGCGTCTCGCCGCCCACATCGATCGCCATTTTCGCCGCGCCGATATTCGAGGAATACATGAAGATTTCAGGCACCGACAGCCAGCGCCGCTTGGCATGGTAGTCGCGAATCGTGAAGCGGGAAATCTTGATCGGCTTGGTCGCATCGTAGCCGCCGGAAAGCGTGACCACGCCGGCGTCAAGCGCCATCGCGGTGGTGAAAATCTTGAACGTGGATCCCAATTCGTAGGTGCCGAGGGTTGCCCGGTTGCGAATTTGATCCTTGCTGGCGCTGCCGGGGTGGTTGTTGTCGAAATCCGGAAGCGAAACGAGCGACGCCACCTCGCCATTGCGGATATCGAGGACGATGCCGACGCCGCCGATTGCCTCGTGTTTCTTGATCGCCGCATTCAGCGCATCGCGCACGACATGCTGAACCCGTGCATCCAGCGTAAGGGCCAACGGCGCCTTATGCCCGCGCAGGCGCCGGTCGAACGATCGTTCGATCCCGGCCGTCCCCTGGTTGTCGATATCCGTCATGCCGAGCACGTGCGCCATTAACTCGCCGTGCGGATAGACGCGCGCTTCCTCGCGCAAAAAATCGAGACCCGGTTGCCCGAGTTGGTTGATCTGCCATTGCTGGTCCGGCGTCAGTTTGCGCCGCAGCCAGACGAAAGTGCTCTTGCGCCGCAGGAGTTTGGCAAGCTTGGCCGGATTTTCGTTCGGCAAGACGGTTGCAATCAGGCGCGCCGTTTCATCGGGATCCAGAACGCGCGACGGATTGGCGTACAGCGAAGCGGTGGCCAGCCCGGTCGCGAGGACGACGCCTCGGCGGTCGACGATTTCCGCCCGTTCGGTTTCGATAACGCCCTTGGCTGCCGTCGCGGCGGTGCGCGGCTCCTGTGCGGGGCGCAACATCGTTAAGTCGACCAGTCGGGCGGCGACGCAGCCGAACGCCAGCGTCAACACGGTTCCCATGATCAACAGGCGGGTTCGGCCGGTTTCCATGGCCTCTTTCAACACGCCATCGGCGTCTGTGGCGGCACAGGGCACGCAAGGGCGCCGCCGTGCAGCGGGTTGGCTCCGGCGTTGCGGACGGTGACTCTTCGATGCTCTCAGTCTCATTTTTTTGGCCTTATGACGGTAAGCGTGTCAGTTGTTGATTTTTTTCCACAACCGGAATTCAGACCGCATCGCGGCCGGAATTACGGAGTCCGCGCCCTTTTCGGGCAATTGCTCGACGGTCTGAA
>JAOTYV010000170.1 GCA_029861675.1 Alphaproteobacteria bacterium
GGCGTGCCCGACGATATCGTCAAGCGCCAGTTGGGATATTTCAGCAAGGCCGACCCGGCCTACGGCGCGGGCATTGCCGAACGGCTGCGCCGGTAATCCGAACCGCCACCGAGCTCTAATATGAAGGGACACAATACTTAATTCGCCGGCCCCTCGCGGTGATACCCGAGGACGGGGGCTTCAGTGATGCTGCCGCCGGTGGTGCTTGCCTCAGGCCAGGTGCCCCGGTTCTTGGCGGAAGCGGGAGTGTAATTCGTATTGTGTCCCTTTAATTCCCGGCGAAACGGCTCCGCGATGCGTCTCGTGATATAATATCCGTTGAAGCAGCGGACGGGGCCTGCGGCGAAGGCGGTTCGCTGCGATGCTGGCCCGGATGGAAGCACAAACGGTGCGTCGGATAGCTGTCATTCTCGTGGTGTTGTTCTCTTCCGCGCCGGCTGCGGGCAGTCTCTATTCGCGCGACCTGGACTGCGAAACGCAGGGCAGCCCGCGCGCGCGAGACATCTGCACTGCGGTGGAGCATGGTTTGGAGTGGACCTGGAAGGGACACGCAATCATTTCTCCCAGTTTCCGCGCAACCACCAAAACGACGGCCGGCGTTTTCTGCACCCTCACGATTGGTCCGAACGACACGCCGACGCTTGTGCAAATGGCTCTGGACACCAACTACCGGAAAAACACGCAAGAAGCACTGATCAACAACGCGGCGGGTAATCTGCTTAAGCTGTTGGGACACAGGGCGCTTGACCAATTCCCCGACCCGTCGACGTTTCCCGACGGCGTGCGCCGCAGCGCCGCAAAACACCTTCGGGAGGAGGTCAGGCTTTCGATAACGGGGGCTACAAATATCTACAACCCGACCCACCCGCACTATGTGCTCCGCGACGGCTGCCCGTGAGAGTCGTGCGTGGACGCGGCAACAGTTCCCGGCGCAGCGACGGGTTGGCGGAGGATGGTTCTCAACTTCGCCGGGTCCGTGCGTCTGGGATCATTGAGGTAAATCTCATGGTGCCGCCCGCAGCGCTTGAGTCCTTGTTCTTCGATGAACTTATGCAGCCGGCTGATTGTCGGTGCCTCCTCGGTGTATGGCCCTACGTACAGGATCTGCGCCGCTTTTCCTTCGCGAAAGGATTCCAAGCGCATCTTCGGTAGGCCGCGCGGGTTCTTCTTCTTGGCGGTCTGCGCCTTGGCTTCTTCCCATAGCGTCGCGGTCACCCACTCCGGCTGCATGATCATTGCGGTCCATTTCCAGATGCCCTTGTTGTCGGGGCTGAATTGCGCCGGGTCATCGGTCCACCACAGCCCTTCGAGGGGCATCACGCCATAGTCGATGGCCGCCGAACCTTTCTTGATCATGAACTTCGCCGCATAGGAGACCGCATACAACGCCTCGACGGCGCCTTGGTAGTCGTCCGACGTGTTCGGGTCGCCTTGCCCGTCGATCATCAGGAAATTCATCGCCGGCACATCGACGATTGCGATGGTTTTCGCCGCCGCCCCATAGAGATGCTTGAGGTCCTTCTTGAGATCGATTTTCTTCATTGGGCGGTCTGCCCCGCCTTGCTCACAGGGGTCATGAGACACACCGGCGCCCCGCATGGATCGGTGAGCATGCAGACGCGCCCCACGTCGGGGATGTCCTCCGGCTCCGCGATGATCTGTCCGCCCAGCGCGGCGACACGGGCGGCACAGGCATCGATGTCGTCGACGGCGATATACGCCGACCAGAACGGCGGGCGGGCGCGGGAAAATTCTGTCGCCGGGCGCATCATGCCTGCGACGTCCTCGCCGTCTTTTTGGAAGACCGTGTAAGTGCCCGCGGGCCCGATATCAACCTCTTTGCGCGTCCAACCGAGCAGCGCGCTATAAAACGCGCCGCATTTCGGTTCCTCATTCGTGACGAGTTCGTTCCAGATAAACGTCGCGTCCCGAACCATGGCGCACTCCGCGTCAGCTATAATTATAAGGCTACTGCATGTACGGTACCGGCGCGTTGATTGGAATCAATGGTCGAGCAGTACGAAATTCCCGCTGGTGGGCCGTGCCCCAGCCGTGATCGACTGTTCCTGGAGATTTCGGCCATTTTATTTTACGTCAGGCCGGTTTCAGATCGCCGTTTAGGCGCGGCGCTTAAGCCCGGATCACGCGACGTCGAATGGAGTCCGGGCCGGGATTCCGACATTGGAGATTTGGAAAACTGATGCTGCGGCGCTTTCTTTGGTTTTGTTTGACGTTGACCATCCTAAGTGCAGCGGCGCTGCTATTTTTTCAGCCTGCGATAGTCGCGATTGCGTGCCCGTCCTGTATGGGCTTCGAAAGAGTTGGCGGAAACGTCTACGTCAACAGGGCCATGCCCGCCGGCAAACGTATCCAAGTCGTTGCTCACCTCGGAATGTCGATCTCGGCTGTTGAGACATTCTTCGGTGAATTGTCGGCACATCCGATGATTTTCGCCTGTTCGACCGAGGAGTGTTACCGGCGCCTCGGCGTAAAGACAGCGCGGGGTGCGGCCTTCGGTGCGGTCGCCATCCGCCTCTCGCCGCGCGGGCTGGATAACGCAATTGCAATCCATGAGCTTGCTCACATCGAACTCCATGCGCGTCTCGGTATGTGGACCACAATGCGCCGTTTGCCGGCATGGTTTGATGAAGGGCTGGCGGTTCTTGTCTCCGATGATCCTCGTTATCTGGGGCCACCCGCGCCGACGGATATGTCTGGCAATGATGTGCGGCAACTTGTTTCTCCCGGTCAATGGCTTGCGGCTTCCGGAAAGCAGGGTCGGGGCACCTATGCCTCGGCCTATCGGGAGGTGAAGGCTTGGTACGATCGGGCGGGGCGCACAGGACTTGACGATCTGATCCAAAAACTTCGCGAAGGTCAGCGATTTGAAGACGCCTTTAAAGCGGCGGTTCCCAACTCGTCTCCGGGTCCATCGGGTAGACCGGGCGGGGCATGTGCTGCCAGTCGAAATTCTTCAAATTGTTCGAGGTGAGGCCGGGTACGTCGACCTCGACGATCTGTTCGGGCGGGAACAGGTGCTTGAACCCGGCGCGGAAATGGCCGCGCGATTTAACCACGGTGCAGCGCGCGGCCGCCGCGTCGACGCCGAAATGGGTGAAGAAATCGTTCGACAGGCATTGCTGGCGGATCGAGATCACCACCATGCGGATGCCGCCGACGCGCAGCAGGCAGGACCGGCCGAGGCTCACCTGGCGGCCCTTCACCATGCCGTAGTCGCCGGCGAAATCGCCGTCCGACAGTTTCAGCACCTCGGCGTCCGCTTCCCAGGGGTGCGAGAATTCCTGAGCCTCCGCGGTGTTGAATTTGGCGTGGAAGCTTCCGCCCTCGCCGGCGGCAAAGGCGGCGTCGACCGCGGGCGGGTCGTTGAACACGCCGAACAGCGCATCCGTCACGCCCGCTTCGGCGAAGGCCTTCAGGATGTAGGTGGTGTTGCCGCGGCCGCCGCCGCCGGGATTGTCGGCGGGATCGCAGAACAGCAGATTGGGGCGGGACGGGTCGGCCGCCGTTTCCAGCGCCCGTTTCGTCGCGTCTTCCAGGCTGGTCATACGCGGCTGGTAGCGTTCCCGGTCCGCCCAGCCGGCGATCGCCAGCTCGCGCGCCACCGCCTGCGCCTTCGCCGTGTCGCCGCGCGCGGTGACGGTGATCGTCATGCCGTTACGGTCGGTGTCGGAAAACGCGAAGCCGCCGGTGATCGAGACGTTCATGATGTCGGGGCCGAGCTTGGTGTGGCCGAGCCGGATCAGGTCGCCGTAAGGGTGGCCGGCGGCGGTCAGCAGCGTCACCGATGGGCCGACCAGCGGCAGCCGGATCGACGCCATCGCCGGTTGCAGCCCGGCGTGCAGGATGTCCAGCATGGTGCGCGCCGCTTCCTGGCCGCGTTCATAGGAATCGACATGCGGGTTGGTGCGATACGAGATCATCGTGTCGGCGCTGTCGACCATGCGTTGGCTGATGTTAGCGTGCAGGTCGAGGGTCGCGATCACCGGCACGTCCGGGCCGACGATCTCGCGCGCGAGCGCAAACACCTCACCATCCGGGTCGTCATGGCCGACCGCCAGCCCGGCGCCGTGTTCGCAGCAATAGACGCCGTCGAGCGGCCCGGCCGCTTCCAGCCCCTTGCGCATATCGGCCAGCAATTTCTCAAAAAACTTCTGTTCCGCCGGGCCGTCGGGGAAGGCGGCGGCGAAGGCGACCGGCACCGGCTCCCACGCGTCGTGATCGTCCATAACCTTGTAGAAGCCGCAGATCGCGCTGTCGATCGAGGGCGTCGGCTGGCGCGCGCCGTCGCTGATGGCGTCGCCGTACCAGACGCCGCGCTTGGTGAACTCGGCCTCGCCGCAGGGCGCCGCGAACCGGTTTGCTTCGAGATGGAATCCCAGGATGGCGATGCGTTTCGGCGTGTTCGTGGTCATCGAGCTGCCCCCGTGATGGCGCCGCGCTTGTCGCGTCCGCCGGTTGTCTCGTCACAGCATAGTCGGGTTGCGATCAGCGCGGAACAGGGGCGGCGCCGAAACTGAGGTGGCGCGGCGGGCGGTGGTTCAATTCGGCCAGCAGCGACCGGATGATGCGCCGCGCGATCGGCAGGGCCTCGTCCTTCGGCATGCCGGGCTGCAGCCGTTCGTCGTACAGCGTGCGCAACAGGATGGCGTCATACCAGGTCAGCCAGGACACGATGCCGTTGGTCTGGTCGTTGAACATCGATTGGTGGATCAGCGCGGTGTCGTTCATCGGACCGAGCAGTTGCGCGAATTCCTCCATCACGCATTCCCGGACCGGCACGTAGTCGAAGCCGGGGCTGATATAGACGGCGCCGACCACGACCGACCCGTCGCGCGCGAATTTCGCCTCGCCGTAGCACGCATTGCCGACGGTCCCGCCGGTCGGGCGCAGCAGGGTGATGTTGTCGCGGATGAAATGCTCGCCGCGGCGGTCGAAATAATCCGGCGCCACCGGCTGCAGCTTGAGACGCAGCCCCGTGACCGCCGCGAGCGTGCCGACGGTTTCGCGCAACGCGGCGACGGCGGCCGGATCGAAATCCTTTTGATAGCGGATGATCGGATGGGTGTTCCATTTCCGCACCCAGCCGACCGGGCCGCCATATTCGGTCTGGAAGACGACCTTTTCGAAATTCCTATGGATCAGGTCGAGCGTCATCGCGTCGTTTCGCGGCACGTCGCCGATGATGCCGCGCACCGACGCGAGCGGCAATCCCGGCGACGGCAAGGCGAGTCCGATCCGCGTCGTACGGTCGTCGGGCGGCGCTGGTGCGGCGCCGGCGGCGCTGATCACCGGCTGGATCGACGGCGCCGGCCGCTGGTCGAGAATGCCATGGTAGCCGAGGCGCACCTTGACGTGCCATGCCTCGGCCCAGTGCCGCATCGTCGACCGCTCGGCCGCCGGCGAGTCGAACATGTAGGTGACCTGCATCAAATCCTGGTTCCCGGCCAGGCGGTAGCGAATCGTCGCACCGGTATCGAACAGTGTCAGCCCGTCATGCGCCGCGTAGTCGGCGAGTTTCGCCAGCGTTGGATCCGCGGGATCGTGCAGCCCGGTGGGACCGTGTTGCAAGGCCCAGCAATCCTGCTTGCCGCCGGTCCGGTTGGCATGGATTTCCCGATTGACGGGTTTGGCGGCGTCGCAAAATGCCGCTCGGCGCCAGCCCCGTTTGCCGCCGGCCCGCCGGTTGGTCGTGATCAGCACGACGCCGTCGACACGGTGATGATCGCCGCGGATCAGGACCGCGTCGGCCATGGCGACGCCGAGCCGCGATTTATAGGCGCGCCGCGCCGCGACATGCCAATCGCCGGCGGGCAGGGGGACCTGCCGGCCGCCCAGCGTGAACGATCCGGCGGCATTGCCCATCCCCGAAATTGGTCTGCTTGTGGTTTCGCAGCCGGCGGTCAGCACGCCGAGCAGAAGGGCAGCGACGAGGAATCGGCCGGTTCGTCCGGCCGTCCGGCCGGGCGTCCCTGCGGACGCGTGTGCGAGAGGGGAGACCATTACCGTCCTTACCGGATCGAATCCGCGGTTGCGTTCAGGAATTCGTCGCGCGGGACGGTGATGTCGCCGGCGTGGCATGTGCCGATTGTCTCGTAGAAACGCTTGTCGCGGCGGCTTCTGCAAAATCGGCGGTTTCGTTCGAATTCCGCCTTGCTTGCCATCGCATCGCCCGGTACGCAGCCGCCCTTGCCCTGGTAATAGAGAGGGGTGTCATGCTTGCGGCAGTAGACCGGCAATTCCCGCTTCAGCCCCGCCGCGAAGTCGGCGCGGCTCGAGAGCTGGTCGTCCGCCATGCAGTTGCCGGAGACGGCGTAGTGGCTCTTGGTGGCGTCGTCATAACAAAACGTCGCTTCTTCCGACCGCGCCAACAGCATCATCTGCGCGGTCGTGGCCATCTTCACCGGTCCCTGCCAGACGACCTCATGCAGATCCGCCAGAATCTTGCAGGCGATCCGGCCCTTGGCGAGGCGCCGGCACTGGTCCAGCGCGGCTTCATACCCGTCGCCGCAATCCAGCGCGTGACCCGCCGTACAATAGACGAAGCCGCCTTGACGGCCATCGACGGTGACGGCGAAGGCCATGCCCAAGGGACTTTTCATATAGCGGTTGAAGCCCTGCTGGACGCCGGGCGACAGGGTTACCGGTCCCTTGCCCCAATCGGGATGGGCCGTCTGGCACGCGGCCAGGGCCGGGAACACGGCGATGAGAACCGCGTAGCGCGGCAATCCGCCGAAAAATGCGGCCCATCGTCCAATAGCGAAGCCCGCGAAGGCCATGTTTCCCGCCTGATCCCTGTTTTACCCCGCGCGCCGATGAGCCGGCCCGTTGGGCGATCTTTTCGGAACCCTAGCACAAGCCTAATTTCCGAGCATAGCGGCATGACCCGCGTCCGGAGGTTATCTTGCCGCACCTCTTTTGGCGGCGGCCGCGACGATCGGACTAGGTCGAACTATTGCCCAACACTGGACGACACCCGTACAAGGTTTGCTATAAGTGGGCGCAAACCGGCCAACAGGGAGAAATCGGGGCATGAGCAAGATCGATACATCGGATGTGGACGTCATCGTGGTCGGCGCGGGCAACGCCGCGACCTGCACCGCGCTGTCCGCGGTGGAGCATGGCGCGCGCGTGCTGATGCTGGAGACCGCGCCGAAAGACTCGCGCGGCGGTAACTCCGCGTTCACCGGCGGCGCCTTCCGCTTCGCTTATAACGGCGTCGACGATTTGATGCAGCTCTGCCCGAGCCTGGCCGACGAGGATCTCGACAACATCGATTTCGGCACCTACACGCACGACCAGTACTACGACGACATCTTCCGCATGACCCAGTACCGCTCGGACGCCGACCTGATCGAGGTGCTGGTGACCAACAGCTTCGAGACCGCCAAGTGGATGACCACGCACGGCATCGACCTGATCCCGGCGACCGGCCGCCAGGCCTTCAAGGTCGACGGCAAGTTCAAGTTCTGGGGCGGGCTGGCGCTGCGCATCAACGGCGGCGGCGAGCAGCTGGTGCAGACGCTGCACGACAAGGCCGAGGCGGCGGGCATCCGCGTGCTCTATGAGGCGACCGCGACCGACTTGCTGCACGACAGCGAGCGCGGCGTTTACGGCGTGCGCTGCCGTCACCAGGGCGCGACGCACGATCTGGAAGCCAAGGCGGTGGTGCTCGCCTGCGGCGGGTTCGAATCGAACCAGGAAATGCGCGCCCGCTATCTCGGCCCCGGCTGGGACCTCGCCAAGGTGCGCGGCACCGAATACAACAATGGCGAGGGGCTGGAGATGGCGCTCGCGATCGGCGCCAAGCCCTATGGCCATTGGTCGGGCTGTCACGCGGTGGCCTGGGACCTCAACGCGCCGCCCTATGGCGACCTCGACATCGGCGATCAGTTCCAGAAGCACAACGTGCCGTTCAGCATCGTCGTCAATGCAAACGGCGAACGCTTCCGCGACGAGGGCGAGGATTTTCACAGCTACTGCTACGCGCGCTATGGCGGCGAAATCCTGCAGCAGCCGGGCATGTTCGCCTGGCAGATCTTCGATCAGAAGGTGCAGCATCTGCTGCGCAGCGAATACCACATCCGCCGCATCACCAAGGTCTCGGCCGATACCATCCCCGAGCTGGCCGAGAAACTGGAAGGGGTGAACGCCGAGCGCTTCATCAAGACGGTCGAGGAGTTCAACGCCGCCTGCCGCACCGACATTCCGTTCGACCCGAACGTGCATGACGGGCGCTGCACCGAGGGGCTGTCGCTCAACAAGTCGAACTGGGCCAACCCGCTGGATACGCCGCCCTTTGATGCCTATGCGGTGACCGCCGGCGTGACCTTCACCTTCGGCGGCGTCAAGGTCAGCACCAAGACGGCGGTGGAGCGCGCGGCGGGCCGGCCGATCGCCGGCCTCTATGCGGCGGGCGAGATGGTCGGCGGGCTGTACTTCCACAACTACGCCAGCGGCACCGGGCTGATGGCCGGCGCCACCTTCGGCCGCGTCGCCGGCCGCGAGGCGGCGGCCTATGCGCGGGGAAGGAACGCTTAAGCGACGGAGTACTTGGCGCGACAGCCGGGCATGGATCAATCAACGATCACAGCTTTCAGGTCGTCGAAATAGGTCACGTTGCTCGGTTTGGACCACAGGCCGAACGCGCCCGCGTCCGTGAAGGTATCGTCCCTGTGGCGGAACAGTTCCTTGCCGTTGAAAGAAGCGGTAAACACGTTCGCGCGCGCCCGTAGCGTGAGGCCGTGCCAGGTGCCGAGCGCAACGTCGAGGTTCCTGCCCGCGAGCGTGGAGCGTCTCCCCTTCACGACCTTGTACAGGCGGACCCGCGTTTCGTGGGGTACGGCGCGCAGCAAATAATAATTATCCGGATTCTTGAACCGGACCACGATGCCGGCCCCATCGTGATGGGCTTGCGGGATGTCCGCGGGCGGCCGAACCGGAAAGAGCCGTACGCTCAGCGTCAGGTCCCGCGCCGACGACTGTTTTACCCAGCACACCGGGAAGACGCCGTCCGGGTCCTCGTCCCAGAATCCGATATGGGCGAGCACGCGGTTGCCGTCGACGGCCCGCACGGCCCACTCGGTTGTTTTCCCCCGTCCGGTCATACCTGTCACGAAGCCGTCGGGCACGGTCTTTTCGGCGGATGTCTCGAATTCGAAGAGCCGTGTGCGCGGCTCCTGGCCCGCCGCCGGCCCGCCGCAAAGGACAATGAGGACGAGGGAGAGTGCGGCCAATGCCTTGCTCATGAATCCGTGCCTGCTGGTTGGCGGAGAGAGGCGTCTACTATCGGCCGGCGAGACTGGGAATTCCAGCGACGAATACCGGAGCCGCTCTATCCTTCGACAGACCGCGATTTTCGACCCTACCCGTATCCGGCGGCGCCCCGCGCGGCGATCCTATATGACTGTGTTCCGTCCCGGTAATTCATGGTTACTAAAGGAGAACAAAAAAAGAACTTGCGCATAGGAACAAAACCAGTACATAGTGGTTGCAGAAACACATTCGGTTGCACCGCGCCGTGTTGCATAGCCAAGGCGCCTGTGGAATAAGGAGTACGCACCTCATGTCGAAAATGTCGGCCGCAACAAACCCGGCCTTGCGCCTCGTCGAAAAGGACACCATGGACAAGCAGAAAGCGTTGGACGCCGCGTTGGGTCAGATCGAACGCAATTTCGGCAAGGGCTCGATCATGAAGCTCGGCCAGCAGGATCAGGTGGTCGAGATCGAATCCGTGCCAACGGGGTCGCTCAGTCTCGATATCGCGCTCGGCATCGGCGGCTTGCCGCGCGGCCGGGTGGTCGAAATCTACGGGCCGGAAAGCTCGGGCAAGACCACGCTGTCGCTGCATGTGCTGGCCGAAGCGCAGAAACTCGGCGGAACCTGCGCCTTTATCGACGCCGAACATGCGCTCGACCCGTCTTATGCCAAGAAGCTCGGCGTCAATCTCGACGAACTCCTGATTTCGCAGCCGGATGCCGGCGAA
>JAOTYV010000171.1 GCA_029861675.1 Alphaproteobacteria bacterium
TCTTCCAGTCTCGCCATCCAGCGTGTGAGCAGCGCCGGTCCCTCGATATTCTCCAGGCGCCGCCGCGTCTCCTCCACCCGGCTGAGCCCCGACGCGCGCTGCGCCGCGATGTCGGCGCGCAAGGCGGTGAAGCCGGCCGGATCGGTTGCCGACAGCATGGCGTTCAGATCGCCCGCATGAATGTGCTGAATGACGTCGTTGACCGTCCAGTCCTTGAACAAGGTCGGACGATGCCAGTCGTCCGCGCTCAACGTATCGAGCAGGCGGTACAGCGCCTTCCCTTCTTCACGGAAATCTTCGGCTTGCTGCAGCACGGCCCGTTGCTCCCCTGGTTTGAAGTGTCGCCGAACAGTGCACGTCGAGATCCATGGCGCTGTCAAGCGGGGCCAGAGATTGGCGGTATGGCAAAGGTCCAAAACGAAAGCGGACACCGCTTCGAGCGGACAATGCGCTCCCTAACGCCGGCAACGGATCTTACTGAGACCGTCAATAAACTTCGGATCGTCCAGCTGTCCGATCAGATCGGCAGGATAGGGTTTCTCCAGCCCGGGCGGAATTCGGAATAGTCCATCGGGAAGCCGTATGGCGCGCGCGCGAGGATGCGCCTTATCGTCCGGCGTCTCTTCGGCGGAAGGCCAGCGGAGGGTGCGCTTCACCACAAAATCGTATTCCAACGGGTTGCGGCGGTAGATTTCGTTCAATGCCGTCCGTTCCTGCGGCGTCAACATTCCCATTCCGACAAGCGTCCTGGTGCGAACCAGGATGTTGATCGCGGGTAACGGATAATCGCTGCCGTTGACGAACCGCGTCTCGAGCATGCCGCGCAGGTCGGCGTGCCGCAACAATTGGACCAGCGGGGCGTCCTCCTTCGGCCTTTCGGTCAGCCGGTTGTGCTGGGTCATGGCGGAAATCTCGCCGAACAGGTTCTTACGGTAGCGCTCCTCCCGCATCAGCCGCACGAACAGTTCGAAGTTCCATTCCCGCTTTGCCGACCCGGGCGAGTCGATATCAACGCTTTTTCCCAGGCTCCCGGAGTGCGCCATGACCACCTTGACACCCATGTCGAGCGGCCGCCTGAAACAAAGCGGATTCCCCAACGCCTGATCTTCGTCGGCGTCGACGGCTTTTTCCTCTCCCACATGAGTGAGGAGGATCAGATTGTTCCGGATCATCGTTTTGTAATAGTCGTCGATGGCCGGGTCGCCGGCATCCATGCCCTGGGCGTTGGGCAGCCATTTGACGTATCTGACGCCCTTCTTCGCCCACCGTTCCAATATCTGGACCGCATCGGCCCGATACGGGTGGACGGAAATGACCGGAACGAAGAGCCCCCTGTAGCGGGGGTCGTTGGCCAGTTCAACAACACACTCGTTAGCGACAAAAAATGTTGTTTTTTCGGCACTGCGCCGATGTTGCGCGTCGTAATGCCAATCGATCGCCAGCAAATGGAATTTGCCGCGTTTGGGCATCGCTTTGATCAGCGCGACCAGCCGCGCCAGATACTCCGCATCGACATCTTGCTCATTTTCGACACCGGCGGCGCTCAAATAGACGAGCGCTTCGATCCGCTTCAACGGGTGGATCCATGTGAGCATCTTGGGATTGACGCCGGTGTCACAGCGCGCCGAACCCAATCCGATCAAATGGGTGTGGAAGTCGCGAAGATCACCGGCCCGTACGCCCTTGAAAGCCCGGTCCACGAGCGCTTGCGCTTCGGGACTCAGCGCCTTGGTCGGGGATTTGTGGAAATCGCCGCCGACCTGATCGACGACGGAACACCCCTGCACGACCAAGCATGTCATAAGGACGGCCATGAAAATTGCCATGCGGGAACCGATGCCGCCGAAAACCCCGCCAACGATGCGATGGCTCAGTTTGACGATGAAGAAAATGTCGATCATTCCGGGCTATACACTGTCCCGCTTGTGGTTTCGCCGAGGTGACATGGCCATATCAGCATAAGTCTACCATCGCGGTCACATTGCGTTCCCGGTAATTCGCGAACCTATCGCCTCAATCAAACCGTCGCCGGGCACGATGACGCCTGTAACGGCTGCGCGAAACCGGCCGGCGCCTGTCCTTCTTCACGCAATTCGGCGGCGTGCTGCACCATGGCCCATCGCTCCGTCGGTGTGCTCGATCGCCGGTCAGTCCCCATCGAGAGCCGGGGCGCTGTCAAGCGGGGCCGGAATTTGGCGGCATGACTCGGGCGGTTTGCGCACGACGGAGATTATGGCCCATGCTGGCCCGAACATTGGCGTCGCGCGCAAATCGAAAAATCGGGAGGAAGCAAACATGGCAGCAAACAACGCAAAGCCGCTCGCGGGAAAGGTCGCCTTGGTGACCGGCGCGGTCCGCCGGTCGGGCCGGGCGAGCGCCCTGGAGCTGGCGCGGCATGGCGCCTCGGTCGCGATCAATACGCGGCGCTCGGTCGATGAAGCCGAAGCGGTCAAGGCCGAGCTGGAAGCGCTTGGCGTCAAGGCCGGGGTCTACATCGCCGACGTGACCGACGAAAAAGGGGTGACCGACATGGTCGGCGCCATTTCTCGCGATCTCGGCGATATCGATATTCTCGTCAACAACGCCGCCGACCGCGGCCGCGTCCCCACGCTGGAGCTGAGCTTCGAGGAATGGCATCGCATCGTGCACATCATTCTCGACGGCGCGTTTCTCTGCTCGCGAGCGGTACTGCCCCATATGGTCGATCAGGGATGGGGCCGGATCGTAAACATTAGCGGCGTCGGCAATTACGTGGGCTATGCGGAGCGGGTTCACGTGCATGCGGGCAAGGGCGGCCTCGACGCCATGACGCGCAGCCTGTCGAGCGAATTCTGCGAAAAGGGCATCACCGTGAACACGGTGTGCGTCGGCCTGATCGGCGGCGAGCGCCCGGCGTCGGCGGGCCCGCACCCGAAGAACGTTCCCAACGCCGCGCCGGTCGGCTACATGGGCGAACCGACCGACATCGCGAATGCGGTGTCCTTTCTCTGCCAGCCGGCCTCGCGCTTCATTACCGGACAGATGCTGCACGTCAACGGCGGAGAATACCTGTCCTGAGGTTTCCGGTACTGGAAACCTCTTCCTTCTCCGGTGCTGCACCGGCCCGCTCCCTCTCCCGGCCACCCACAGGATAATTGCATTGGGTGGCCGGGAGAGGGAGCGGGCTGGTGCGATGCGACAGCAAAAAATACCGCTTCAGTAATACACCGCGTTTCCGGCGCCGCCGTTCGGGACCAGCAACTCGCCGGTCAGGGCGCAGGCCTGATTGGACGCGAGAAAAACCGCGACATAGGCGACCTCGGACGCGTCGACCATGCGGCCGATCGCATTGGTCCGGGGGGCGCCCTCCGCATAATCCTGCTTTTCGATCAGCTCGGGCGAATCGCCGGTTTTCTTGGACCGTTCGGCGAGCTGCACGGCGGTCCGCTCGGTGCGGGTGGCGCCAGGATGAATGCAATTGACGGTGATGCCGTCGCGGCCCAATTGCAGCGCCATCGTCCGCGTGAAATGAACCAATGAGGTGTTCCGCGCGCCGCCGCTCAAATTACCCGGCGTGCGGGCGTTCACGCCGCTGATGTTGATGATGCGGCCCCAACCCGCCTTCTTCAGATGCGGGATCGCCGCCCGGGTCAAGCGCAGCGCGCCGAGATATTTCGTATTGAAGTCATCCAGGAAATCTTCGTCGACGATCGTGTCGATGCGCCCGACCGCATTCGGCGACCCACCCGGCAGGGATGCGCTGTTGACGAGGATATTGAGGCCGCCGAGCGCCTCGGCCGCCTGATCGACCATCTCGTCGACCGCCTTGCGGTCCTTCACGTCGCAGGAGAAGGCGATGATGTTGCGGCCCGTCTCGCCGGCGATCTCCTCCGCGGTTTCCTTGAGCGGACCGATCGAACGCGCCGTCAAGGCAACGTCGACCCCTTCGCGGGCCAGTTCCAGGGCAATCGCCTTGCCGATGCCGCGCGATCCGCCAGCCACGATTGCCGTTTTGTCTTTCAATCCAAAATCCATGGTCTTCTCCCGAGGTGCTCTCCGCCGGATTGGCCGAACGAACCGTGTGTCCTCGGAGCATATCGGTCTACGCGGCGGCACAGCAATGAAATTGGACGCGGTTCGCACACACCGTGTCCGCAAAAAATTTTAACCCAAGGCGTGCGCAGAAATTCGTCTATCGGTCTATACTGAAAATCACACAACGCACCGACGCGGTGACAGGATGGACCACTCCGCAACCCCAATGATCGGCATGTGACGCTATGGCGGAACAATCCGGCATGCTGCTCCTCGCCTTGACGGGCGGGCTCGGCCTGGGCGCCGCGATCGTGTTCGCGGGCGTCTGGTTGGCGGCCAACTGGCGTGTCATCGGCACGATTAGCAAAAGCCTCTTGCTAATTTTGCTGGCGGCGGCCTATGGCGGCGCCTGGCACGGACTTTCCGAAGCGATTGCCGCGGATGTCGCACTCGGCATCGAAAGCGCATCGGCAACCTTCTTCCTGTGCTCCCTGCTTCTGGGGTTGTACCGAATATGGCGCGAGACCTGGAGCAGCCGGCCGGCGGCGTGGCGCTTGTGGCTGTTGCGGGAAATTGTCCGCGTGTTGTCCTGGCCCATGGGACTCTTCATGACGGCCACCGCCGCGCTCTCCACCATCGCGCTGTTCACAACGATACAGCAAGGCCCGCAGACCGAAGTGCTGCTATTCGAGCTGGGTCTCTTTACGGCCGCCTGCTGGGCCATCGTGATGGTCGGCGGCGTCTGGGCACGCACCCAAATGCCGGACCGGCATTAGAGTAATCCCGAGCGAACCGAAACGGTTCGCGACGACGTATTTGCGCAAAACAAAAAGATAGGCCGTTTCACTTGCGTCAATTTTAGCAAGAAATGGTCTGGCGGCTTAAACCGCCCCTGCCCGCTCGAGCATCACCTGCAGCAAGACATCGCAGCCCGCCGCAAGATCGCCGGGCCGCGCGTTTTCCCGTTCGTTGTGGCTGACACCGCCCTCGCACGGCACGAAGATCATGCCGGTCGGCGCGATCCGGTTCAATTGGCACGCATCGTGTCCGGCGCCCGAAAAGATATCGCGGGATTTGACGCCGAGCCGCCCGGCGGCGCTCCGGACGGCATCGATACACCCGGGGTCGAAGGATATCGACTGGCGTTCGCTGATCAGCGTGAAGTCGATCTCCAATTTTGCCGCCGTAGCGATTTCCGAGCAGCGCTCGCGCATGCGCTCGGCAAAACCGACGAGCGTCGCGTCGTCGGGATGGCGGCTGTCGATCGAGAAAACGGTTTGGCCGCTTATCGTGTTTCGGGAATTCGGCCGGGCGGTGATCGACCCCACGGTGACCACCGGCAGGGGATCGCACTCGAACGCGGCGGCATTTATCGCGGCTATCATCTGCGCCGCGCCGAGCAACGCATCCCGCCGTTCGGTCAGCGGCAGCGTGCCCGCGTGCCCTTCCTCGCCCGTCACGGTAACCGTGAAGCATTTCTGGCCCTGCGCGCCGAGCACCACGCCGATCGGCGTCGACTCGTTCTCCAGGATCGGCCCCTGCTCGATATGCGCTTCGAAAAAGGCATCGACGGGATACCCACCCACCGGTTCGTTGCCCGCATAGCCGATCGCCGCCAGCGCCGCGCCGATGGTGATGCCGTCGGCGTCGGTGCGCGCCAATCCGGTGTCGACGTCGTAGATACCGGCGAAGACACCCGATGCGATCATCCCGCCGCCGAACCGTACCCCTTCCTCGTCGGTCCACACCGCCACATCGAGCGGCGCCTCGGTTTCGATCTTTGCATCGTTCAGGCTGCGCACGACTTCCAGCCCGGCGAGCACACCGTAAATGCCGTCGAAGCGGCCACCCAGCGGTTGCGTATCGAGATGGCTCCCGGTCATCACCGGCGGCCGGTTCGCGTCCCGCCCCGGCCGGCGCGCGAACACATTGCCCATGCGGTCGACCCGTACCCGGCACCCGGCGTCCCGGCACCAGGAAACGAAGAGATCCCGTGCCGCACGGTCCAATTCGGTCAGTGCTATCCGGCCGACGCCGCCGCCCGGCGTGGCGCCGATCCGCGCCATTTCCATCAAACTGTCCCACAACCGGTCGCCATCGATACGTACTGTCTCGGTCACGGTATCCACCCTTTCTGGCGCCGTTCCAGCGTCTGCCCCGCCGAGCCATTGCGCGGTTCGCGGGGAGACATAGCCAAACCGTAGCCAGTATGCTGAATATACCAATGCCGGTCCGGGACCCGCCCGCCTGCGCAAAGTATGGTCGCG
The DNA here is from genome assembly GCA_029861675.1 of Alphaproteobacteria bacterium. Next base: position 6,282 of record JAOTYV010000171.1, read on the forward strand.
ATGCCGTCCGTCCGCAATTCAGGTCCGGCGGCGCACAGCCGCAAGGTGAGAACACCCGCCGCAATGTTGATCACGAAGGCCGCGTCCGGCCCCTTCACGAGCGGCGAACGCCTGCTCATCACGATTCCGGTGCTGATCGCGTCAATCCTGCATTCGCTGGCGATGACAACCGCCTACATCGCGCTGCCGAATATGAAAGGCAATCTTTCCGCCACGCCGGAGCAAGCCGGCTGGATCATCACATCCTTCCTGGTGGCCAACGCCATCGGCGTCGCCTCCACCGGTTGGTTCAGCGTGCGTTTCGGCCGCAAGCTGGTCTTCGTCGTCGCGATCACCGGCTTCACCCTGACCTCCATATTGTGCGCCGCGGCGGAGACGCTGCAGCAGCTCGTCATCTTCCGCCTCATGCAGGGCCTGCTCAGCGCGCCGATCCTGCCGCTTTCCCAGGCGATCATGCTCGACACCTATCCGAAGGAACGGCACAGCTTCGCCATGACGACGTGGAGCATCGCCATGATCCTCGGGCCCGTCATGGGACCGTCGCTCGGCGCCTATTTGACCGAGGAATACGACTGGCGGGCGATCTTCTACATCAACATCCCGTTTGGCGTGGCCGGCCTGATCGGCTGCATCATGGTCTTGCCGGCGAGCGAGAAACGGCGCCAGCATCTCGATTGGCTGGGCTTTCTCAGCCTGTGTATCGCAGTGGGAGCGGTCCAGCTCATGCTCGACCGGGGACAGCGGGAGGACTGGTTCGAGTCCGCCGAAATCATCATCGAGGCGATTATCGCCAGTCTCGCCTTTTACATTTTCATCGTGCACAGCGCGACGACCCGGCGGCCGTTTCTCAATTTTGCCGTCTTCCGCGACCGGAATTTCGTGTTGGGTTTCATCCTGATCTTCATGTTCGGCCTCAATGTGTTCTCGGCGCTGCTTTTGATTCCCCTGTTCCTGCAGGATATCCAGGGATATCCGGTGATCGCGGCCGGCATCGTCGTGTCCCTGCGGGGCGTCGGCACCCTGTTCGGCATGATGGCGGCGGGCCGCTTCGCGAACCGGATCGCCTATCGCTATCTAATCACCTTCGCCCTGCTGACGATCGCCGGTCCCAGCGCCTTGATGGCCGGATGGTCCGCGGAAGTGCCGACGATTGATGTGGTGATCGTCAATGTCGTCACCGGATTCGGCATCGGACTCGCCTGGGTATGCCTCTCGACCGCCACTTTCGCGACGCTGCCGCCGGAACTGCGGACCGAGGGCGCGTCCCTGTTCGCCTTGATCCGGGTGATCGGCGCCAGCATCGGCGTCTCGGTCTTCGTCGCCCTGCTCGCGCGCAACACCCAGATCAGCTACGGCGAGCTGTCGGAACACATCAACACGTTCAACACGCCCTTATCGATGTTCCGCGACCAGCGCTTCTGGGACATGGAATCGCAAGACGGAATCGCCCAGCTTTACGAAATCGTCAGCCTCCAAGCGCAGACCATCGCCTTCATCAACGACTTCAAGCTTCTGGTTTTGACCAGCTTGATCGGCATTCCGTTCGCTCTGATGTTCCGGCAGTCGGCGGCGCCGACGCGCTAACGCCACCCTATGCGGCCGGCGCGGCTTGCGGCGACGCCACCGCAACCCGATAATTTGCGCCGCGAATCCGGTGCGGTCCAACACGTTAAGGAGATTTCCATGTCCCGTCCTTTCGAAGGCATCAAGGTCATCGACATTACCCATGTCCTGGCCGGCCCCTTCGCCACCTATCAGCTCGCCTTGCTGGGCGCCGACGTCATCAAGGTCGAGCAGCCCGGCGAGGGCGATCAAAGCCGCGAGTCCGGGCCGGATCACGCGTTGAACCAGGTGAAGATGGGGACGTCCTACCTCAACCAGGGATCCAACAAACGCTGCATCACGCTCGACCTGAAAACAGCACAAGGCCAGGACATCATGCGCCGGCTCGCCAAGTCCGCCGACGTGCTGGTCGAGAACTACCGGTCCGGCGCGTTGCGGGCGCTGGGGTTGGGGTATGACGATTTGCGCGCGGTCCATCCGGGGCTGATCTACTGCTCGCTGACGGCGTGGGGCCAGGACGGACCGCGCGGCGACCACACGGCCTACGATCAGGTGATCCAAGGATATTCCGGCGTCATGTCGATGACCGGCACGCCGGAGAGCGGTCCGATGCGGTGCGGACCGCAACTGCTCGACTTCGGCACCGGGACGACCGCCGCCTTCGCCATCGCCAGCGCCTTGTTCCATCGCGAGCGGACCGACGAAGGGCAGCATATCGACGGCTGCCTCACCGACACCGCCTTCATCCTGATGAGCGCTCAGATCACCGGCTCGCTGCGGACCGGCACGGAACTCGGCCCGCAAACCACCGGACGGGGCAATGCCAGCCACAGCGCCTATGAAACCAAGGACGGCACGCTGATGGTCGGCGCCAGCAACCGAGGCCAGCACAAACGGCTGTTCGACGCGCTCGGCCGGCCGGAAATGGGCGACAAGTCGTACGAATATCGGCGGCAGCACCGGGACGCCGAAGCGGCATTTCTGAGCGATATTTTCGCCACCCGGACCGCACAGGAATGGGAGGAATTTCTACAGGCCCGGCATGTGCCGGCCGCGCGGCTCCGCACGGTCGCAGAAGCGGTGAACGATCCGCAGGTGGCGCACCGCGCTATCCATCACCGGCACGACGGCGCTCCGGGCGTGGACGGCCCCTTCACCGTGCCGGTCGCCGCCTTCAAATTCGCCAAGGACGGCCCGCGCGTCGATACGCCGCCGCCGCCGCTCGGCGCGCACAACGACGAGGTGCTTGCCGAACTCGGCTATGAGGCAACCGACATCGCCGGATTTCGGGAGCATGGCGTGATCTGATTATGCGGGATCGGCGGCCCCGCTTGCCGGCCCACCGCCACGCTCCGATAATGGCCGGGCTTCGTGCAACCAAAGTTGGGAGGACTCCGCATGACCCGGCCGTTCGAGGGCATCAAGATCATCGACATCACGCATGTGCTGGCAGGGCCGTTCGCGGCCTATCAATTGGCGGTCCTCGGCGCCGATGTGATCAAGGTGGAAAACCCGGAGGATTGCGACCAGAGCCGCAACACCGGCTACGATGCGGAACTGAACCGCACGAATATGGGGACCGGCTACCTTACCCAGGGATCCAACAAACGGTCGATCACGCTCAACCTGAAGACCGAAAAAGGCCGCGAAATCCTCAAATCGCTGGTCAAGGATGCCGACGTGCTGGTCGAAAACTTCCGCCCCGGCGCGTTTCGTGAACTCGGCATCGGCTACGATGACATGAAAAAGATCAATCCGACGCTGATCTACTGCTCGATGACCGCCTTCGGGCAGGACGGGCCGCGCGGCACGCAGACCGCCTATGATCATGCGATCCAGGCGCTTTCGGGCATCATGGCGATCACCGGCACGCCGGAGGTCAGCCCACTGAAAACCGGCACGCAAGTCATCGACTACGCCACGGGGACAATGGGCGCCTTCGCGATTTCCACCGCCTTGTTCCAACGTGAAAAAACCGGCAAGGGGCAGTATATTGACAGCTCGATGCTAGATGTGGCGCTGATGATGCTGGCGTCCAACATCACGGGATATCTGCAAACGGGAAAACACCCGGGCCCCACCGGCAACCATCACCATTACGCCAGCAACAGCCTGTACGACACCAAGGACGGCAAG
>JAOTYV010000456.1 GCA_029861675.1 Alphaproteobacteria bacterium
GGCGCGTTCCGACATGATACTTGATCAACCGGACGCGACCGACCTCCTGGCCATAGCGCGCACGATGTTGCGGGAGGAGGTGGCGCCCGGCCTGTCCGGCGACGCCCGGTTCAAGGTCCTGATGGTGGCCAACGCGATGGCGATGGCGATTCGGGAAAGTGAACACGGGGCGGCTTTGGACGCCGAGGCGTTGGCTGATCTGCGGTCGATGTATGACGAGCCGGAAGGGACGGCGGAGGTTCTTTCGCACCGGCTTGCGCAGGATATCCGGGCGGGCCATTTCGATGCGGATGCGCCGGCGGCAAATCTGCACCGTCTGCTGCTGGCCGACAGTCGCCGGCGGTTGGCGATCGGCAATCCGCGCTACCTGGCCGAGTCCGATATCTAAGCCGCCGCCGGCTCCTATTCGCCGCTTCGCACCAGGGCGGCGATCGAGCCGCCGTCGACGTTGAAACATTCGCCGGAAACATAGCCCGCTTCGTCGGAGGCCAGGAACAGCGCCATGGCGGCCACGTCTTCCGGCGTGCCCCAGCGGCCGGCCAGATTTTCATTGGCCCATTGCGGGCCGGTTTTGGCATTCTCGGAAAACCGCGCATTGAACGGCGTGGCAATGAGGCCGGGATTGACCGCGTTCACGGTGACGCCGGTGCCCGAAAGATCCGCCGCAAGCGCCCGGGTGAAAGCGATTGCGCCGCCCTTGGACGCGCAATATCCCGCCCGGTTCGGCCGGCCGACAAGACCCGCGACGGACACCACATTGACGATGCGGCCAGTGCCGCGGGCAAGCAGATGCGGCACCGCCGCCTGACAGGTCAGGAAATGCGCGGTCAGGTTCACATCGAGCATTTGCCGCCATTCCGCCTCGCTGTGGTCGAGGAAGGGACGGATGACGCGCTTGCCGGCATTGTTGACCAGGATATCGAGGCCGCCGAATAGATCGGCGGCGGCGGTCACGAAACGGCCGACGTCGCCCGCATCCGCGACATTGGCGGTAAAGGCGATTGCCGTGCCGTCCGCCGATCGGATGGCCTCGGCCGTCGTCTCCGCCCTATCCTGATCTATGTCGACGACCGCCACCTGCGCCCCCGCGGCGGCGAAGGCGATGGCGATACCGGCGCCGATCCCGCTGCCCGCGCCGGTGACGATGGCGGATTTGTTGGCCAGCCGCATGGTGGTTTCCCTTTTTATTCGCCGTCGCGCGCGCGGGCGGCAAGCCAGCCGCCTTCGACCTTCATGTCCGAACCGGTCATGAAGTCGGAATCGTCGGAAGCCAGGAATACGGCAGCCTTCGCGATATCCGCCGGCGTTCCCCAACGGCCCGCCAAGGTTTCGCCGCCCCAATCGACATTTTCATCGGTGGCGTAGACGGCATTCATCGGCGTATGGATCGATCCGGGGGAGATTGAGTTTACCCGGATGCCGGTGCCGGCCATGTCGGCGGCGAAACCGCGCGTCAAACCGAGTATGCCGCTCTTTGCGGCGCAATAGGCCGCCCGGTCGGGCCGGCCGATATGGGCGGCGACCGACGCGATGTTGATGACCCGGCCCTTATTGGCGCGCTGCATAAAGGGCAGGACCGCCCGGCCGCAGAGGAATTGGCTGGTCAGGTTGGTGTCGATCATGGCGCGCCAATCCGCCAGCGTGTGGTCGGCGAAGGATTTGATGATCCGGCGCCCCGCATTATTGACCAGGATGTCCACGCCGCCGAACGCTTCGGCGACGGTTTCCGCCATCGCGGCGACGGCTTTTTCGTCGGTGATGTCGCATGTCACGGCGAGGGCGGTGCCGCCCGCACCGTCAATTTCCGCCGCCACGCTTTTCGCGTTGTCGGCATTGAGGTCGACAATGGCGACGCGGGCGCCTTCGGCGGCGAATTCGAGGCTGATGCCGCGGCCGATACCGCTGCCGCCGCCCGTTACGATCGCCGCTTTATTTTCAAGGCGCATGGCAGTCTCCCTCCAGTGTTGCGGTCTTCCGACGGTTTGACGCTATCGCGTCGGTTTGTTTCGTCTAAAGGTCCAGCCAAAATAGCGCTGCGCCCGGCGGAAGATGCTCGTCGCCACGGTCAGCAGGCCGACGGTCACCAAAACACCGGATACCGGCTCGGTAAAGAACCCGAGGAAATTGTAGTCCAGCATCGTCAGCGCCTGTGCCATCGAATTTTCGCCGATTTGCCCGAGGATGACACCCATGACGATGGCGGGCACGGAATAATCGCTGCGGCGCAGGAAGAACCCTGCAATCCCCGCAATGAACATCGTGTAGACATCGAAAATATTGCCGCGCAGCGAATAGGCGCCAACCGTCGAGAACAGAAGAATGCCGGGCGCCAGCAGCGTGAAGGGAATCCGCAGCATGTGGACGATACATTTGGATTCGACAATGCCGAGCAACAGGATTGCGAGGCTCGCCCAGAACATGGAGGCGAACAGGATCCAGACCAGATCATGCGCCTCCATCATGATGAGCGGGCCAACCTCCATATCGTGGACGTTGAAGACGCCGATCATCATCGCGGTCAGCGCGCCGCCCGGTAGACCAAGCGCGAGCAGCGGGATCATGGCGGCGCCGGTCGCCGCGTTGTTCGCGGTTTCCGGGGCGACGACGCCTTCGGGAATTCCGGTGCCGAATTTCTCCGGCGTCTTGGACCAGCGAACCGCT
>JAOTYV010000172.1 GCA_029861675.1 Alphaproteobacteria bacterium
TTGACGTGTTTCAGGACATCGGCGGCAAAGGCGCGGCGGGCAACGACTCGATCCGCCGAAGTTTCCGCCTTGCGCAGCAGATGAAAACTTTCGAGCGGAAATTTCGCGTCGATCGCGATGGGCCCCGGCGGATTTGGCAGGGTCAGCAAGCAATCGACCCGGGTCTTGTTGCTCATCGTCACCTGAAATGCGTAGGCCGACGGCGGCAGCGCGTTGCGCACCTGATCGGAGAGCTGGCTCTCGCCGAAGGCGCCGCGCGACTGCTTGTTGGACAGAACCTCCTGCAGGCTCACCACATCCGCCGAAAGCTTGGTGATGTTTTCCTGCGCCTTGCCGATAATGGCCAGCCGCTCCTTCAGGTCGCCCATGGTATTGGCGCTGTCGATCGACTGCTTTTGCAGCGATTCGCCGATCCGCCGGCTGACATCCGCCAGCCGCTCATCCAACGTCTTGGACAGGGCCCGTTCCTGAACCTGCAGGCGTTCGCCGACCATGTTTTGTCCCGTCGCCACCGCATCGGCCAATTGGGTGAGCCGGTCGGCGAGGACCGCCTGCGCTTCGGCCAAACGGTGCGTCATGTCGTCATTGGAGCGGCGGCGCGACAAAAAGGCCGCGACGGCGGCCAGTAGCGCCACCAAACATGCGGCGCCGACGAGCAAGAGCTGCGGATCGAGTTCTGTCAAAAGTTGTTTCAATACAGCGGGACCTCCGGATTAACCCTAACATGGTGCTGATCTACACCACCCTCGGCCTTGACGCCATGTAAGCTTGCCCATACCTAGCTCTGTACGGACAGCGCCACAGACCGAAACCGACATGGCCGAACTATCGATCATTACCGCACCCGACCCCAGGCTCAAAGCGAAATGCGAGCCCGTGGAAGCCGTCGACGACACCATCTCGAAATTGATGGACGACATGCTGGACACCATGTACCTGGCGCCGGGGATCGGCCTCGCCGCGCCGCAGGTGGGCGTGACGAAACGCGTGATCGTCGTCGATATCTCGCCCAAGGACGGCCCGCGGGAACCGATGCGAATGGCCAATCCGGAAATCGTCTGGCAGGCCGAGGAACGGGTGATCTATGAAGAAGGGTGCCTCTCGCTGCCGGAACAATACGCGGATGTGGAACGTCCGGCGAGAGTGCGCGTCCGCTATATCAACGAAGAAAACGCGCCGTGCGAAATTGAAGTCGAAGGATTGCTGGCGACCTGCATCCAGCATGAAATGGACCATCTCGACGGTATCATCTTCGTCGACCACATCTCAGCCCTGAAACGGCGTATGATCCTGCGTAAGCTCGCAAAAGCCAAAAAATTGAACGCTTTGGCGGGCGATTGATGCAGGACGGGTAGGAAGGCGATCATGGCATTGCGCATCGCCTTCATGGGAACACCCGATTTCGCGGTTCCGGCGCTGGATGCCCTGCGCCGGGCCGGTCACGATCTCGCCGCCGTCTATTGCCAGCCGCCGCGGCCCGCGGGCCGGGGCCAGCGGCCGCGCCCGTGTCCGGTTCAGGCCTGGGCCGAGGATCACGGCGTGCCGGTGCAGACCCCGGTCTCCTTGAAGGCGCCGGACGCACAGCGAACCTTCCGGAACCTTGGCCTCGACGCCGCCGTGGTCGCCGCCTACGGTTTGATACTGCCGAAGCCCATCCTTGATGCGCCGCGGCTCGGATGCCTCAACATCCATGCCTCGCTGCTGCCGCGATGGCGGGGCGCGGCGCCGATCCACCGCGCGTTGCTGGCCGGCGATCGCGAGACCGGCATTTCCATCATGCAAATGGATGAGGGGCTGGACACCGGTCCGGTCCTACTTACGGAACGGCTCCCCATTACCGCGGAAACGACGGCGGCCGTGCTGCACGATGCGCTGTCGGCGCTGGGTGCAAGGCTTATCGTCGAAGCCCTGCAGGGGCTCGCCGACGGCGCGCTCGAAGCCTCGGCGCAGCCGGAGCAGGGCGTGACCTATGCCACGAAGCTCAGCCGGGAAGAAGGCCGTCTCGACTGGACGGAGAGCGCGGACGCGCTGGAGCGCAAAATTCGAGCCTTTACGCCGTGGCCCGGCGCCTGGTGCGAAGTGGCGGGCGCGCGCGTCAAGCTGCTGGCGGCGCAGGTGGTCGACGGCGCCGGCGATCCCGGCACCGTGTTGGACGATGCACTGACCATCGCCTGCGGCGAGCGGGCCTTGCGCCCCTCGCGGCTGCAGCGCGAGGGCCGGAAGGAAATGGATACCGACACGTTCTTGCGCGGCTTTCCCCTGCCGAAAGGCAGCCGCGTCGGATGACGCGATGGCGCCTCACCGTCGAGTATGACGGCGGACCGTTTGTCGGTTGGCAGCGCCAGGAAAATGGGCCGTCGGTCCAAGCCGCGCTGGAAGACGCGGTCAAGGCGTTCAGCGGCGAGGCCGTTACGATTTTCGGCGCGGGTCGCACCGATTCGGGTGTGCATGCCTTGGGGCAGGTGGCGCATTTCGACCTGGCCAAGCCCGCGGACAGCGAGACCGTGCGGGATGCGATCAATTTTCATCTGAAGCCTGATCCGGTCGCCGTACTGGAAACGGAAGCGGTTCCGGACGATTTTCATTCACGGTTCTCGGCCACGCGCCGGCACTACCGGTATCGCATCCTAAACCGTCGCGCGCCGGCCACCCTCGCCGCGGGGCGCGTCTGGCATGTGGTGCCACCGCTCGACGCCGCGGCAATGGCCGCGGCAGCCCAGGAACTTATCGGCCGCCATGACTTCACCAGTTTTCGCGCGGCGGCATGCCAGGCCGACTCACCGGTCAAGACGCTCGATACCCTGGAAATCGAAAATCATGGCGACGAGATCTGGATCATCGCCAGCGCGCGGTCCTTTCTTCACCATCAGGTCCGCAACATTGCCGGAACCTTGAAATTGGTGGGAGAAGGCAAATGGACGGTCGCCCGGGTGGCCGCGGCGCTGGCTGCCCGCGACCGGCGGAAAGCCGGGCCAACCGCGCCCGCGGACGGTCTGTATCTCACCCAGGTCGACTACTGAGGCGGCGCTCCGCGATCCGGAACTAGAGCAAATCCCGAGCGAACCGAAACGGTTCGCGACGACGTATTTTCGTAAAATCAAAGAGATAGACCATTTCACTTGAGTCAATCTAAACAAGAAATGGTCTAGGTCAGCATCGCGGCCCGCAGGACGCTGATGAACATGCCCAGCATCGCCGCGGCTATCAGCAGACCCACGGCCGTGCCCGCGCTGACCCGTAAAACCACGCGAATGATGAACAGGTCATAAAAAAGGACGACCAGGAAAACGACGACGGCCAGGGCTTGAAAAATTGGTTTCCCGACCAGCCCGAACGCGGAAAGAAGGGTGATACTGAACAACAGGAGGTATTGCGGCCCCGCCGCCCAGTTGCGCGCCGCGATATATCGGCAAAATTCCTCATCGCGATCAATGGCCGGCGCAATATATGCCATGACGAGCGGCCACGCCGCCCAATCGATTACAAACGCAATCAGATCGACCAGAAGCAGCCGGCCCATGTCGATGTCGGCCGGCATCGATGGCCCGGCCAGGATAACGAACACGTGCACCGGCAGAACGATGAGCGCGCAGAAGAAGGACTTGAGCGCCCCGGATGGGGAGCCGTCGAACAACTGCACCGCCGCCCGATCGCGCAGGAACAGACGCCAAGCCGCGTAGAGCCCGGTGGTTGCTTCTTGCACGGTGATCATGACGGTACCGGTCAGGAGCGGCTGAAAAAGCCGTCCAATACCAATTCATAGATGTCGGTCAATTGCCGGATGTCGTCGACCCGGCAGCGCTCATCGATCTTATGCATGGTCTGGCTTACCAGCCCGAATTCGGCGACCGGGCAATGATCCTTGATAAATCGGGCGTCGGACGTGCCCCCGGTGGTGCTCAATTCGGGCCGGCGGCCCGTTACGCGGTGCGCACTGTCGCCGATCAACGTGCTGAGCTGGCCGGGCGGAAAGACGAAGGATTCGCCGCTGACACGGATCTTGAGGTCATAATTCTCCGCACCGCCCGCGGCCCGATCGAGCGTCGCGCGCAACCACTCGGTCAGCGACGCCGAGCTGTGCATATCGTTGAAGCGGATGTTGAAACGGGCCTCCGCGGATCCGGGAATGACGTTCTCGGTCGAATTGCCGATGTCGATGCTGGTGATCTGCAGGCTGGACGGCTGGAAATGCTCGTTTCCGTTGTCGATCGGATCCTTGGTCAACGCCCCCAGCATGGCGACCAGCCGGTGCGCCGCGTTGTCCGCCAGGTGCGGGTAGGCGACATGTCCTTGCGCGCCATGCACGGTCAGAATGCTGTTCATGCTGCCGCGCCGGCCGATCTTCATCATATCGCCGAGCCGTTCCGGGTTGGTCGGCTCGCCGACGAGACAGGCATCAATCGTTTCGCTGCGCACAGCCAGCCAATCGAGGACCTTGCGGGTGCCGTTGATCGCCGGCCCCTCTTCGTCGCCGGTTATGAGGAAACTGATCGAACCGGGCAAATCCCCCTTCGCCAGGATGCGTTGCGCCGCGGCCGCAAAGGCGGCGATCGCCCCTTTCATGTCGACCGCGCCGCGGCCGTGCAGGTAGCCGTCCCGTATCTCGCCGTCGAACGGGCCGCTCGACCATTCGCCCTCGGGCCCCGCCGGCACAACATCGGTATGACCGGCGAAACAGAAATTCGGCGCCTGCGTTCCTATCCGTGCATAGAGATTGTCCACATCTGGCGTATCTTCATCGGAAAACAGACAGCGGTGGCAGGTGAAACCGAGCCCTTCCAGGGTTTCCTGCAACCGGTCGAGCGCGCCGCCCTCGGCCGGGGTCACGCTCGGGCAGCGGATCAGGTCACGGGCGAATTCAACCGCGTCGAGCAAACCGGATCAGTCCCGCAACAATTCGTTGATCGAGGTCTTGGCCCGGGTACCCTCGTCGACGCGTTTGAGGATAACGGCGCAATACAGGTTTGGCCCGGGCCTGCCGTCGGCCAGCGGTAACCCCGGCAAGCTGCCCGGCACCACCACCGAATAGGCGGGCACGCGGCCGCGAATGATCTCGCCGGTTTCGCGATCGACGATCTTTGTCGACTGCCCGATAAAGACGCCCATGGACAGCACCGCGCCGGTTTCCACGATCACGCCCTCGACGACTTCGCTGCGCGCGCCGATGAAGCAGTTGTCCTCGACGATCACCGGATCCGCCTGCAGCGGCTCCAGCACGCCGCCGATGCCGACGCCGCCCGACAGGTGGCAATTATCGCCGATCTGCGCGCAGGAACCGACCGTGGCCCAGGTATCGACCATCGTGTTCGCGCCCACCCGCGCGCCGAGATTGACAAAGCTCGGCATCAAAACCGCGCCGGGCGCGATATAGGCCGAACGCCGGACCACGCAGTTCGGCACACTCCGAAATCCGGCCTCCTTGAAATCGTTTTCGCTCCAACCGGCGGTCTTGGCAGGCACCTTGTCCCACCAGGCGGACCCGTCCGGGCCGCCGCTTTGCGCCCACATGTCGTTAAGCCGGAACGAGAGCAGGACGGCCTTTTTGAGCCATTGATTGACGAACCAGCCATCGGCGCCTTTCTCGGCGACGCGCGCTTGACCGCTGTCGAGCAGGTCGAGCGCGGTCTCGATGGCGTCCCGCACCGCGCCGGTGGTCGCCGAATTTATCGAGTCACGGTCTTCCCAGGCGGCATCGACCGCTTTTTGCAGATCTGTCTGGCTCATGGATACCACCTGTTTTCCTATATTTTCCGAGGAATTCCGGCCGACTCTGAGGAAGAAGGCAAGGGGTGTCAAGCACGCCCCCAGGCAGCGGGCCACGCTCGCGCGATGCTGTCCGGTCCACGCTCTATTTGGGGCCGGGTGCCGCCGAGACCGCCCGATCGATCAAGGCCTCCGCCGCGATCTTCGCGATGCGCGCCGCATGGCCTCGATCCCGCGATACCTGTGCCGTCACGGTCGCGCCTTCAAACAAAAGCGCCAGTTCCTCGGACAGAAGAGCCCCGCCGGGAATCTCCGCCTGCATACAGAGCTCACGAAAATACCCCCGCATCAGCGCCTTGAATTCCATGCACGCCTGTCGGATCGGCGTGTCGATGTCCGAGTACTCGCCGATCGCATTAATGAACATGCAGCCGAAAAAACGGCTTTGCCCGAACCAGATTTCGGCAACGTCGAATACGGCCAACAGACGGCCGCGCGGCGTGTCCGCCAGCTCTTCGACCTGACGCATGAAGCTGTTCCGGAACAGGCCGTCGTATTTCCGCAAGGCGGCAAGAATCAGCTCTTCCTTCGACCGGAAATGCCGGTACAGCGTTTTCTTCGAAACACCCGAACTCTTCAAGATCGTGTCGATGCCGGTAGCGTGGAAGCCGTGCTCGGCAAACAGTTGAATCGCCGTGTCGATCAGGTGCTCGCGTCGTTCAGATGTGGCCATGGATCTCGCTCATAAAGGATACAGAATAGTATCCCTTATATCGAGCGAATTGGCAAGAATTCCATCGCATTAAGTGAATTTGACCGCATTCCTTACAAATATGTGAAGCGCTTTCGCTGTTTTCCACGGTTTCATGGCTTGCAGAAGGAGACAGATCGGTATACTTATGATGCCGAACAGGAGACAGATCTGTTTCCTACTTTGCATAACACTTCAAAAAGGAATATCGACATGCCTCGCATTACCCCTGTTGACCCGACAACGGCGACCGGCAGCGCCAAAGAGCTGCTGGACGGCGTGAAAGCCGCGATCGGCGTCGTCCCGAATATTTTCGCGACATTCGCACAGTCGCCCAAGGTGCTCGAGGGCTACCTCGCTCTCAACACCGCGCTCGGCCAAGGCCAGCTTGACCCGAAACTGCGCGAACAGATCGCCTTGACCGCCGCTGGCGCCAACAACTGCGACTACTGTGCCTCCGCCCATACGGTGATGGGCAAGGGCGCCGGCGTGGATGAGCAGGAACTCGGACGCAACCTTCACGGTCAGTCGCAAGACTCCACGACCCAGGTCGTCCTGAATTTCGTCCGTAAAGTAGTGGAACGGCGGGGTTGGATCGACGACGCCGACATCGGCACCCTGCGGGCGGCTAACTTCAGCGACGGTGAGATCGTGGAGATCGTGACGCATATCGGCGTCAACCTCTTCACCAATTACTTCAACCATATCGTGGCCACCGACATCGACTTTCCGGTGGTGGACACGGCCGGGGTTCCTCTCGCGGCTTAGGTCCCCCCCGGATCGGCCGGCCGCGACCCTGCGGCAGGGAACACTGGCCCTGACGCACGGCCGGCCGATCCATCCCCGGCTTCAACAAACGCTCGACCCAACGTTCCAACGCTCAGAATTCAGGCCCGAGAAACCGCAACCAAACGGAGGAAATCGATCATGGCACCGCACCACGCACGCGCGACGGCCGCCCATAGCGATACGGATATCGTGTCCCGTCACCGCATCGATGGCCCGACGGACCCGGTGGATCTGTATCGGCGCGTCATCAACCGCAACGACCGGCTCAAGCGGCTCGTCGGCATGCACGCGCCCGAGATCGTCATTCGCAATGAAAAGCGCATGATCCGGGCCGCGATCGACGCGTTGTCGGCCATTGACGGCGACGCCTTTCACACGGCCGCGATTCCCGGCGCGATTGCCGACAGTCCCGGCACGACCTCAACCACCGCACATCACGCCGCTTAAACCAGCATCGCGTCATTACACAGGAGAAGGAAGTTCGACATGCAGATTGTTCGCAGTTTTATCGCCGCCTTTACGGTAATCACGGTGTTCACCGGCCTGGTCGCGGCAAGCGTCGCGGGCGCCAACAACGAGACCAATGTCTCGCGCGGTCTGACCGCGAAGGGGTACGGCCTTGCCGTACACGGCTACGACGTCGTCGCCTATTACACCAAAGGCCGGCCGACGATCGGCCGCGCCAAATTCTCGGCCGTCCACAACGCCGCAACCTACCGGTTCGCCAGCGAAGGCCATCTCAAGGCCTTCACCGACGATCCCGAAAAATACCTGCCGCAGTACGGCGGCTATTGCGCCTATGGCGTGGCCGTGGGCGCGAAGTTTGACGGCGACCCGCACCAATGGCGGATCGTCGCCGGGAAACTCTATCTGAACCTCAACCAGGAGGTGCAGAAACTATGGCGGTCGGACATTCCCGGATCCATCAAAAAAGCCGACCGGAACTGGTCAAAAATCGCGACCAAAACCCCGAACGACCTCAGCTGACAGCTGGTGGAAATAACGACAGGGAATTCCCCCTGCCGCGACACAGTCCTATGACAGGAGACGATACGATGTTGAAGAAATTCCTCGTGGCCCCCTTGGCTCTGCTGGCGATCATGACCGTGACCGCCGACGCCAAGTCACCCGCCGAGCTCAACGATCTCGAAATTGCCCATGTGGCGTACACCGCCGACCTGATCGACATCCGCTACGCGTATCTTGCGCTGGCGAAGTCGAAGAACCCGGCGATCCACAAATTCGCAAGAACCATGATCCGCGACCACAGCGCGGTCAACGACCAGGCGCTCGCTCTGTTGAAGAAGCTCAAGGCAACCGCCCAGGACAACTTTCTCAGCCAGAGCCTCAATGCCGGTTCCGACAAACTGGTCGAGGAAATGAGCCAGTTGAGCGGCGCGGCCTTCGATCGCCGGTATGCGGAGAACGAATTCGCCTACCATAAATCGGTCAATGGCCTGGTCGAGGGAACGTTTATCCCGAACATCGAGCATCCCGAAGTGAAAGCCCTGTTCGAGGAAGCCCTCATCATTTTCCGGGCGCATGAAAAGCACGCCGAGAAAATGGCCGCTGCGGTCGGAAGCTGACGACGATGTCTCGTCGCATCCTAGCGCTGAAGCTGATCGTGGCGGCACTCGCCGCCACGATCGCTTTTCATCCGGCGAGCCCGAGCATCGCGGCCGAGGGAAACCGCGTCGTCATCGCCATTCAGAAATTCAAATTCGTGACCTCGGATCGGCAGATCAAGCCCGGCGATACGATCATTTGGGTGAACAAGGACTTCGTTCCCCATACAGCCACGGCCAAGGACGGGGGTTGGGATTCAGGCTCCATCGCCCCGAATGCGAAATGGGAAATGATCGTCAAGGAAGGTATTTCGCCGGCGTATTTTTGCGCCTTCCATCCGTCCATGACCGCGCGCATCGATCTCCGCCCCGGCAAAACAACAAGGAGCGCACCAAAATGACGAAAAAAAGAGCGGATTGGCTCAGCATGGTCGTCGCGCTGATCATCCTGGGTATGGCCCTGGCCGGTTTGTTCCATATCGGCAGCGCCGCCGCCCAGGCCCAGGGCTCAACGGATGCGAGTCGGTTCATTGAGACACTTGCGCAGGATGCAATCAGCGTGCTCGACAGCCGGCAGGCAACGTTCGAGGCGCGCCGAGAGAAATTTCTATCGCTCCTGACAGAAAATTTTGCGGTTGAACAAATCAGCCGCTTCGTTGTCGGAAAGCATTGGCGCCGGATGTCTCCCGATCAGCGACGGCAATACGGGACGCTCTTCGAAGATTGGCTCGTGAAATACTATTTGATCCGGCTAAACGGGTATTCGGATCAAAAGGTGCGCGTCATCGACAAACGGACCGTCGGCAAGAGGGACGTTGTGGTACGGACCCATTTCGAAGGGACGAAAATTCCCAAGACCCTGAAAGTCGACTGGCGCGTTCGTCAATTCGCGTCCGGGCCGCGGATCGTCGACGTCATCGTAGAGGGCGTCAGCATGATCATTTTGCAACGCGCCGATTTCACGGCGATCATCGACAAACGCGGTACCGATGGGTTTCTTCAACATCTGCAAGCGCGTCTATCGCAGCTTGTGGCCGCACATGCAAAGACACAGCCGGGATCGTAGAAAACGCCGATGCAGATCGATTGACCGATACGAAATACGCCGGCGCATCGGGC
>JAOTYV010000457.1 GCA_029861675.1 Alphaproteobacteria bacterium
ATTTCGCCCGGTGGGCGGGCGCGAGCAGGGCAGGGTGCCAAGCGCCGCCAGATCAGCTCCGGTGACGATGCCGAGGACGCCGGGCGAGCCGGCGGCATCCGACAGATCGATCCCGGCGATCTCGGCATGGGCAACCGGGGCCCGCAGAAATACCGCGTGCGCCGTGCCGGCGGGATCGATATCGGCTGTGAACCGGCCGTTGCCGGTCAGCAACCGGCTGTCTTCCCGTCTACCGTGCGCCTGCGAGTCGCCGTGCCGGCGAATGGCCTCACCGGTGTCGGATTGGGGCGTGGTCATGAAGCGCCGCCTCGGTCGTTCGGGTCAGATGGCGTAGCCATTGCCTTGGCCGATGGCGACGCCGCCGCGCGCGCCCGTATTATAACGGTCGGCGAATTTGGGTTCGAGTGGACGGCCATTGTGAAAATTCACCCAGAGCCGCAGCATGTTCCGCTGGAGTGCCGGGTCGTCATGGTCGACATATTCACCGCGGTAATGCAGCAGCGTGTAGTTGTTGATGAGCTGGATGTCGCCGCGGCGAAGCGCCATGTCGAACCGGATATCAGGATCTTCCGCCATTTCGAGTATGAATTCGAGCGCGGCCCGCTCTTTCGCGGTCAATGGGGCGCCCATCTTTTCGCTGGCGGTCTCAATGATCTTGAAATTGAAACTGCAGCTAAGGCGGCCGGCAAAATGGCTGTAGACCGGAATGCGGTGATTGGTCACTTCGTCAATATGGCCGGTGACGCCTTCGCCGCGCAGATCGTGGTGAAACCCGCCGAAGAGAATATCCAGATACTCCGGATGCTTGGCGAGAAGCTCGTTGAAGATTGCGGCAGAACTCGCCAACGTACTGAGGCCGCCGCTCTTTGCGGGGTTCAAGCATAACAGGGCGGTCATATCCGATGTATCGACATGCGGCAGCAGCTTGGCGCGGGTGGTGTAACCGCGCGCATTCGTTTCGGAATAGTCGTGCCCGCGATCCTTAACCTCGGCGAGGCGCTGCCCCTTGGCGTTCTGCGATATGGGCTGGCCGAAATGGCAACCGAGGCCCCAATATATCGTTTCGATCAGGGAACGGTCGTAGCGGTCGATGGGGAGACCGCGGATCAGGATGAAGCCACGCCCGTTTTCCACCTGGTCGATCAAGGGGCCGAGGCGGTCGGTGAGCTGGGGCAGGGGAAAATTCGCCTGCTCGAATTCCATCGGCGATAGGCCGCGCTCGAGAACGGCGCCGGCGGCGGTCTCCAGCGCATCGATATCCGATTCGGTAAGCTGATAGATCCATTGGGCGTCGGTTTCGATATCGGCCCGCCGCCAGGCGGTCGGTCCGGTAACCGGCGTGTCCAATCTATCCGTCATATCAACTCCTTCAACTCACCAAGGTTGCGCCGCGCGACCGCGATGGAATTCCAAACTAAAATCACTAATCTCCCGGAGCGGATATCCGTCACGAAGGCTGCTGATCCTAGCGCCCGCGGCCATCCGCCGTCAAAGCGGGAAGCTCGGCGCTGGCTCAATAACGGGTACATTTACCAGTTTGGAATGATGCGGAATATGCCGTGGGTGGGCGCGCTGCGGTCGTCAGGCAATTACCTGATCGAAGGGCCAAAATATGGCTCGCCACCGCATTGTATTTGATCGTGCATGAAGAAAAACTAAGTATATTTTCGCTCGTTTAAGCAAGATTTAACACTATATTCCTAACGTGGCTGTAATAAGACAAGGTCGTCGATTTCTAGACTTCCTCTAGAAACGCCGCTAATTGTTAGAATATTGAAATTTGGCGTGATTGTTAATTGATTTGCCTGAAGTTCATGATTTTTAGGCACGGACATTACCAACTTCACAGTGCCAGAAACTTGTAGATGCGACACGCGACCAGGGAGATGCGTATTTTGGTGAGAACCGATTGGTTCTAGGAAAGGAGGCGTCATGTTGCGCTCCATGACTCTTGCGGCGGTTGCCGCTTTCGCAATGACCGCGGCGATGCCGGCGAACGCGCAGATGGTGTGCGGCGAGCGCGCGGAGATCGTCAAAGCCCTGGAAAGTGGACACGAAGAACAAAAGACGGCCACCGCATTGTCGGGTAACGGCGGTCTTGTAGAGCTCTACACCGCTTCCGGCGGAAGCTGGACGCTGCTGATGACGCTTCCCGGGGGACCGACCTGTTTGCTTGGATCCGGTGAAGAATGGGAAGGCTGGAGAAGTTTGACTGATCCTAAGAACCGGCGCGCCACGGCCGACGGTGAAGTTGTGGATCACACCTAAGCCGGATTTATCCGGTACGGGAACTAGATTTAAGAAATTACGCCAGGGCGCCGAACATCGGCGAAAAGGGGTAGGCGGGTTCGACATGGCCGGGGTGGGCCTGTGTCGAGCCCGCTTTTTTATGGAATGACGGTGGCGAGCCGGTCGCGGGCCCAGGGATTTGGCAGTCGTCGCTATTTGCCGAAGATGCTGTCGAAAAAGCCCTTTTCCTTCTTGTCTTCCTTGGGCTTGTTCTTGGCCAATTGCGGGCGGACACAGCTTCCGCGAATGACCCCGTGCTCGCAATTGAGGATATGGCGGGCGCCGGTAATCAGCTTGATGCCCTGATCGATGGTTTCGGTGTCGCCTTCGCGGGCAAAGGTCGAGAAGATGACGAA
>JAOTYV010000458.1 GCA_029861675.1 Alphaproteobacteria bacterium
CTCGTCGATGAATGCGGTGGAGAGCCGGCCTTCCGCGAAGCGGGGATGCGCCAGCACCGCGGCCAGAAACGCCACGTTGTGCGAGATGCCGCGAATATGGAAGGCGTCCAGCGCTTCCTGCAGACCAGCGATCGCCGCGTCCCGGGTGGTCCCGGCGGCGATAAGCTTGGCGATCATCGGGTCGTAGAACATGGAAATTTCGCCGCCTTCGGAAACCCCGCTGTCGACCCGCAACTGCGGACCGTGCGCCGGCTCCCGATAGCGCACCAGGCGCCCCGTGGACGGCAGGAAATTGCGCCGTGGATCCTCGGCATAAAGACGCGCCTCGATTGCCCAACCGTCGAGCGTGACGTCTTCCTGCTCAATCGACAATTCCTCGCCCGCCGCAACCCGGATCATTTGTTCCACCAGGTCCAGCCCGGTCACGAACTCGGTCACCGGATGCTCGACCTGGAGCCGGGTGTTCATTTCCAGGAAATAGAAATTCCGGTCCTTGTCGACGATGAATTCCACCGTCCCCGCGGACCGGTAATCCACCGCCTTCGCCAGCGCCACCGCCTCGGCCCCCATCGCCGACCGCGTCTTGTCGTCGATGAACGGCGACGGCGCCTCTTCGATCACCTTCTGATGGCGGCGCTGGATCGAGCATTCGCGCTCGCCCAGATGAATGATGTTGCCGTGGCCATCGGCCAAGACCTGAATCTCAATATGGCGCGGCTGCTCGATGAACTTTTCGATGAAAATCCGGTCGTCGCCGAAACTGGACTTGGCCTCGTTGGCGGCCAGTTGGAAACCATCGCGGACACCCGCGTCGTCATAAGCAACGCGCATGCCCTTGCCGCCGCCGCCCGCTGACGCCTTGATCATCACCGGATAGCCGATTTCCGCCGCGATCACCGCCGCCGCCTTCGCGTCGGGCACGATATCCGGATGCCCGGGCACCGTGCTGACACCCGCCTTCTGCGCCAGGCGTTTCGATTCGATCTTGTCGCCCATCGCGGCGATCGCGCCGATCGGCGGACCGATAAAGACGATTCCGGCCGCGGCGAGCGCCTCGGCAAACGCCGGATTTTCCGACAGAAATCCGAATCCCGGATGAACCGCCTCCGCGCCCGTGTCCTTGGCCGCCTGCACGATCCGGTCGATCACAAGATAGCTTTCCGCCGCCGGCGAGGGCCCGACGGGGACCGCCTGATCCGCCATGCGAACATGCAGCGCGCCGGCGTCGGCCTCCGAGTAGACGGCGACCGTTTCGATCCCCATGCGCTGCGCCGTGCGAATGATGCGACACGCGATTTCGCCCCGATTGGCGATCAGTATCCTGGAAAACACCGGCCAATCCTTGTTTTGTTATTATCTTTCAGTAAGTTATGCGCCGCCCCAGATTGCCCGGCGCCAGCATATCAACGGGTCACGCCGCGGCGGCCTCGACGACGACCGTGGATAGGATCTTCGCCGCTTCGGCGAGCTGTTCCCGCGACACGTCGTGATGCGTGACGGCCCGCATACTGCTGCCGCTCGACGCGCCGATGCGGACTCCGTGTTCCAACAGGCGGTCATGCACCTGCCCCGCGCTCAGCCCCGTGCCCTCGACGTCGAAGAACACGAGGTTGGTCTCCACCGAGCCCGGATCGATGGTAACGCCCGCAATATCCGCGATCCGTTCGGCGAAGAAGCGGGCATTTTCATGATCCTCGACCAGCCGGTCCACATTGTTTTCCAGCGCATAAACGCCGGCGGCGGCGATCACGCCCGATTGCCGCATGGCGCCCCCCATGCGCTGCTTCCATTGCCAGGCTTCATCGATCAGCGCCTTGCTGCCGAGCAGCACCGCGCCGAACGGGCAGCCGAGCCCCTTGCTGAGGTCAAGCCACATCGTATCGAAGGGTGCCGCAAAATCCCGGGCGGATACATTGCTGGCGACGACCGCGTTCAATACACGCGCGCCATCCATATGCATCGCCATGCCGTGCCCGCGCGCCGCCGTCTCCACTTCGCGAATGGTTTCCAGCGGCCAGACCGTGCCGCCGCCGAGGTTCGAGGTTTGCTCGACCACCAGCAGCCGCGTTCTTGGCGTGTGGCGGCGTACGGTGCGGACTGCCGCCTCGACCTGCTGCGCGGTAAAGATGCCGCGTTCCCCGTCGAGCGGCGAGATCATGGAACCCGCAAACACCGATGCGCCCGCGCCTTCGAGATTGAGCACATGGGCGGTCCGGTCGGCGAGCACCTCGTCGCCCGGCTTGCAATGCAGCATCATGGAGATCTGATTGCACATCGTCCCCGACGGCAGGAAAACCGCATCCTCCTTCCCGAACAGGTCGATCGCCATCTCGAGAAGGCGATTGACGCTGGGGTCCTCGCCCTTCTGCTCGTCGCCGACCGGCGCCTCGGCCATCGCCTTGCGCATGCCCGGCGTCGGCCGCGTCTGGGTATCGCTGTGCAGTTCGATGCGGATGTCAGTCATGCCCGGTGTCCCTTTGGTGTCCTGGGTGTTCGCCTGGAAAATTAGTCTGCGCCCGCGAGTATATCAAACAACCTTGCCCCTCGGGGAGCTTGAAGTGACCGATCCCCGACGCGACGGCTGCGTCGTTGTCGGATCAGTCGGCCGGTTTGCCAATCTTCTTACCCGCCC
>JAOTYV010000173.1 GCA_029861675.1 Alphaproteobacteria bacterium
CGGAGCCAGGAACATGACCAGCAGAATCCCGACAAAGCCCAGCGGGTTGTTACGGTTGTCGCCGCCGAACAGGTTCGAAAACATGGCGATGTTGGCGAGCATCGAGATCGCCCCGGCGATCGTCGCGGTGATCGTCATGATCAGCGTGTCGCGGTTTTTTACGTGAGCAAGCTCATGCGCCATCACGCCGGCGACCTCCTCGTCGCTCATCAGCTGGAGCAGCCCGGTGGTCGCCGCGACCGCGGCGTTTTCCGGGTTGCGGCCGGTCGCAAACGCGTTCGGCTGATCGTTCTCCATGATATAGACCTTCGGCATCGGCAGCTCCGCCTTGCGGGCGAGCTGTTCGACAATGCCGTAGAACCCCGGTGCATCCCGGCGTTCGACCTGGCGTGCGCCATGCATGCGCAGCACCATCTTGTCCGAATTCCAATAGGCGAACAGGTTCATCGCCGCGGCCAGGCCGAACGCGATCATCATGCCGCCCTCGCCGCCGATCAGGTAGCCGCAGCCCATGAACAGCGCGGTCATTGCGGCCAGCAACATTCCCGTGCGCAGGTAGTTCATGTCTTATGCCTCATGCGTTTGCCGTGTTGTAGCGTTTCGCACTTAGATAAGGGGTCGCTGGCGGTCCGCTTCAAGCCTTGCAAGACGCCATGAATTGGCCATATCTAACGGGATGGCAAACCTTTTCGATCAGATGAAGCGCCGGTTGAGCGGCAATGCGCCCAGTGAGGCCGCCAAATCGCAGCCGGGCGGCGAGGCGGCCGCAGCGCCGGAGGCGGTGGTCGATGACGCGGCCGCCGGCACGGTCAACGGTGTCGATCCGCGCCGGATCGCCGAACAGAAGGCCGAGGAAGCGGGCCGTAAATGGCGCGCCCGGGCGGAGGCGAGCGGTGAAGTCGAAAAAGAGACCGGCGGGCCGCAAGGGCTCGAGCCAACCCGTTATGGCGATTGGGAAAAGGCCGGCCGCTGCTTCGATTTTTGACCGGGCCGCATGTTATGATTGTGGCGCGTCACGGTGCGGAACGGGCACGGAAAGGGCGCAATGACATCCGCGGCTAAGATCAGGCAAGACGCCCATGCGCTGTGGCATCCGCTGGCGGACCGCCTGGCCTTGGCCGATCCGGTCTTCGAAGCGCTGGCCGATGCCTATGCCGAACCGCACCGGCGCTATCACACCCTGGTGCATATCCTCGAAATGCTGGCGTGCCTGGACCGATCCGCCGAACCGGCCGAAGACCCCGACGCCCTGGCGCTGGCGGTGTGGTTTCATGATATCGTCTACGACACGCGTGCGCCGAAGGCCGCCAATGAACAGGCCAGCGCCGACTGGTTGTCGTCGGTGTGCTCCGCGCCGGCGGCCGCCCCGGCCATCCGAATGATTCTTCACTCGGCGCATCACGGGCCGTCCGCCGACCCGGACACCCGGCTGTTTTGCGATCTCGACCTGTATCGGCTGGCGGGGCCCTACGCGACCTTTCAGCGGCACGGCGCCGATGTGCGGGCCGAATACGGCTGGGTGGATGAGGCGGCCTGGACCACGGGGCGCGGCGACTTCCTGCACCGCATGCTGGCGCGCGACACGATCTACCAGACCGACTTCTGGCATACCCGGCTGGAGGCGGAGGCGCAGGATAATCTGCGCCGCGCCGTCGCCGAGCTGGCGTCTGGATAGCGCCGCCGGCCGACTGAGCGTCGTCCGCCCTACCGGTTCATGCGGTTGTCGACCAGGTCGTCCACCACTTGCGGCTCGGCCAGCGTCGAGGTGTCGCCGAGATTGCCGAAGTCGTTCTCGGCGATCTTGCGCAGGATGCGGCGCATGATCTTGCCCGAGCGGGTCTTCGGCAGGCCCGGCGCCCATTGCAGCCAGTCCGGGCTGGCGATCGGGCCGATTTCCTTGCGCACCCATTGCACCAGTTCCTTGCGCAGGTCGTCGTTCGGCGCCTCGGCGGCGTTCAGCGTGACATAGGCGTAGATGCCCTGACCCTTGATGTCGTGCGGCGCGCCGACCACGGCGGCTTCCGCCACCTTGGGATGGGCCACCAGCGCCGATTCCACTTCGGCCGTGCCCATGCGGTGGCCGGACACGTTGATCACGTCGTCGACCCGGCCGGTGATCCAGTAATAGCCGTCCTCGTCGCGGCGCGCGCCGTCGCCGGTGAAGTACATGCCGGGATAGGTGGCGAAATAGGTGTCGATGAAGCGCTCGTGGTCGCCATAGACCGTGCGCATTTGTCCCGGCCAGCTGTCGGCGATGCACAGATTGCCCTCGCAGGCGCCGTCCAGCGTGTTGCCCTCCGCATCGACCATCAGCGGCTGGATGCCGAAGAACGGCCGGGTCGCCGAGCCCGGTTTGAGCGCGGTCGCCCCCGGCAGCGGCGTGATCAGGATGCCGCCGGTTTCGGTCTGCCACCAGGTGTCGACGATCGGGCAGCGCCCTTCGCCGACCACGTTGTAGTACCACAGCCAGGCTTCCGGGTTGATCGGCTCGCCGACGGTGCCGAGCAGCTTGATCGACTTGCGGCTGGTCTTCTTGACCGGGCCGTCGCCGTCCCGCATCAGCGCGCGGATCGCGGTCGGCGCGGTGTAGAAAATCTCGATATCGTGCTTGTCGCAGACCTGCCAGAAGCGGCTGGTGTCCGGATAGTTGGGCACGCCCTCGAACATCACGGTGATCGCGCCGTTGGCCAGCGGGCCATAGACGATATAGCTGTGTCCGGTCACCCAGCCGACGTCGGCGGTGCACCAATAGACCTGGCCGTCCTTGTAGTCGAAGACATATTGGTGGGTCATCGAGGTGTAGACCATGTAGCCGCCGGTGCTGTGCAGCACTCCCTTCGGCTTGCCGGTCGAGCCCGAGGTATAGAGGATAAACATCGGATCTTCCGCGTCCAGCTCCTCCGCCGGACAATCGGCCGAGGCGTCGGCCACCAGGTCGTGATACCAGACGTCGCGGCCATCCTCCCAGCCGGTCTTGCCGCCGGTGCGCTTCACGACGACGCATTTCTCGATCGTAGGACAGCTCTTGAGCGCTTCGTCGGTGTTCGCCTTCAGCGGGATCGGCCGGCCGCCGCGCAAGCCTTCATCGGCGGTGATGACGATGTTGCATTCGCAGTCCTGGATTCGCCCGGCCAAGGCATCCGGCGAGAAGCCGCCGAACACAACCGAATGAATGGCGCCGATCCGTGCGCAGGCCAGCATCGCGACCGCGGCTTCCGGGATCATCGGCATGTAGATGGTGATGCGGTCGCCTTTCTTGGCGCCGATCGACTTCAGCCCGTTGGCGAATTTGCACACTTCCGCGTGCAGCTCGCGGTAGGTGATCTTTTTGTCGTCCTTCGGGTCGTCGCCCTCCCAGATGATCGCCGTCTGGTCGCCGCGCGTCTCGAGATGCCGGTCGAGGCAGTTATAGGCGCCGTTGGTCTTGCCGTCGTAAAACCAGCGGACGTGCAGATCCTTCTTGTCGTAGGAGACGTCTTTGACCTTGGTGTAGGGCTTGAACCAGTCGATACGCTTGCCGTGCTCGCCCCAGAATCCTTCCGGGTCGTTGACCGAGCGGTCGTACATTTCGCGATACTTGTCGTTATCCGCCCAGGCGTCGGCCGCGACGTCCGCGGGTACCGGGAATAAATTTGTGTCACTCATGATTTGCCTCCCTCGTTGAGGTTCGGTTCTTTGCGGCCCGGCGGATCACCCGGCCGGTTGTTCGGCGCGCTGCATCGCCGCCTTGATGAGATCCATCGCCTCTTCCCCTTCGCCCCATCGCTTCACCTTGACCCACTTTCCGGGTTCGAGGTCTTTGTAATGCTCGAAGAAATGCGCGATTTGATCAATCATAATTGGCCGAAGATCGCGATACGAGCCGATGTTTTGATAAAACGGGTGAAGCTCGTCGACGGGGACGCACAGAATTTTTTCATCGATGCCGCTTTCATCCTCCATCAGCAGCACGCCGACCGGCCGGGACCGGATGACGACGCCGGGAATGACCGGGATTTGGCCGACCACCGCCACGTCGGTCGGATCGCCGTCGTCCGACAGGGTGTGCGGGATGAAGCCGTAATTGAAGGGGTAATACATCGCGGTGTGCAGAAACCGGTCGACGAACATGGCGCCCGAGTCCTTGTCCATCTCGTATTCCACGGGGACTCCGCCGATCGGAATTTCGATAATGACGTTGATATCGTAGGGCGGGTTCACGCCGACCGGGATCTTATCGATATTCATGGCGCACGCTCTTGCCAGTCGTGGGGCGTCGATGCCGGAGCTTCTGCGGATGATCCTAACACGAAGCGGGAAACCCAAAAGGGCTTCCCGAAACAGGAAGCCCTTGATGAACCGCTTCCGCAGCGTCCGTGCGGAACGCTAGCTGGTGAGGACGCCGATCAAAATCAAAACCGAGAATGCCGCGATCAATCCGATCAAAGCCTTATTCTTCATAACAATCGCCATCGATAACCTCCTGGTTTTCTCGGACGGGGCCGAGAATATTTAATTCACAAACTGATAAATCACGCTAAATGGCCTACAGTAAACGGTAAAGTCGTTCATTGTTGACCATATTTCACATATTTTTGTGAATATAGTGAATTTGGTGCCACCGGGACCGGCAGCCGCAAATATGCGCTAGCATGCGCGAAGCCCCTCTGTCGTCGGTTGGGGTGCCGCAACGTGGAAGGGGATGACATGCAGCTGCAGCTCGCCACCTGGCCCGAGGTCGAGGCCTATCTGGAAACCAGCACCGGGATCATCGTGCCGATCGGATCGACCGAACAGCACGGCCCGACCGGCTTGATCGGCACGGACGCGTTGACCGCCGAGGTGATCGGCCGGCGCGTCGGCGAAGAGACCGGTGCGCTGGTCGCGCCCACGGTGTCGATCGGCATGGCGCAGCACCATATGTCCTTCAAGGGCTCGATCACCTACCGGCCGTCGACGCTGATCCTGGTGGTGCGCGATATGGTGATGAGCCTCGCGCGACACGGCTTCGACCGGTTCTTCTTCGTCAACGGCCATGGTGGCAACATCATGCCGGTCAACACGGCGTTCAGCGAAATTCATGCGGAGTTGGCCGAGGCGGTGGCGATGCACGGGCCGGGCGCCAACCAGATGCCGGCGGAAGTATTTTGCCGCATCGCGAACTGGTATCAGATGCCCGGCGTCGAGACGCTGAAGAAAAAACTCTACGGCGACAAGGAGGGCTATCACGCGACGCCGTCGGAAGTGGCCGTCACCTGGTATGCCTTTCCCGACCAGCGGCGCGACGCGCCGCTTGATCCGATCAAGAATGTCGGCCGCGAAATTCAGGGCGCGGAGGACTATCGTCGCCGCTATCCCGATGGCCGCATGGGCGCCGACCCGTCGCTCGCCGAGCCCGAGCATGGCAAGCAGTTCGTCGAGACCGCGGCGCGTGAGCTGGCGGAAAATTACCGGAAGTTCTTGGCCGGGCCGTGAGGAATTCGTAATTGGTTAAGGGGGAACGCCCGTGGCCTACATCGCCATCAAGACACTTATTTCCGCCGCGCTGATCGTTGCGGTTAGCGAGGTCGCCAAGCGGTCCCCACTGTTCGCCGGGCTGATCGCCTCGATCCCGCTGCTGTCGCTGCTGGCAATCGTCTGGCTCTATGTCGATACGCGCTCCGTCGAGCAGGTATCGCAACTGAGCTGGAGCATCCTGCTCTTGATTCTGCCGTCGCTGCTGCTGCTGATCGCGCTGCCGCTGCTGTTGAAGTTGGGTGCGCCATTTTCCCTGGCGGTGATGGCCGCCGTCGCGATCACCGCGGCGGGGTATTGGGGCTATGCGAAAATTCTGGCCCGGGTCGGCGTCGCGTTCTGAGCGCCGGCTCTACAACCCCCGCAGCACCACCGCGCCGTCGCGCAGCTCCAGCTCGACCGGCGTCAGGCTGTCGCCGGCACACGGGCCGGCGATGCAGTAGCCGTCGTCGACGCGAAATTCGGCGCCATGGGTGGCGCAGAGGATGTATTTGCGGTCGAGCGTCATGAACCGGTCATCGACCCAGTTGAGCGGCGTGCCCACATGGGGGCAATCGTTGCGGTAGCCGAAGACCGCGTCGCCGCGGCGCACCACGACGATCTCGATAATTTCGTCCGGCTGGTCGATATCGAATCCCTTGCCTTCGCCGTCGGGGATGTCCTCGATACGGCAAAGAATCTGTTCCGCAATCGCTTGCATGATGGGGCGGTTACGCCTCGGTTTCGGCCATGGCGCAAATGATGCGCCATTCTTCGTCGCCGACGGGCACCACCGATAGGCGCGATTGGCGCACCAGGGCGAGGTTTTCGAGCCGCGGCTCGGCCTTGATTTCGGCCAGGGTCACCGGCCGGTTGACCGGCTTGATCGCCTTGACGTCGACCATGCCGAATCGCTCCGACGTGTCCGTCGGGTCGGGGTAGTATTCCTTGGCGACTTCGACGATGCCGACAATCTGCTTCTCCTTCACCGAGTGATAGAAGAACGCGAGATCGCCGATCTTCATCGCCTTCATGTTGCTGCACGCCTGGTGATTGCGCACGCCGTCCCATTCGGCGGTGCCGTCGCGCTGCTGATCCTCCCAGGACCACGCGCCGGGTTCGGATTTGAAGAGCCAATACGCCATTTCCCGTTTCTCCCCTTATTCCTTCGGCCAGAGGTTCTCGTAGGCCTGGCCCCATTGATCCGCATAGACGCCGTTGCGATTGAACGGCTCGGCGGCGAGCCATGCATCGGCGGCCGCCCGGTCGGGATAGTCGACGATATAGAGGGACCCGACCCGGTCTTCCAGCTCGGTGGCGCTGCTGTCGTCATACAGCGGCCCGGCAGCGAACAGATGGTCCTCGGTGGACGCCAGATAGTCGAGATGGTCCGTGCGCTGCGCCTTGCGCGGCGCCGCCGCGTCGTCGCCGTTCAAACTGAAATAGGCGAACAGCCGGTCGCGGACCGGCGGACGCCCCGCCTTCGGCCATTTGTTCTGAAAGCCCTTGATGTTGATATAGCCGTAGACACCGTTCGCGGTGAACGGCTCGTCCTGCAGCCAGCTGCCCGCCGCCGCGCGGTCCGGCCAGTCCATGATGAGGATCGATCCGGTCATGGCGGAAAGATCGTCGGACCAGAGCGGCCCGGCGGCAAAGAAGCGATCCGCCTCGCCCGCCAGATAGTGCTGATGAGACGACCGCAGCTCGGCGCGCCGGATCGCCATGTCCGGCACGTCCTGCATGAAATAGACGAACAGCATGGGTGTTCTCGCGATCCCGGACCCTAGGCGCCGTCGCCGGTTGCGGGGTTCCACTGCCCCTTGCGCATGCGTTTGATGGTGACGTTCTTGAACACGCCGTTCTGGGTAAACGGATCGCCGTTGGAGAATGCTTCGGCTTCCGCGCGGCTGTCGACGGCGACGAGGAACAGGCTGCCGGTCGCTTCCGTGCCGTCATCGTTTTGGGTCGCGCCGGCGACCACGATGACGTCCGCCTTGCTTTTCAGGTATGCCCGGTGCGGCGTCAGATGTTCGTCACGAATCGCATCGGTATTCGGATTGTCCTCGCAAATCACTGCCCACAGCATGATTGTCTCCCTGTTGGTGTTTCTACGGTCGGCGTCCCGCGACGCTAGCCGAGAGGCGCGGGCGCGGTCAATCGGACGGTCAAATCGAGACTCAATTCGGCGGCCGGGTTTGCGGCGCGGCGGGCGCGCACAGGTTCTCGCTGCGGAACGGCCGGTTGAGCAGCGCCGTGATCGTGGCATCGATGTCGGCGTTCTGGTTGATCACCTGATCGACGGCGCTGCAGATCGGCATGTCGACGCCGAGCGACGCGGCCAGCGCCGTCACCGACTCGGCGTTGAACACACCCTCGGCGACGGATTTCCGTTCGGCGAGGATGTCCTCCAGCTTGCGGCCTTCACCGAGCGCCATGCCGAGCGACATGTTGCGCGATTGCGGCCCGTTGCAGGTCAGCGTCAGGTCGCCGAGGCCGGACAGCCCCATCAGCGTCTCCGGCCGCGCGCCCTTGGCGAGGCCGAGCCGGGCGATCTCGGCAAGGCCGCGTGTGATCAGCGCCGCCCGTGTGTTGTCGCCCATCTGCCGGCCGGTGACGGTGCCGCAGGCGATCGCCAAGACGTTCTTGACCGCGCCGCCGATCTCGGCGCCGACCAGATCGTCCGACAGGTAGGGGCGGAAATGGGGAATGCCGATCATCTCGACGAGCTGCTGGCCGAGCGCGGCGTCGGCGCAGGCCAGCGTCACCGCGGCCGGCAGGCCCCGCGCCACCTCGCGGGCGAAAGTGGGTCCGGACAGCACGGCGAGCCGCGCCTGCGGCAGGGTTTCTCCCGCGACCTCGGTCATCAGCATCAGGCTGCTGCGTTCGATCCCTTTGGCGCACAGCACCACCGGCGTGCCGTCCGCCAAATGCGGGCGCATGGTCTCGGCGACCGTGCGGAGGAATTGCGACGGCACCACCAGCAGGACCGCGTCCGCCCCGTCCAGCGCCTCGGCGATGTCGGTGGTGGCGGCGATGCCCGGCTCCAAAGGGATATCCGGCAGGTAAGTGGGATTTGCGCAGTCGGCGCGGATCGCGTCGACCGTCGCCTGCTCGCGCGCCCAGAGCGCGACGTCGTGTCCGGCGCGCCGGCCGACGCAGGCGAGCGACGTCCCCCAGGCACCGGCGCCGATAACGGATAACCGTGTCATGATTCTACCCTGTAGCCAGCGCGGCGGGTTCGTCAAGCGGCCAGCGCGGCCGGGCCGCCGCATCCAACCCGTCGGTCAGGTTGAGCCGGAGCCGCTCGATGCCGGCCCAGGCGACCATCGCGCCATTGTCGGTGCACAGCGCGGGCGCGGGCGCGACAAACCGGAAACCCTCGGCAGCCGCGGCATCCGCCAGCGCTGTGCGCAGGGCCTGGTTGGCGGCTACGCCGCCGGCCGCCGCCAAGGTGTCGCCGCCGGGAAACTCCGAGCGGAATTGGGCGATTGCGTTCCGGGTCCGGTCGGCCAGCACCTCGGCCACCGCCTGCTGAAAGGCGGCGGCGATGTCGGCCGCGTCCTCGGCGGCAATGGGGCCCGGCGGCAATGTGTCCACCAACCGGCGCACCGCCGTCTTGAGCCCGGAAAAGGAGAAATCGCAGCCGGGCCGGCCGACCATCGGCCGGGGCAAGGCATGGCGCGCGCCATCGCCGCCGGCCGCCGCCCGCTCCAAGGCGGGTCCGCCCGGATACTCCAGGCCCAGCAGCTTCGCGGTTTTGTCGAAGGCCTCGCCGACCGCGTCGTCGACCGTGCCGCCGTAGCGGCGAAAGTCGTCCGGCCCGGCGACCGCGCACAACAGGCAGTGGCCGCCGGAGACGAGCAGCGCCAGATACGGAAACTCGATCCCGTCGGTCAGCCGCGGCGTCAAGGCGTGCGCCCGCATGTGGTGCACCGCGGCGAAGGGCAAATCGTGGACCAGCGCGATCGCCTTGCCCGCCATCAAACCGACCATGACGCCGCCGATCAGCCCCGGCCCGGCGGTCGCCGCGACGCCGTCCAGCGCGTCGAATCCGACCGATGCTTCGTCCAGGGCTTGGGCGATCAGCCCGTCGATATGATCGAGATGACTGCGCGCGGCGATTTCCGGCACGACCCCGCCATAGGGCCGATGTTCGTCGATCTGCGACAACACCACGTTCGACAGGATCGTCCGGTCGTCGCGCAGCACCGCGGCGGCCGTCTCGTCGCAGGATGTTTCGATTCCGAGCACAAGCATGGGCGGTTTGTACCGCGCCGGCCAAATCGCCGCAAACCCCTTCCGGCGACGCCATAATGCGGGTAGAGAAAAGCCATGACTGAGCCGCTT
>JAOTYV010000174.1 GCA_029861675.1 Alphaproteobacteria bacterium
CGCCGCAAAACGCGCGGAAATGCCGCCCCCCATGGATAGCCCGCCCACATGCGCCCGGTCGATCGATAGGTGATCCATCAAGGCCGCCAAATCATGCGCGGCGCGGATAACGCCATAGCGGTCCGCCGCATTCGGACTCTCGGAGCCGCCATGGCCGCGTGGATCCCACAGGATCACCCGATAGCGCGCTGCCAGCGCCGGCACCTGAGCGGCCCACATGCCGTGATTGCCGCCCAGGCAATAGGTGAGGAAAAGCGGAAACCCGGCCCCGTGCTCTTCGTAGTAGATCGTGGTGTCGTCGATCCGGGTGGTCGGCATGGCGCTCTCTCGGTTTTGGGCGGTTCTCGACCTGTCCGCAGGAATGCCGGGATCTTAGCACGGCTTTCGCCCGCGCCAGAGGATCGA
Source organism: Alphaproteobacteria bacterium (assembly GCA_029861675.1). Next base: position 406 of record JAOTYV010000174.1, read on the forward strand.
CCGCAATTTTGCCTGATTCATCGCCATACTATCCGGAAAATAAGAGCGCTGACGGCACGCAAGCAGGGTATTTCGAGCATGCGAAGATTTAGCGCATTGTTTTTCCTATGCATATTTGCGTCTTGGGCGATCCCGCAACCGGCGGGCTCGGCGGAGAGCGTGCAAGGCCGTACGATCGTCGTCGACGGCGATTCGCTGGTGGTCAACGGCAAGGCGGTGCGGATTTGGGGCATCGATGCGCCTGAAATGGGCACTCGGTCCGGCGACCGGGCAAAGAAATATCTGCGGGCCCTGCTCTCCGAAAACACCGCGCGCTGCGAAGATGAAGGCAAGCGGGTCAGCGGTCAGATCATGGCGAAATGCTTCATCGGCTCGGTCGATATCGGCCGGGTCATGGTGCTGTCGGGCAATGCCCGGGATTGGCGGCGCTATTCCGGCGGGCTCTATGCGCGCGAACTCGAAAAGGCGGGATTCCCCGCGCGCCGCTGGAAGCAGGTTACAAAGCGGCCGAAACGCCGGCTACGCAGCCCCAGCGCGGCATACCGCCCGATCGCGCCGGCCCGCCGGACCCGGCCCGCGCGGCGGGTGCCCGATGCGCGCCCGGCCTCGCCCGAGCCGGTCCGGCCGTTTACGCCCGTGGCGCCGCCGCGGTCCCGGACCCTGTCGCCGCCGACCGACCTGCGGCCGGCGCTGCCGCCGGTTACCGCCGCGCCGCGCATGCCGGTGGAAGCGACACCCTTCGTCTTTCCGGCCCCTCCAACGCCGGTCGCCCCGGCGCCCAAGGCGCCCGAACAGCAGCCCGAACCCGCGCCGCCAAGCATCTCGGCGTCCGCCGACGAGGACTGAGGCGCAGGACTGCGCAAAAAAATCGCCGCCCGGTTAGGGGCGGCGAGGTGAAAACCAGTTGGCGGCGCCGCGGTATTCTTCGGGTCCGCGGGCGCGCGTGTTCGCTGCTTGAAGCGAACGATCAGAATGCGAGCGTGATCGAAGCCGTCTTGTTCAATCCGCACCCTGCCGCCGCAGCGGCGAACACCGTCACCAAGGGTTTAGACATTCGATCACCTCCTTTCGATTGTTGAATCCGGGCCACAGAGTCGGCCGGGCGGCCCCCTGCTGTCAAGCGTCCTGTCCGCGACATCGATGCCAAGCGCGGCCGGCACCGCGCGTTTGGCGTTCCGTCCCGCCGCGCCGGCGATCCCGGTGAGGTAGTCCTTATGGATAGCCCCAAACGGGCAGCTTAATTCAATCGCGAAGCTGTGCAATGAATCCAAAAGGCGTATGAGTTGGAGGGTACTAACCCGCCTTTGGTAATGACGCGTTTGGAGCACCCCTGAATGGCAGACACTTCCCGAATGTTTATTATCGGCCTGGACGCCGCCGACAAGGATCTGATCGAGCGTTGGGCCGGTGACGGGGAACTGCCGGCCTTCCGGTCGCTGATGGACTCCTCGGTTTGGGGCGATATCGAAAATCCTCGTGGACTCGAGGCGGGGAGCTGTTGGCCGACCTTCTATTTCGGTCTGACGCCCGGTGAGACCGGGCAGTTCGACGGTGCGCGGTATTTCGACTCCGAGCACTACGAGCATGTCTCCTTCCGGCCGGACGAGGCCCGGCGGGACGCGATCTGGACCACGCTCAGCAAGGCGGGAAAATTGTGCGGTGTCATCGATGCGCCCTACAGCTTCCCGGTCAACGATATCAACGGGATCAAGCTGGTCGACCGGGGCGCCCATGTGCCCGCCGGCGGCAGCGACTACATGGATTTTCGCACCCACCCGGCGGCGCTGGCCGATGAAATCATCGAACGATTCGGGGAGGATCCGGCCAACGGCCATTCGAGCGATTTTTTCAACGTCGATACCGCCGGCGGCATAAAGAAATTCCGCGACCTCTATGTCGAGCGCATCGAGAACAAGACCGCTCTCGCATTGCATTACTGGCGTGACCGGCCGTGGGATTTCTTCTTGACCTGTTTCACCGAGGCGCACTGCGTCGGCCATCGCTGTTGGCACGTCCACGACACCGACCACCCCGATCACGATGCGGCCGTCGCCGCCGAGGTGGGCGACCCGGTCAAGGCGATCTATATCGCGCTCGACCGGGCGATCGGCAGGCTGGTCGAGGCGGCGCGCGGCGAGGCGCGGGTGCTGGTCTATCTGAGCCATGGCATGGGGCCGGGATACAGCGGCACGCGGTTGCTCGACCGAATCTTGGCGCGGCTCGACAACGCGCCGACGCACACCCGGTCGGGCCCGGTGATGAGCGTGGCCCGCGCCGCCTGGCGCGCCATGCCGGACGCGATCCGGCGGCCGCTGAAACCGTTGCGGCACAGGGTTTACAACGATGGATTCCAGCCGAACCGCAAGGGCCGCCGGTTTTTCGAAGTCTTCGCGAACGACCGAACCGGCGGCATCCGGATAAATCTGGCCGGCCGCGAGAAGCACGGCATCGTGCAGGCCGGCGCCGAATACGAAGCGGTGTGCGCGCAACTGATCGCCGATATCGGCGAATTGACCAACGCGGAGACGGGCACGCCGCTGGCCGCGGAAATCACGCGCGTGCGGGACCATTACTCGGGCGATTTCCTCGACTGTCTGCCCGATATCCTGGTCACTTGGAACCGGGCGCACCCGATCAACGCGGCGCATTCGCCGAAGATCGGCACGCTCGATAAGACCGGTCTCATGCTGCCGCGATCCGGCGATCATCTGCCGTTCGGGCGGTTCTTCGGCGTCGCGCCGGATTGGCCTTGCCAGCGGCTGAACGACCGGGTGCGGGTGCAGGATCTGGCGCCCACCATCGCTGGCCTCTTCGGCCTGGACTCACATGCTTCGGACGGCGTTCCGATCGCTGCCTTGCGCGCGCGGGAGGTTGCGGAGACCGCCCTGCGCCGGGCAGAGGGATAGTCAGGGAGACCGCGTTCAATGCCTCGCGTTTCTGTCGTTACCGTCGCCTACAATGCCGAGCGGTTTATCGCCCAGGCGATCGATTCGGTGTTGGCGCAATCCGAATCCGACTTCGAAATGATCGTCGTGGACAACGGGTCGACGGACGGCACGCGCGCGACCGTCGAGGACTATGCCTATCGCGACTCGCGGATCCGGCTGATATCGAGCAGCGAGAATTTTGGCGCAGGCCACGGGCGCAATGTCGGCATGCGGGCGGCGACCGGCGACTGGGTGGCCGTTCTCGATGCGGACGATTGGTACCATCCGGACCGCCTCGAAATCATGCTGGATGCGGCGGAGCGCGACGGTGTGGATCTGGCGGCGGACAACCAATTCTTCATTATGGACGGCGCGGACCGTCCGTATCGTAAACTGCGCAAGGATCGCGCGGCGGGCGGGCACCGCCTCACCACCGACGATATCCTGCGCGGCGACCGCTGCGGCAAAGTCGGCAGTCTCGGCCTGTTGAAGCCGGTCATCCGCCGGCGTTTTCTCCAACAACACGGCATCGAATACGACGAATCGCAATGCCTCGGTGAAGATTTCTATCTCCTTCTCAACTGCTTGCGGCATACGCCGTTCCTGCGGTTCGTGGCGACGCCTTTGTACTATTACCGAATCCACCCGACGTCCTACAGCAACTCGCTATCCGTGGAGGCGGTGCGCGGTATGCGCGCGTTGCACGAGCGCAATCTTGGATTGTTCGATCAATTGATTGACCCGGTCACGACCGAGTTGATGCATCGCCGCAGCCGTCAAATCGACCGTTATGTCGCTTACCGCGTGCTGGTCGATCCGTTGAAGCGCGGCAACCTCCGCAAATGCCTGCGGCGTGTGGCGGCCAACCCGTCCGCCCTGCCGATGCTGGTCGAGGGTCTCACGCGCTACCTGGTCCGCCGCCGTCAAGCCGCGCTGCACCGGCGCGCGCGGCAACCCGCGATGGCCGTGCGCGGCGTCACCGGCGGCGCGCCCTGCAGGCCGGCGGGCCTCCAGGGATAATTCCCGGGCCCGGCGCAACCCCGTTCGCTCCAGGCTTGCCCGCACATCCGAAACTGGTCCAAGGTTGATCCGGCGCTATCATCGATCGGGCGCAGGGTGACGAACCGGAGGACGCGTGAGCATTTCGGCAAGCCCCCCGGCGGGGACACACAGCACGGCGGTCGGCTACATTCTCTGGATTTTCGGGTTCATGGGCGCGCACCGCTTCTATTTCGGCCGCCCGGTGAGCGGGACGATCTATTTCTTCACGCTGGGCCTGCTGCTGATCGGCTGGATCGTCGACCTCTTCCTCATTCCCGGCATGGACCGCGACGCGGAAACCCGTTTCGCCGAAGGTCCGAAGGACTACACGGTCGCCTGGGTCCTGCTGACCTTCCTCGGCATTTTCGGGCTGCACCGGCTCTATCTCGGCAAATGGCTCACCGCGCTGATCTGGTTCCTGACCGGCGGGCTGTTCCTGGTCGGCTATCTCTACGATTACTGGACGCTGAACGACCAGATCAGCGAGGCCAATCAGGGCTAACCCCCGCACTCGGCCTCCTCACCCGGCCGGCATCACCCGGCGGTAGCTCAGCGCCTCGGCGATGTGGACGCGGCGGACATCGGCCTCTTCGGCCATGTCGGCCAGCGTGCGGGCGACCCGCAGCACCCGGTGATAGCCGCGCGCCGACAGTTTCATCCGCTCCGCCGCGTCCGTCAGCAGCCGCCGCCCCTCGGCATCCGGCCCGGCCACGTCTTCCAGCAGCGCGCCGTCGGCTTCCGCGTTGGTGCGGACAGCCGCGCCGTCGGGCAAGCCCTGGTAGCGTTCGCTCTGAATCCGGCGCGCCTGCGCCACCCTTGCGGCCACCATCGCTGAATCCTCCGCGGGCGGCGGCAGCGACAGGTCGGACGCGCGCACGGCGGGGACGTCCACATGCAGGTCGATGCGGTCGAACAGCGGTCCCGAGATCTTCGCCTGATAGTCGCGGGCGCAGCGCGGCGCCCGGTTGCAGGCGAGTTCGGCGTCGTCGAGATGGCCGCAGCGGCACGGGTTCATCGCCGCGACCAACTGGAAGCGCGCGGGATAGGTGACATGCGCGTTGGCGCGGGCGACCGCGGCGCGCCCCGATTCCATCGGCTGGCGCAGGGATTCGAGCGTGGCGCGGGCGAATTCCGGCAGTTCGTCGAGAAACAGCACGCCGCAATGGGCGAGCGAGATTTCCCCTGGCCGGGCGCGCAGCCCGCCGCCGACCAGCGCCGGCAGCGAGGCCGAATGATGTGGATCGCGAAACGGCCGGTCCCGCGTGATGCGGCCGTCCGCAAGCCGGCCGGCGACGCTCTGGATCATGCTGACCTCGAGCGCCTCGCGGGGCCCGAGCGGCGGCAGCAGCCCCGGCAACCGCTGCGCCAGCATCGACTTGCCGGCGCCCGGCGGGCCGACCAGCAGCAGGTTATGGCCGCCCGAAGCGGCCACTTCGAGCGCGCGTTTCGCGGTCTCCTGTCCCTTGATGTCCCTGAGGTCGAGCGGCTGCGAGGCCGCTTCGCGCAGCCGCGGCTCCGGCGGACTCAGGACTTGGACGCCCTTGAAATGGTTGATCAGCGCGAGCAATCCCGGCGGCGCGAGAATGTCCACCTCGCCGGCCCAGGCCGCTTCGCCGCCGCACGCCGCCGGGCAGATCAGCCCGAGCCCGGCCGCATTGGCGCCGATCGCGGCGGGCAGCACGCCGGCCACCGGCGCGATCGCGCCGTCCAGCGCCAGCTCGCCGAGCGCGGCGTAGCCGGCCAGGTCCTCCGCCGCCAGCACCTCCATCGCGACCAGCAGGCCGAGCGCGATCGGCAGGTCGAAATGGCTGCCTTCCTTGAGCAGGTCGGCCGGCGACAGGTTCACCGTGATGCGCTTCGGCGGCAGGCCAAGCCCGAGCGCGCCGAGGGCAGAGCGCACCCGCTCGCGGCTTTCGGCGACCGCCTTGTCCGGCAGGCCCACCACGGTAAAGGCGGGCAGGCCGTTCGCCATCTGCACCTGCACGTCGACCGGCAGGGTGTCGATGCCTTGGAAGGCGACGGTATTGATGCGTGCGACCATGATGCGTCTTTCCCGCAAAAGTTTAGGGACTCCGCGGGCGCGGCGATAGTCCAAAGGCCTCAACGGGAAAGCCTTCACGCCGGGGCGGCGGTGCGGTGCGTGGCGTGATAGGCTGTAGCAATGCGCCGCCTCACCCCGATCGGGGCCCTTCTCCTGCTGCTTGCCTTGCCGTCGTGTATGGCCGCGGGCTCCACGAGCGGCCCGGCGGCGGCCGCCCCGGCAGTGTCGGCTGCGGCGCAGTGCCGCGCCGAACGGGACCGCCGCCTTCGCGCGCTCGAGCACGAGGAGCAAACTCTCAAGACGATGATCGACACCGATGCGGCGGTGATCGAGACGCCCGAATTCCAGCTGCGCAAGACGGAACGCGCGCTGATGAAGGCGGTGCAGGACGATAAGGACGCGGCATGGGCACGCTACCGTGCCTGCTTGCGGCCAGCGCAGCCCTCCCCGCCGAAGCGCCGATGACGAATGCTCGTAATTGGAGTCGCGAGCGGATAAAATACAAAAATGCGGTTCAAATCGGGCGTTGCGGATGCGGCGTCAGGGGTCGAATTTTCTGCAAGCAACGCATTTCATTACAGAATTCTTAATAAATTGCATGCAGATTAAATTGAACCGAAATGGGTAAGGGGCAGAACCAATGTGGGATCTCGCGCCTGGAATATATCGGCGGACGAAAGAGGACGCTGACAGCGGAAAAATCTGAAATGTCCGTTCCGCACATAAAACGGCCATCCGGGCGTGAGAACGTTCCGGTGCCGGAGAATTGCCACCCGAAAATCCGGGCACTCATGGATTATTGGCAATCGATCCATCCCGAACCCGGCCGCCTGCCGGGCCGGCAGCATTTCGATCCGGTCGAGATCCCCGAACTGCTGGCGAACCTCTGGTTGATCGACGTCGCGCGCGACCCGATCAAATTTCGATTCCGGCTGATCGGAACCCTGGTGGTCGACTATGCGGGCGAGGACAATACCGGAAAATGGCTGCACGAGCGGTGGCCGAATTTCGACGATTCCGGCTATGTGAGCGTTGTCGAGACGCGCCAGCCGAGCTGGGCCCGAGGGCCGTCGCGCTTTCGCCCCGAAAAAGAATATTATGAGATCGAGCGGGTGCGCCTGCCGCTCGCGGCGGACGGCGAAACCGTCGATATGATTGTGGCCCTGACAGTGTTTTTCGATCGCAACGGCGACGAAATCTTCCGCAACTAAGGGTCGCTTGCGGCCCGCGGGATGGACCGGGCGAGGGCTTGCAATTTTCCAAAAACTATGTTATAATACAATAGGTTAGTAGGCAAATCTTGCCTAGGAATAGGCAAAATCTGCCGCTTGCGCAATGCCGGCGCCGCGCGGCGCGGCCGGTCGAACACGGAGCCTATCGGCATGAATACCGCCTTCAAGATCGGTGTCTTTGGCATCAAGAGCCGGTTTGCGGAGCTCAACAGCGAGGCGAACAGGGGATTGGTATCGCTGCTGCCGAATGTTTCCGCGAGCCGCACGTTGCAGACGGCGGCGCGGGCCAATGCGGCGGCGCTGCGCTCAGGGCAGATCGACCGGATCGACCTGAACAGCCTGGATGGCGAGGCGCGGCTGGCCAAACAGCGGGCAACCGACTATGGCCGGTTGGGCTCCAAGCTCACCCGAACGGTGAAAGCGGTCGAAAAGGCCCGCGAGAAGCTGCTTGAGATCAAGGACATCCTCAGCGATATGCGCAAGCAGATCACGCTGGCGCAAAGCGACACGATCGATGATTCGCAAAGGCGGCTCCATGCCAACGAATTCGACCGCCTGCTGGGCACGCTCAATATCAAGGCGCGCAACGCCGGTTCGGTCGGCAGCAATCTCATCGGCAACAGAATCCGCGACGTGTTCACGCCGGACACCCTGACCTACAAGACCAAGCCGAACAGCCCGGTCAACCAGACCGTCAAGGGCATCTACTCCGGCAGCGACTATCAGGTCGTCGATGGAAACGGCACTGTTTTTCTGCCGGATCTTTACGGTTCGATCCTGCAGGAATTCCCGACAGTCGAAGGCGATTCGGGCGAGCTCGTCTCGGTCGACGATACGGTCGACTTCGATTCCACGACCGGCGCGCTGTCGATTACCCGCAACGGCGAAAGCACGCCCTTCCTCACCGGTACGGTGGAGCGCAAGGGTCTCGCCGTGTTGCACTCGTTCCTGTATGGCAATTTCACCGATGCCGCGAAACGCGACGAGGCGTTGTCCGACCTGGACGCCGCGTCGTCCAAGCTGCGCTTCAATATTGCCGTTCTCGAAGGGGAACTCACCAAGGTCACCGCGCATCGCGACTTCAACAAGAAACTGGTCGCCGACCACAGCGCGCTGGCCGGCAAGGTGGAGCAGCAGGCGCTTACCGCTGACAGCCGGTCCGGCCTCGTGGCGCAGCGTCAGCAATTGCTGTTCGCCAGCACCTTCCGAAGCACCCTGTCGTTCGATCGCACCGGCGGCGTGTTGGCGTTCGGCACGGCGGCGCTGTTCGACTTCAAGATCTGAGGCCGCGCCGTCTCGACGGCGGAACGCTAGACCATTTCTTGCTCAAATAGACTCACGTGAAATGGTCTATCTCTATATTTTTACGCAAATACGCCGCCGCGAACCGTTTCGGTTCGCGCGGGATTTACTCTAGCGCCGGCCGACCCGGGCTTCGATCGCATCCCAGATATCCGCCTCGATCTTAATATCGTCGAAGGCGTTGATTTCCTGAATGCCGGTGGGTGACGTGACGTTGATCTCGGTCATGTAGTTGCCGATCACGTCGATGCCGACGAAGATCAGCCCCTGATCGCGCAGCGCCGGGCCGATCGCCTCGCAGATTTCCAGTTCGCGCTTTGTCAGGTCGGTTTTTCCGCCGCGCCCGCCGACGTGGAAATTCGCCCGCGCCTCGCCCGCCGCCGGCACCCGGTTGACGCCGCCGACGGGTTTGCCGTCGACCAGGATGATGCGCTTGTCCCCGTTCCGGACCTCCGGAAGGTAACGCTGCGCGATGATCGGTTCGCGGTACATCAGCGTAAACATTTCCAGCAGCGCGCTCAGATTTTCGTCATCCGGCTGCAGGTGAAACACGCCCGCCCCGCCATTGCCGAAAAGCGGCTTCAGGATAATGTCCTGGTGCTCCTCGCGGAACGCCACGATTTCGTCGCGGTCGCTGGTGATCAGGGTGGGCGGCATCAGTTCGGCGAAATGCGTGACGAACAGTTTTTCGGGCGCATTGCGAACCGAAACCGGATCGTTCACCACGAGCGTACTCGGATGAATATGTTCGAGCAGATGCGTTGCCGTGATGTAGGCCATGTCGAAGGGCGGATCCTGCCGCATCAGGATCACGTCCATGGTCGC
>JAOTYV010000008.1 GCA_029861675.1 Alphaproteobacteria bacterium
ACCCGATATGACAAGACAGATACAAGCTATGCCGCTAACTTAAATCTCGTCGCGGCTATCATCGCCGCAAGGTAATTGTCCACAGACCCTAGCAGGCTGCCGAAAAACACGCTCAGCGGGGGGTGCCCGCATCCTCCTGCCTGCGCGAAGCCGAGGCTTCGCTTCGGCGAAGGCAGGTCGTGAAGCTCAGGATGAGGTCAACCCGTTGGAAACACTTAGCCCCACCCTGAGCTTGGCGAAGGGTGCGGCTGCGAACGAGACGTTTTTCAACAACCTGCTAGAGCCGCGTTGCGCCGTGCTGCGATTGACTGCGGTCCGCCACGGACGGATTGGCACTCGACAAAATTGCGCCGGCCACGGCGCTCACGAGCACCAGCGCCAATACGCTCATCACAAATGCTTTCACGTCATCCCCCAAGGCATCTTGTTGCTGGCCAGAAGCGTAGCATGCGGCCACCGACAATTCTATCGCGCCGCGTCCTTGGCAGTGACCTGCTTCAGGTATTTGATGAGGTCGGACCGGTCTTTCGCGCTGGTCATGCGTTGGAGCGGCATCTTCGAACCGGGCGTCAGCGTTTCCGGGCCGACCGAAAACAAGGCGTCGACGGTCTTCTCGGTCCAGACGATCTTGGCGTGTTTCAGCGCATCGGAATAGGGATAGCCCGAGACGGTTCCCGCGCGCCGGCCGAACAGGCCATAGAGGGTCGGTCCGGCCTTGAAGCCGCCTTCCGGCTCAAGCGTATGGCAGGCGGCGCATGTACGGAACAGTTTGGCGCCGCGGCCGCCATCGTTGGCGGTAACGGGGGCGGGCGTCCGGCCGGTGGTGCCGAGCGTGCCCAGTTGGTGGCCCGAGCGCAGGTCCCAGATTCGGACCACCGCGTCCGCGCCGGCGGTAAGAAAACGGCGGCCATCGGGCGTAAACGCGATCGACCAGACGATCCCCGCATGGCCGGGCAGGAAGCGGCGGGTCCGCTCGCCACCGAGCTCCCAAATACCGATCCTGCCGTCGCGTCCGCCGGAAACCACATGCCGGCTGTCCGGCGAGATAGCCACCGCGAAGACCGGTCCATCCTGGCCGAGCAGCACCTGGCGCTCCTTGCCGCTTTGCATATCCCAGATCCGCACCGACTTGTCGATCGAGGCGGACGCCGCGAGACGGTTTTTACTGGCCACGGCAACCCAGTTCACGCCGAATCCATGCCCGGTCATGACCGATTGCTGCGTGCCGTCGCGCCGCCGCCATGTCCGCAGCGTGCCGTCATAGCTGCCGCTGATGATTTCATCCCCGGCGGTGGAAAAGGCGACCGTGTTTACATTGCTCTGATGGCCTTTCAGGACGCGGATTTGCCGCCGGTCTTGCAGGTCCCAAAGGCGGACGGTTCGGTCCCAGCCGCCGGACAAGGCAAATCGTCCGTTGTCGGAAACCGCGACGGCGGCGACTTTTCCCACATGTCCCTTGAAGCGATGGAGCAGCCGGCCGCGCGCAAAATCCCAAAGGATCAGGGTCCCGTCGTCGCTGCCGGAGAGCGCCTGGACACCGTTCGGCAGAATGACCACCGAATTTACCGCCGCGTCGTGGCCGATCATGCGCCGCAGGACCGAGCTGTCTGTCAGGTTCCAGACGATCAAGCTGTAGTCAAATCCTGCGGTAACGGCGCGGGCGCCATCGGGTGCGACGGCGACGCTCTTGACCGCGCCGCCATGGCCGTCATTTTCGATCGCTCCCGTCGGTCCCGGCAGCGCAATAGTGAGAAATACAACGACTGCCCAGCCCAAGAGCTGGCGATTGGGAAACTGCCTGACGTCCATGGAAATCACCGATTTCTCCAATCGTCTGTCACCGGTGTTCCAAGCTAATCATGGCGGATTGAGAAAACCTTACCTAAACGTGATTTTGGGGGTTTATCGGCAGCACGACTGGCCCGCTTATTTCGTGTCGAGCGGCGTTATTGGCCCGGCCTCGCGCCCGCCCGTGGGCGCATGCGGGAATTGCGAGATCAGCCTTCCGGTCTGTCGGTCGACGACTAGATTGGTGACCTGAAAGGCTTCGTTGAAATTGCCGCCCGGGTTCATCACCGCGATCAGAAGAACCTGCTTGCCGCTTTGTTCAGCGTTGGTGATCTTCAGCACCGTGACGCCATAGGTCTTGGCGATCCGTTCGGCGAGCGCCATGTCGCGCGCATTGGCGGCGTGGGCGGGCAAGCCGGCGAACACGACGAGGAAGAGGGCGCAGACAGCGCATGCTACGATCTGTCGAAAGCCGCATTTCATCGCCATTGTCCGGGTCTCCATAGTGCGGGTGGTCTATGCCGGCGGAAGGCGCTGCCCCTATGCACTCAGTCGTCGCCGGGTGCGCCGGGCGGTTCTTCACCTTCGACCCAAAGCCGGTGATGTTCCTTGGCCCAATTCCGGTCGACCTGGCCCGTGCCCATGGCGTCATAGGCGCCTTCCATGCCGATCGTGGCGATGTAGATATGGGCGATGATCAATACGATCATGCCGAATGCGACGATGGCGTGCCAGATCTGCGAATACTGCATCTCCTGCATCGGTGTCAGTTCGGTCGGAAGGCCGAAGCCGAAGATGTTCAGGATTGCGAAGGTTCCGGCAAATATTTCGATTTTGAAGGGGAACAGGAGGGCGATGCCTGAAAGACTGATCGAGAGGCCGCCGAGCACCACTACCCAGAAGACGATCTTTTGTCCGGCGTTGAAGCGTTTCGCCGGCGGATGGCTTCCGCTGGTGAACAATCCGCCGCCCTTGGCGAGCCAGGATAGGTCTTCCTTGTTCGGGATGTTGTCCTTGATCCATAGCACCAGGATCATCACCAACCCCAGGATAAAGGCAAAGGCCACGTAGTTATGGGCGTATTTGCCGAGTTGCGTCAGCGTCGAAAAGAATTCCGGACCGAGAAAGGGCTTCAGCACGTAGCGGCCATAGAGGAGATTGAGGCCGGTCAGCGCGAGCACGATAAACGAATTCGCCACCAGCCAATGCGCAAACCGCTCGGTGGCGTTGAAGCGCTCCACGGTTAGTCCGCTCAGACCCGCATCGACGCGGATCCGGCCGCGGAAGGTAAAGAACAACGCGAGCAGCGCGATGATGCCGAGCACCGCCCAGGCGCCATAGGTGGACAGAGGGCCGTTGCGGATCGAGCGCCAGCTTTCGCCCTCGGACTGGATCATCACGCCGGCTTGTTTGTCCTGGATCGAGACGTTGCCTTGCTTGCCTTTTCGAATGGCCCGCCATAATTCGGCGTCGCTGGAATTGCCGAGCGACTGGCCCGGAACCTGGCCCGAGCTTTGCGCCGCTGCCGGATTACTGAAATGAGGCGATCCGATCAAGGCAGCCGAGGCGATCAGGAGGGCCGCCGCAAAGAGGACGATGGAAACCGGTTTTTTAAGCCATGCCGTCATGATCCATGCTCCTCCGTCAGTTACCCTGAGTTATCTTGGCGCGATACCGCAGCGCATCTTCCTGCGATGCGGAAAGCTTCTGATCCGGCTTGCCCATATAGGTGCCTTTCTTGAAGGTCAATTGGCGATCTTGTTCGGATTCCTGGCATCCCTGGAGCGTCGACAAGCCGAATGTGGCCAGACAGACAGCAATTAGAATTCTTGGGGTTCGACTCAAACGCATTCCATGCTCTTTCGCAAAATCGTTGGATGCGGGTCCGGGCGCGGTCATCCGGCCGGTTGCGCCTCTAATCGTCGCGCGGCAGTGATTGCCCGTCTGCGGGCCGTGCGAGAGGCGAGGGGACGGCGTTGCGGCCATCCCCTCGTCCTGCTCCTCGGATCAGGAACCCCGACCCTTGGCTTGATACGCCGTACCCCAGCCCCATGCACCGGAGCCGAAGCCGCGCGCGACGACGCGTTCGCGATAGATGTTGGAGATTGTGTCGCCGTCGCCGCCCAGCAGGGCTTTGGTGGAACACATCTCCGCACACAGCGGCAGTTTACCTTCCGCGATACGGTTGCGCCCGTATTTTTGGAATTCCGCGTCGCTGTGGTTTTCTTCCGGTCCGCCGGCGCAGAAGGTGCATTTGTCCATCTTGCCCCGGCTGCCGTAATTGCCGGCTTGCGGATATTGCGGCGCGCCGAACGGGCAGGCGTAGAAGCAATAGCCGCACCCGATGCACAAATCCTTGGAATGCAGCACCACGCCCTGGTCGGTCTGGTAGAAGCAATCGACCGGACAAACCGCCATGCAGGGCGCGTCCGAGCAGTGCATGCAGGCGACCGAGATCGACCTTTCGCCGGGCTTGCCGTCATTGATGGTAACCACCCTGCGGCGGTTTACGCCCCACGGCACCTCGTGCTCGTTCTTGCACGCGGTGACGCACGCGTTGCACTCGATGCAGCGCTCGGCGTCGCAGAGGAATTTCATTCGTGCCATGTTAAGCGCTCCTTATGCTTTCTCGAGGCGGCAAAGGCTGACCTTGCTTTCCTGCATCTGCGTGACCGAGTCATAACCATAGGTCATCGCCGTATTGGCGGCTTCGCCCAGGACGTATGGATCGGCCCCTTCGGGATATTTGGATCGCAGGTCCTTCCCTTGGAAATGCCCGCCGAAATGGAAGGGCAGGAAGGCGACGCCGCGTCCGACGCGTTCGGTGACCATGGCCATGACCTTGATCTTCGCGCCCTCGGGCGTGTGCACCCAGACCATTTGTCCGTCCCGGATACTGTTCGAATTGGCGTCGAACGGGTTGACCTCGACGAACATGTCTTGCTGCAACTCCGCCAGCCATGGGTTTGACCGGCTTTCGTCGCCGCCGCCCTCATACTCAACGAGCCGTCCAGTAGTAAGGATGATCGGATATTTCTTCGAATGATCTACCTTCTGGATACTCTCGTACTTGGTCGGCAGACGATAGGCCTGCTTATCCTTGTAGGTCGGATAATCGGCCACCAGATCGCGCCGCGACGTGTACAGCGGTTCGCGATGGATCGGTACCGGATCCGGGAAGGTCCAGACCACGGCCCGCGCCTTGGCGTTCCCGAACGGCGCACACCCGTGCTTGATGGCAACCCGCTGGATGCCGCCGGAAAGGTCGGTCTTCCAGTTGGTCTTGTCGCCGGCGACCGCGGCAATGGTCTTGCGCTCGCCATCGGTGAGGTCCTTGTCCCAACCGAGTTTCTTGAGCATCGCCATCGTGAACTCGGGATAGCCGTCCTTGATCTCCGATCCGACCGGATAGGAGCCCTCCGCCAGCAGGTTCTGGCCGTTGCGCTGCGTGCCGAAACGGGCACGGAAACACAAACCGCCTTCCGCCACCGGTTTGGACGTGTCGTACAGGTTCGGCGTCCCCGGATGCTTCATTTCCGCGGTGCCCCAGGCCGGCCATGGCAGGCCGTAATATTCGCCATCGGCCGGACCGCCATTGGCGCGCAAGGTGGTCTTGTCGAAGGTATGCTGGTTTGCCATGTGCATCCGCAGCCGTTCCGGCGACTGGCCGGTATAGCCTATCGTCCACATACCCTTGTTGAATTCGCGGGTAATGTCTTCGACCAGCGGCTCGGTGCCGTTCACCTTGATGTGCTTGAACATCTCCTTTTCGAAACCGAACTTCTTGGCGAACAGATACATGATTTCGTGATCGGTCTTCGACTCGAACAGCGGTTCTACGACCTTTTCACGCCATTGCAGCGACCGGTTGGACGCGGTCACCGAGCCATAGGTCTCGAACTGCGTCGCCGCCGGCAGCAGGTAGGTGTTGTCGGTCCTGTCATGCATCACCGCGGACACGGTGGGGTAGGGATCGATTACCACCAGCAGGTCGAGCTTTTCGAAGGCCTTCTTCATGTCGAGGCCGCGCGTCTGCGAATTCGGCGCGTGCCCCCAGAACACCATCGCCCGCAAATTGTCGGGCTGATCGATGCTTTCCTTGGCTTCCAGCACGCCGTCGGCCCAACGCGATACGGGGATGCCCTTGCTCTCCATCAGCTTCTTGGATTTGAAGCGTTTGAGCAGGAAGTCGTAATCGACATCCCAGACCCGCGCCCAGTGTTTCCACGAACCGGTCTTCAGGCCGTAGTAACCCGGCAGGGTATGCGACAACACGCCGAAATCGGTGGCGCCCTGGACGTTGTCATGGCCGCGGAAAATGTTGGTGCCGCCGCCGGACGTGCCCATGTTGCCGAGCGCGAGCTGCAGGATGCAGTACGCGCGCGTATTGTTGTTGCCGTTGGTGTGCTGGGTGCCGCCCATGCACCAGATCACGGTGCCGGGGCGGTTGTTCGCCATCTGGCGCGCGACCCGCTTGAGCTGCGAACCCGGAACGCCGGTGACCCGCTCGGTCTCCTTCGGCGTCCACTTCTTCACCTCTTGCTTGATCTGGTCCATGCCCCAGACGCGCTGACGGATGAATTGCCTATCTTCCCAGCCATTCTCGAAAATGTGGTAGAGAATGCCCCAGATCAGCGCGACGTCGGTGCCCGACCGGAAGCGGACGAATTCGTCCGCATGGGCGGCGGTCCGCGTAAAGCGCGGATCGCAGACGATCAGCGGCGCGTTGTTCTGCTCCTTCGCCTTGAGCAGATGGAGCAACGACACCGGATGCGCTTCCGCCGGATTGCCGCCGATCAGGAAGATCGCCCGGCTTTTATGGATGTCGTTGTAGCTGTTCGTCATCGCACCGTAGCCCCAGGTGTTGGCCACGCCCGCGACGGTCGTCGAATGGCAAATACGCGCCTGATGATCGCCGTTGTTCGACCCCCAGAACGCATAGAATTTACGGAACAGGTACGCTTGTTCGTTGCTGTGTTTCGCCGACCCAAGCCAGTAGACCGAATCCGGCCCCGACTCCGACTTCTTGTAGATGTCGAGCATCTTGTCGCCGATTTCGTTGATCGCCTGATCCCAGCCGATCTTCTTCCACTTTCCGCCTTCCATCTTCATCGGATATTTCAGGCGGCGTTCGCCATGCGCGTGCTCGCGAACCGAAGCACCCTTCGCGCAATGCGCACCGAGGTTGAAGGGGCTGTCGAAGCCCGGCTCCTGGCCGACCCAGGTCCCGTTCTGGACCTCGGCCATGACCGTGCAGCCAACGGAGCAATGAGTGCAGACCGATTTGACCGTCGTCATCTTGCCTGCGGCGTCGGCCATCTTGGCCGCATCGGCCTTCTTGACCATTCCCCCAGTCAATGTCGATGCGGCGGCGATGCCACCAGCGGCAAGACCCGAGTGACGCAAAAAGCTGCGCCGATCGATTGCGCTACCGGTCAGACCGGTCAGTGCTCTCGACAAACGGGGGCCATTCGCAACCCCATTCGTCTTTTTTCTAAGCATTGGAATTCCCTTTCCCTACGCTTGATTCAGTCTTAGTCCCGCAAACAACTCTCCGCGATCTCTAGAACCGCGCGAGTTCGTAGACCTTCTTGACGTGTTCGGTTTCCCGATAGTCCGAGCCCGTATCGGGCGATGCGGCTTCCGCTTCTTGCGGAACGCCGCCGGCCAATGCCGCTGCGCCGGCGAGTGTTCCCAAACCGGTAAGTTTCAGAAACTCCCGGCGTGGGGACTGCTTGGCCTCGTCATGTTTGCTCATCGTCACACCCTTCGGTCCATTGCACGGTGCGGCGTGTCCATCGCCTAAGCGATTTCGGAGCGCCGCGCCCCGATCGTCATGCCGCCATCCGGAAGGCGGTCGTTTCGATAGTCATAAAAATCCGGCCGAGCGCCCCGACGGGACGGTAAAACACGGCCGCATCCGCGGTCTCGAGATCCATGAAAAACTGCCCGGCCCAGGCCGCAATATGTTGTTCGAAAAATGCCGCCTGCGTGGCCAGGTCCGGTCCGTCGTTCTGGTCGTCGCCGAAGTCGCCACGGATCAAACCGGCCATCATTTCGCACAGGGCGGCGATGTGGTCTTCCGGCTCGCGCACCTCGGGAGCCCGCTCGATCCTGAGGCGCGCCATATCCTGACGCAGCCTGGCAAGCGGTTTTTCGTGAAGAAATCCGGTGAGGTAAAAGGATCCATACGGCACAAGTTCGCCGCGCGTCATGCCAATAAAGAGAGCATGGTATTCGTCGTCGATTGCCGCCGGTGTGGTGCTGCGCGCGGCGTCGGCCAGCGCCGCCACAGTCTGCCCCAGTTCGGAATTGTCGCCGGTGGAACCGGTCAGCGCGGTGAGCACGGAAGCGTCCGGCGGCGCGGCCAGCAGCCGGCCCAGCAGCGCATAATACTGCGCGCGGAATTGATCCTCGTCGGGGATCGATAACGTATCGGGCGTGTTCTGCGACATCCCAATGCGACCCGGTATTGCCCGGATCCTTTCCTCCATCTGCCAACCCGCTGTACGGGTCGTCCTTCTTATTTCTCCAGAGTAACCGGGCGGCACCGTTCATTCCGGAGCGTCTTCATGGCCTTTAAGCCTTCTTTATTAACCATGAAGTATGAGCCAACGAAATGCGGGCGGCAAGCCATGAATTTAGGATTTCACAAGAATCGTAGCGATTTGTTCGGACCAATTTTCGCCGGTCTCCGGCTAACTTGGTCGGGTTTGTGAATCTTTCCCTTTTTTGGCGGCGTCATCGGTTGGGGCGATTTCCACCTCCGAATCGGCGGGCGGCTCCCCGATTTCGGGCGTATCGTCGGATACCTCTTCCGGAGCGGTTTCTGGGTCGTCTTCCGGTGCGACATACGGACTGTCCGCGTCGAGTGCGGTATGCTCCTCATCGGTCAGCATGCCCTTGCCGACCCGGTAGAGCGACTTGGCGATTTTGCGCGAGATGCTGAAATCCTCGCCATACTCGACGAGTCCGTCCACCTCGTTGAACAGCGGGTCCAGTTGCCAGAGCCTCTTCAAGGCCTTGCTGCGGAGCTCGTCGGGTACGCCCTCCTGCATGAAGGGGGTGTAATCGGATGTATCGTTCAGCGTTTCGATATCGGGCAGGGCGTCGACATCGACCGGCGGTTTTTCCTCGTGCGGCGCTGCCTCGGGCGCAAGGGGTAGCGGTTCCGAGATCACCGGGTCGGTGAGACGAGCCAATTGGTCGTCCGGCATGTCGGCTTCGGCGGCAGGCGCGGTCGGCAACCTTGGCTGGGCGCCGCCATGCCGTCGCCTCGTGGCGTCCCGTGCCTGCGCCTTGCGCTGGCTCCAGCGGCGGACGAATCCGGACTCCTCAGCCAAGACCGTTGCCTCGGTTTTTGCCCTTCACGGGCCCCCCCGGTTGTTGGCCGAATCCGACCTTGTCCGGGTCATAGCGTTTCCGCTTGCGCTTGTGAAAGGGCTCATCAACATGGTGCCGTTCCACGAAATCCTCGATCCAGGCCCTGACATCTTCGGGAATCGGGACGCCTTCGAGCAATTCGTCGCCCGCATCCTGATAATCCTGCGAATCAAAGGGGGAGGCGGTCACCAGAAACGGCTCGACCTCGTGTTCGGCGTCCGGATCGTCGGATTCCGTCAGCACGACGTAGATTTCCGGCCGCACATTCGCCAGATTGACCTTGTACGCCTCGGTTTCCCGGCGATGCAGTTCGAGCGGCAGCGTGCCGGCGAAATAGCGGATCCATCCGTCGCCCCGGTCCAACTCGCGCCATTCGTTTGTCTCGGCGGCGCCCGGGAGGACCGCAACCGGGACCCATTCATGGTCTTGCCAAGGATGGTCGACCGCGCGCCACTCGATGACGATACCCATTCGCATGACCGACATGCGTTCGATGCCGCCGTCCTTGTCCGTGCGTTCTGCGTCGTCCGTCACGCTCCGATGGCCTCCCAAGCGGTTGCGCCGTCAATGCCGGCGTCCGGGCGTTTGATAGAGGATACGCGCGCGGCGGGGGATGTCCAGCAGTGTCACGGCCCCGGTGTGAAGCCGTGCACGGTCCCTGAAATAGCGGTTTTGTTTTTCACGCGATTGGACGATGCTTGTTTCGCGGTAACAAGGGAGAGAGCCGGGACGGCGCGGCATTGTCACGATGTCGGTCTATAAATGAAATCCGTGCCGCGGCTTCGACATGGCGACCAATAATAAGAAAACAGTGGTGGTGTGCGACTGCGAGCACACGATGAAGCTCGATGACGCCGGATTGACGGCGGCGTTGGGGCTGGACCGGCCGTTGCAGGTTCAGACGCAACTCTGTCGGGCCCAACTTGATATTTTTCGCCAGTATGCCGCGGACGATACCCCCTTTGTCGTGGCCTGCACCCAGGAAGCGCCGTTCTTCGAAGAGATCCTGGAAGAAACGCCGGACGGTCCGGCGGTCGCGTTCACCAATATTCGCGAGCGCGCCGGCTGGTCCGAGGAAGCGTCCGGCGCGACACCCAAGATTGCCGCGCTGCTGGCGGAGGCGATGCTCGATCTGCCGCCCGTGCCAACGGTCACGATGCGATCGGAAGGCGTTTGCCTTATATACGGTAAGGACGAAACGGCAATCGACGCGGCGCGCCAGCTTGCCGACCGGCTTGACGTGACGGTTCTGCTGTCCGACCCCGGCGAAATCGTGCCGCCGCGCGTCATGGACATCCCGATTTTCCGGGGTACGGTCGCCGCGGCGACCGGCCATCTGGGCGCGTTCGAGATTGTCGTCGACGACTATGCGCCGTTGGTGGTGTCGTCGCGCGCGGCGCTCAGCTTCGAGGTGGCCAAAGACGGCGCGGCGTCGAAATGCGACATAATCCTGGATCTCAGCGGCGGCGCGCCCCTGTTTCCGGCGCCGGAGAAGCGGGACGGCTACCTGCGGCCCGATACAGGCAACCCCGCGGCGGTTCAGCGGGCGCTGTTCGACATGACCGATCTGGTGGGCGAATTCGAGAAGCCGCGCTATGTGGACTTCAATGCCGACCTTTGCGCCCATGCGCGCAGCCGGCTGACCGGCTGTACCCGCTGTCTCGATGTTTGCCCGGCGTCGGCGATCACGCCGGATGGCGACACAGTCGCGATCGACCCCTACATCTGCGGGGGTTGCGGGGGGTGCAACAGCGTCTGCCCGACCGGGGCCGCCGGTTACGCCATGCCGTCCGCCGACGCATTGCTTGACCGGCTGCGGACGGTGATGACCACCTATCACAAGGCGGGTGGCGAGGCTGCCGTCCTGCTGGTGCACGATACCCGGCATGGCGATGATTTGATTTCGCTGGCGGCGCGCTACGGCCGCGGCTTGCCGGCGCGGGTTATTCCCTTTGCGGTCAATGAGACCACCCAAGTGGGATTCGATTTTCTGGCCTCGGCGCTGGCCTATGGCGCGGCGCAGGTCGTGCTGCTGGCGCCGCCGCACCGGCGGGACGAGCTGGACGGCCTGGCCGGTCAGGTCGGGCTCACCGAGGCGGTGATGAGCGGCCTTGGATTCGAAAGCGGCAGTGTGACGGTGGTGAGCGAGGCCGATCCGGAAGCGCTGGAGCGTCAGCTTTACGATTTGCCGGCGCGCGCGCCGGCCGCGCCCGGAAGCTATATTCCCATGGGCGGCAAACGCAGCCTGATCCGGTTGGCGTTGCAGCATCTGCATAAGGCGGCGCCGAGCCCGGTCGAACAGATCGTCCTGCCGCCGCAATCGCCGTTCGGGACGGTCGAAGTCGACGTCGCGGGCTGCACACTGTGTCTTGCCTGCGTTGGCGCGTGTCCGACCGGCGCGCTGCAGGACAACCCCGAGCTGCCGCAGCTTCGCTTTCAGGAAGATGCGTGCGTTCAGTGCGGGCTGTGCCGCGTGACCTGCCCGGAACAGGTCATCAGCCTGAAGCCCCGGCTGAATTTTACCGAGGATGCGAAGCGCGCCCTGGTGTTGAAGGAGGAGGAGCCGTTCCATTGCGTCCGCTGCGGCAAGCCCTTCGGCACGAAATCCTCGGTCGAGCGGATCGTTGCGCAGCTTGGCGACCGGCACTCGATGTTCAAGGAGAGCGCCGCGGTCGACCGTATCCGCATGTGCGAGGATTGCCGTGTCGTCGACCAGTTCGAGAGCAAGGATAACCCCTTCGCCGCGGCGGACCGGAAGCCGGTGCGCACCACCGACGACTATCTTCGCGAGAGAGAGGAGATCGAGGCCGCCCGCAAACGGTTCCGTGACCAAAGCGGGGACGGAGAGGACGGCTAGGGACGACAGGGAGCGACGGTCCATGGAGCAACAGAACGTTGGAATTTTTATCTTCGATCAGGTCGAAGTGCTGGATTTCGCGGGTCCTTATGAAGTCTTCTCCCGCACCCGGACCGTCCCGGGAATGGAGTCCCGGCTATCCGGAGAGAGCGCGCCTTTCAATGTGTTTACAGTGGCGCGGAACGGCAATCCGGTCGCTGCCGTCGGCGGCCTTAAAGTCGTCCAGGATTACGGTTTTAAGGATGCGCCCGGCATCGATCTCCTGGTCATTCCCGGCGGGATGGGTACGCGCGCGCTGATCGACGATGATGCGGTCTTGGCGTGGATACGCCGCGTCGCGGCCGGGACGGCCCAGACCACGTCGGTTTGTACGGGGGCGCTCCTGCTCGCGCAGGCGGGGCTCTTGGAAGGCCGCCGGGCAACGACCCATTGGGGCGCGCTCGACCTGCTGGAGTCCTTGGGCCGGGATGTCGACGTTGACCGTAACAGCCGTGTCGTGGACGACGGCATCGTCACGTCGGCGGGCGTCTCGGCGGGCATAGACATGGCCTTTCACGTCGTCGAGCGATTTTGCGGCAGCGATGTGGCGAATGAAACCGCGCACTATCGCACTATATAGAGTATCCGCGTCCATAACCTTGAACGCTCCGGTACCGGCGACCGTTATGTTCCGGGAGTGCAGCGGGACGGGGCGGCGACCCGTGACAGCGGGCGGCACGACTTCGGTGCGCTTTATGTTTGGGTATCACATTACCGATCAGGATTTTTGCCGGTCTGGCCCCCTATACGTTATGGGGAATATAACTTGCGGTTGAGTGGAATGTTCACGATGGAAATAAAATAATAAATCCCATTATATCAAAGAATTAAAGTTAAAATCTTAAAAAATAAAGGTACTAATCCTTTAGTGGGAATAGTATTATTCGGGCGTTTTGGTATTAATTCTTTCTAATAGTGATTTCAATCACACCTCAATAAGAAACTATCGAGCTTTTACTCAATAATAAATCCAATCGGAGGCCGAGGTAACCATCGTGAGTACGAAAATGGTAACACAAAAAACTCCGATCTGTTTGGTGGGCGCTACAAAGCCGATCCGGCGAGATATCACCGCTGGTTTGGCCACCGAATATTTCGCGCTTGCTGGCAGCTTCGACCAGTGGACCGCGTCGATGGGCGCCGACAGCGTCATTCTGGAACCGAGCGTGTTCTTGGTCCTGGCGCTTGAGGCGGATTCCCGGCCCGAAGCGGACATTGCCACGCTCCGGCGCTTTTTTCCCGATGCGCACTTGGTGGTGCTCGGGGTGTCGTCGGTATCGAGTCATATGGAAGAGTGCCGCAGCGCCGGCGCGAGCGGGTTCCTGCAGTGGCCGATCGAAGTCGGAAGCCTGGTTCAGTTATTGCGCGTGATCATGGCGGGCGAGGAGATCTTCGTAGCCCAGCCGATGCCTCGCAAGCCGAGTACCCAACACACCGAACGGCGGCGGAGTCCGCGCCGCAAGGTGCTGAAAAATGGGCGGATCATTCCCGACAACGGGCAAATTCCGATGGACTGCACCATCCTGGACGTTTCCCGGACGGGTGCCCGGTTGCGCGTCGACCCGTCGAGCCGGCTACCACAAAAATTCACACTGATGCTCAGCGATTTTGCCCAACACTCCTGCGACATCGTGCGGCGGGATGGTGCGACAATTGCCGTCTGCTTTTTGGATGATGCCGAATTATTCGATTCTGCCCCGATGGTTGACTCCGCGGGGGCCACAGCGACATCCATTATAATTCCGCGGGTAGGCTAACGGCGGCCGGGTTTCTCCGTACTGTCATACGGCTTATTTCGGCTTGGGTTTTGGCGGGCCGGCCGTCGATCCGGCCGCCCGGTCGGATTCAGCGCGGCAGCGGGCCTCGGCGCGGTTTCGAAACAATCGCGCCTGCGCGCCGGAAATCAATCCATCGGCGACCATTTTATCGATCTTGAGCGTGCTGTCGGCAAAACAGCGGAAGAACGGATCGTTTTGCTCGGCCGCCTGCTCCACCGCCGGGGGAAACAGCGTGTCGCGATAGATATAGGCCAGTGTGGCCGCACATCCGATGAAAACCGCGAGGGCTATAAGCCGTCCCGCGTAACCGTCCAGAATCGGTCTTCCGCCATTCCCGTTCATTCGATCATCCCCCAGTCCGCTTCATGTCGCTCGGAATGCGCGTGAATTTGGAAAGTTGTCCTATTATGCTGGACAATTGCCTACAGTCGAATAAGTAATAGATTAGGCGACAAGAACAAGATACCGATCATGGGGTGATACCAAACATGACGCCGCCGCTTATTGATCCTTTTGGCAGGGAAATCAGTTACTTGCGCGTGTCGGTGACCGACCGCTGCGATTTTCGCTGTGTCTATTGCATGTCGGAAGCGATGACCTTTCTGCCAAAGGCGGAGATCCTGACCCTGGAAGAGCTGGACCGGGTGTGCAGCGCGTTCGTGCGCCGCGGCGTCCGGAAATTGCGGATGACCGGCGGCGAGCCGCTGGTCCGGCGCAACATCATGTCGCTGTTCCGCAGCCTGTCGCGCCATCTCGACTCCGGTGACCTCGATGAGCTGACCGTGACCACGAACGGCAGTCAGCTCGCCAAATATGCCGAAGAGCTGTACGGCTACGGGGTACGCCGGATCAACGTCTCCCTCGATTCCCTGGTGCCGGACAAATTCGCCTCGATCACCCGCTGGGGCAAATTGGACAAGGTGATGGCCGGCATGGAGGCCGCCAAGGCTGCGGGCCTCGCCGTCAAGATCAACTGCGTCGCACTCAAGGGCGTCAATGACGACGAGGTGCACGATTTCGTCGGCTGGTGCGGGTCCAACGGCTTCGACCTGACCTTCATCGAAGTCATGCCGATGGGCGATATCGGCAGCGAGACGCGAATCGACCAGTACTGGCCGTTGTCGATGGTGCGCGCCGAGCTCAACCGGCGCTGGACCCTGGAAGACACGGATCATAACAGTGGCGGCCCGGCGCGGTATACCGAGTGCCGCGAGACCGGCCAGCGCATCGGGTTCATCACGCCGATGACCCACAATTTCTGCGAATCATGCAACCGGGTGCGGCTCACCTGCACCGGCACGCTCTATATGTGCCTGGGCCAGGAAGATGCGGCCGACCTGCGAACGCCGCTGCGTTCGAGCGAGTCGGATGAACCCCTGATGGCGGCGCTCGAAGAAGCGATCGGCCGGAAGCCGAAGGGCCACGATTTCATCATCGACCGCCGCCGCCGCCAACCCGCGGTCGGCCGCCATATGAGTGTCACCGGCGGCTGACACCACGGACGCGGCGCCTGGACGCGGCGCCGATCAACGCATGTCGACATCCCCGTCGATTTTGACCGACAGTCCTACCCCGTCCACGGTCAGCGTGACCGCGGCCTTGAGCGGCGTGTCATCGGAAATAGTGCCGGCGGCGAGGGCGTCGCGCACGGCGGTTTCGATTTCCCGCTGCGCGGTGATTCCAACTTTTTTTAGAAATTTGCGAACGCTCATATTGAAGACGTCTTCGTCCATGTCCCAAGTCCTCTTTTCCCACGTCAGGATTGTTCTGCAAGCGGCAGATTAAACAGAATATTTTGCGGCTTTATCCGCAGCGTGTTGTCCTGGGTTATGGCCATGCCGAGATAGACCGGCCGACCCTGAACCGCCGGCTGCATTTCGCCCGCTTCGGTGAACTCCAGCCGGAACAGGGAGACCAGCCGGGCCAGTCGCGCCTCGTCGACCTCGGTGCCATTGTAGAGATCGTTGAGTATTGCATTGGCCTCGATGTCCAGGCCGACATGCCAGACCCAATGCTCGTCGCTGATCCGTTCGACCGGCTGGATCCGGACGTCGATGCCGAGCAGGTGGCGCGTCCAGGCTTCCAGCACCCGGCAAAAGGCGTCGAGGCCCGGCCGGGCAAAGCTGAAGTCGAGAACCGTGTCGAATCGATCGGCACGATCCCAATAGATCGCCGCGTTGTCCGGGGTCAGCACGTCAAGCTCGATCGTCCGGGT
The DNA here is from genome assembly GCA_029861675.1 of Alphaproteobacteria bacterium. The sequence continues at coordinate 16,061 of JAOTYV010000008.1, forward strand.
CGGCGTGTTGTTCTGCTGAAGCAGCTGGCCCAGCGACCCGAAGCCGCCGGTTTCCGCATGCATCTCGACGGTATCCTCGTCGGCCAGCATGACCGCGCCGTCGCGCAGGCTAAGCCGTTGCGCGCGAAAGAACAGCTCGGCCGACCGGGCCCGCATCGGATCCTCGCACCGGTCCAGAACGTTGCGCAGGATGACATGCGCAAGCTGATCGATGAACAGCGGCGGGACCGCCGACAGATTATGTTCGAACAGCGCAAGATACGCCGCTTCGATGCTCTCATGCGCCAACAGATGGTCGCGAAACTTCAAGACCACCTGATAGTTTTCCCGTGCGTCCGGATCGGCGATTTCGGCCAGAAAACTGCCGGGAACCGGGACCCTCGGATTTTCCAGCAGTTCCTCGTGCACGGCGATTTCGGCGGCGCAGGATTCGGCGACCGGGCGAATTTCAGGGCGTTGGAAATAGGCGCGTAGAAAATCGTCGGTCAGAACAAGCCAGCCGTCGGCGTTACGCTCGAGCAGGTGAAATCCGGAAGTGAGCCAGAAGTCGGGCATGGTGGCGTCAGTCCTCGACGATTTGCCAGATAGGTGCATGTGACGGTTCCGGCGCCGGCCGAACGGTGCGGAACCGTTCGACGATGCCGGCATTTGTGAGGCTACGCTCGACACAGAGCAGGGTGTTGACCGGGTGGTCGCAGAGCCCCGCCGCGAACTCGGCCTCTTCACGCGCGCGGGGCAGCGCCGCGGCGCGGTCCGGCGCGCCGTAAACGGTGACGAAGTGGTCGGCGACGGCGATAATCACATCTTCGAATGCGGACGCGCTGATTTCCGCCACGCAAACGAAAGTGGACCAGCCGAAACTGGATGTACCCAGGAACCCGTTGGCGAAAGCCTGTTTGGTTTTGCCGGTCAGGGCGTCATCCTGCAGATCGGCAAAGGCGAAGGCTCCCGACACCGCCCATTCGGCTGGTCCGGCGGCACGGTCGAACACCTGCGGGTCGGAATTGTCCAATCGAATGGTTTTCGGGAACCGCATGATTTCGCAATCGTTCAGAGCAACCAGCCGGGCGACAGCAAGGCGTCGCCGAGGGTTGCGGTCTTGTCCGTTGTGCCTTCGGCATACTCGATCCCACCGAGGGCGTCGAGCTGTAGCAAAACGCGGGACGACCAAGGGCCGCTAATTTCCAAATCCGTATTCTCGCCGTATCCCGCCGCCCGGGAGAGCCAGGCGGCTCTTACCGCGGCGAAGCCGTCATCCTGCCAGCGATTCATCCAGTAGAGAAAGTGCCGGCTGAAGCTTTCCAGCAGGTCTTTCGCACCGACATCGTCGCAGCCTTCCGCATGCAGGGCCGTATGAAGTCCGCCGTTCGGAAACGCCTCGACCGATCGACCGGTGACGGCAATCGAAAGCCCCAATACCATCCAGTCGGGCACCGCGTCGTCGTCCGGTGTCTCGGCGCTGGCGATGCGGAGGCGCCCGGCGGTGGCGCCGCTGACCAGAATGCGGTCGGGCCAGGCGAAACCCACCGGAATGGTCGGCGGGATCAAGGCCCCGAGCGCGTCGCCGATGCCGACCATCGCGACGAGGGCGACCAGCAGCGACGGGCCGAGCGGTTCTTCCGGGCCGAGCACGATAGCGCATTCCATTCGATCCGCGCCGGGCGTCCAGACGAGCGTCGCCGGGTCGGCACCTTCCTTGGCATGGGCGCAGGCCAGGTCGAACGGATCGACGCCATCGCCGGCGGCGACCGGCCGGTACATGCTGGGTACGGAGAGTTTAGGTGTTGCCATACCGGCAGTGGGTCCCTGTATCGGATGGTCGCGTTATTCATTTCCTGCGCTGATCTTAGCGCGATCCAGCAGACCGCGGCCAACGACTTCTCGCAACCGGTGCAAACGCTGCTGGTACCGTCGGCCGCCGCGCATTACGCTCCTCGGCATTATGGGTGCGACCATGTCGATCACGGCGGTCCTTGCGGTTGGCTTCGCCTTTGTTCTGGCGCTGCCGCTAGGGGCGCGGGCGGAGATAGCGCCGTTTCCGGCGGGCGTTCTGGCGTCGGTCGTGACCGTTCTGCCGGTCCGGCCCCGCGGCGCGCCGGCTGTTCGTCCCGAGGCCGCGCTTCGTGGCGAAGAACGCAGCGGCAGTGGTGTCGTCCTGCGGCAGGGCGGGTATATCGCGACCGCCGCGCATGTGCTCGACGGCGCGCAAAGCGTGTCCGTGCGGCTGCATGACGGACGGGAAATGCCGGCGACGATCAAGGCGCGCGACACGGCGACCGATCTCGCTCTCCTGCAGGTCGACGAGGATTTACCGCCGCTGGCGCTCGGCCCGGCGCCGGCGCTCGGTGCGCCGGTTTGCGGCATCGGCAACCCATTCGGCGTCGGCCTGTCGGTGAGTTGCGGCGTGGTCTCGGCGCTGCGGCGTTCCGGCATGGGATTCAACTCGATCGAGGACTTCGTGCAGACCGATGCGGTGCTCAATCCGGGCACGTCGGGCGGTGCGTTGGTGGACCGGGCGGGTCGCCTCGTCGGGCTGGTCTCGGCGATTTTCACGCGCCGGTCGGATGCGAATATCGGCGTCAACTTTGCGGTCTCGACCGATTTGCTGGTCCGTGTTGTTGACGATTTGCTGAAATTCGGCCGGGTCGTCACCGGCCGGGCGGAATTTCGGCTGTCATTGCTGCCGGCGGCGGAACGGCGGCGTCATGCGGGATTGCGGATAACGGGATTGACCGCGGGCGGCGCGGCCGAACGGTCGGGGCTACGGTCCGGCGACTTGGTCACGGCGATTGCGGGCCGTAAACTGCGCAAGCGAAGTGACGTACGCACGGCTATCTTCCTGCACCGGCCCGGCGATAAAGTACGGGTTGCGGCGGTGCGGCAGGGCCGCAGCCGGGTTTTCACCCTGACGTTGCGGCGATAGGACGGGGCGGTGACCGATATCTTCGATGCCTTCGGCGCGGCCTTTGGGCTGATTCTTCATCTCGATGGCGATTTGCTGGAGATCGTCGGGCTATCGCTCCGTGTCAGTCTGACGGCGGTGGTCTGCGCCATCGTGATCGGTTTCCCGATCGGCGCCGCCACCGCCATCCTGCGATTTCCCGGCCGCCGATCCCTGGTGGTGATGATCAACGCCTTCATGGGATTGCCGCCGGTCGTCGTCGGGCTCGTCGTGTATCTGCTGCTGTCGCGGGCGGGACCGTTCGGCGTGCTCGGGCTGCTGTTCACGCCGACCGCGATGATCATCGCACAAACCATTCTGATCACGCCGATTATCGCGGCGCTGACCCGCCAGACGCTGCAGGAGCTTTGGCTGGAATACGCCGAGCAATTGCGATCCCTCGGCGCGGGTCCGGTCGCCTCCATGGCGACCCTGCTGTGGGACGGGCGGTACAGCCTGACCACGGCCGTGCTCGCCGGGTTCGGCCGCGCCATCGCCGAGGTCGGGGCGGTGATGATCGTCGGCGGCAACATCGATCATGTAACGCGGGTCATGACCACGACGATCGCGTTGGAGGTCAGCAAGGGCGATTTCGCGCTGGCCCTCGGGCTCGGCATTATCCTGATCCTGCTGTCGATGTCGGTGAATGCTGGCGCCTATCTGTTTCAGGACGCTGCCCGGCGGCGCGAGGCATAGGGCGATGGCCACGGGGCAAAACACCGATCCGGGGGCGGGCATCCTGCCGCTCACCGTGCGCGACCTGCGGTTCGATGCGGGCGGGCGGGCGCTGATCAAGGACGTTTCCTTCACGCTGCAACCACGCGCGCGCACCGTGGTGCTCGGCCATAATGGGGCGGGCAAGAGCCTGCTGCTGCGGCTCTGTCACGGTCTGATACAGCCGACCGGCGGCGAAATCCGCTGGGACGGGGCAGGGGATGCGAGCCCGGTGCGCCGGCAGGCGATGGTCTTCCAGCGGCCCGTCATGCTGCGCCGGACCGTCGCGGAGAATGTCGATTATGCGCTGCGGCTGCGCCAGACGCCGACACGGGAGCGCCGGGCGCTGGTCGCCGAGGCGCTTCGGAAAACCAAACTCAACCGGCATGCCGACCGCCCGGCGCGCACGCTGTCCTTCGGCGAACAGCAGCGGCTCGCGCTGGCCCGCGCCTGGGCCCTGAAGCCCGACATACTGTTTCTCGACGAGCCGACGGCGAGCCTCGATCCGGCGGTGACCCGGACGATCGAGGCGCTGATCCGCGCGATCCACGAGTCCGGCACGGCGATCGTCATGTCGACCCACGACCTCGGTCAGGCGCGCCGCATCGCCGACGATATTCTCTTCCTGCATCGCGGCCGGCTGGTCGAGCACCGGCCCACTGAAGCGCTGTTCGACGACCCGCAAAGCGCCGAGGCCCGCGCTTTCATCGCGGGCGAGCTGTATTGGTGAGTTATTTAGGACGCTCCGTTCAGAATTGCGGGTGTCTCGAGCATCGTATTGCGCTTGGGTCCGATACACCCAACGAAAGGCATGCCGTGCGACGAACTCTGTTCGGGCTTCCCGCGCTGATTTTTTCCCTTTGCGCACAGGCGCTCATTTTCGGGACGTCCATCGCCGCCGCGCAGACCCTGCCCGTTGTCGACAATGCGACAATTCGACTGAAGAATTCCGCGTGTGTTCCGGGCAAATGCGTCTGTGCCGGGTCGTTCAAGCCCGAGAGCTGGCTGCAATGGCATGGGCCGCGCCCGCCCGAACTGGCGTCCGGCGTCGCCTGTATCGTCGCCGATTTCGACGGCAACGGCGCCAACGACTATGCGCTGCCGGGTGCTGAAGGGCTGGCGACGGTCGTTCTTATGGGAAAAGCGGGTTTCGAACAGGCCGCGCTTCTCGACGCGGGCGGCGTCATTGAGCTATACGGGCCCCGAAGCGCGGCGGGCTCGAAGGGCGAACCGGCGAGCCGCTTTCCGGGTATTTTGGTTCGGCATGTGGGTCAAAATCATGCCGTTTTCATTTGGCGGGATGACCGGTTTGTCAGGATCCTGTTCCCGGCGTCATAGGACTGTTAACGCCTGGGGGCGACGCCTCTCTCACTCCGCCGCGGCGCGGCTGCCGGCCTCGTGTTCTAGGATCGAGACGCGCCAATGGATGCGGTCTTCCTCCGGCGGGTAGTCGCCCGCCGCCTTGTGCACCAGGCAACGGTTGTCCCAAATCACGATGTCGCCGACCCGCCATTTATGGACGCACTCGGCGTCCGGCGCGATCATCCGTTCGGTGAGCTCGTCGATCAGGTCGTCGCTTTCCTGCTGTTCGAGACCTTCGATGTAGAGGATCTTGCCGGGATCGAAATACAGCGACTTCCGCCCGGTTTCCGAGTGAACCCGGATCATCGGGTGCATCGCCGGCTGCTTGTCCCGGTCTTCTTCGTTCAGCAGCGCCTGCGCGCGCCGGCGGCCGCCATAGGTGAAGGCGCCCTGGCGTCCCTCCAGCCGGGTCTTCAGCCGTTCCGGCAAGGCGTCATACGCCATGTACATGCTCGAGAAATACGTATCGCCGCCGATGCTCGGGATGGCGAGCGCATAGAGCTGCGTCGCCTTGAACGCCACTTCGTCATAGGCGCCGTCGGTGTGAAAACTTGCCCCGCCGCGCTTGTAAATCGCCTCGTTCAGCGTGCCGTCGGGATTGAACTTGTCGACGCCCAGCGTCGTGATTTCCGGATAGTCCGGATGCCGGGTCGATTTCGACGGGTGCGGAATGACATGGCCGAAGCGCCGGCTGTAGCGGAGGAAATCCTCGATCTCGAGCTCCTGGTCGCGCACCACGATGACGCCGTATTTCAGCCAGGCGTCATAGATCGGCGCGAAGCCTTCGTCGTCGAGTTGTTTGACATCGACGCCGGTAATCTCGCCGCCGGTATGTTTGCCCACGGGTTGAATGCGCAGCATTTGACCGGACTCCTTTACCCGACATTCTCCAGATTACGGGAGATTCCTGTGTACTAAATTAGCCATCCGGACGTTTAGTGGCAAGCTGACGGGCGCCGGGTTTCGCGTCGCCTCAGCCGCTGATCGCATAGCCGCCATCGACCGAAATCGACGCGCCGGTCACGAATTGCGAGGCGGCGCTGGCCAGGAACACGGCGACGCCTTTGTGATCGTCCGGATCGCCCCAGTGGCCCGCCGGCGTTCGTGCGAGGACGCGGTCGTTCAGGTCGGGCAGATCGAGCCGCGCCTGACGGGTCAGCGCGGTGTCGATCCATCCCGGCAGTACCGCGTTGACCTGGATGTTCTCCCTGGCCCAGGCGGCGGCCAGGCTCTTGGTGAGCTGCACGATGCCGCCCTTGCTGGCGGCGTAGGGCGCGCTGAGCGCCGCGCCGAATAGCGAATACATCGAACCGATATTGATAATCTTGCCGCCGCCGCGCGCCTGCATGTGCGCATAGGCGGCCTGGCTGCAGATGAAGGCGCTGGTCAGGTTGGCCTGCAGCACCTGCATCCATTCCGACGCGGCGTAGTCCTCCGGCCGCTTGCGGATGGCGATGCCGGCATTGTTGACGAGGATATCCAGCCCGCCGAACCGGTCCACGGCCCGGCGCATCAGCGCATGACAGGAGTCTTCGTGGGTCACGTCGGTTTCGCACCGGTCGGCGTCGGCACCGAGCGCCTTCAGGGAGTCGACCGCCGCCGCGCTTTTCTCCGCGTTGCGGCCCGCAACCAGGATTGCCGCGCCGGCCTCCGCCATGCCGGCGGCCATCGCCAGGCCGATGCCGCCATTGCCGCCTGTTACAACGGCGACTTTTCCCGACAGGTCGAACAGCTCCATCAAAATCGTCCTTCTCTGCAATCCATCCGCGTTGCGCGTATTGTCGTCTCGACGGTGCGCGCCGTCACGGGGAATCGCGTTCCCGACATCTGGTTCTGGCGCACCGCACGTGGTTCAATCTGTGCTCGAGGACGGCCGGGATGTAAACGAGATGAGCGAAAAACGTATCGACAGCGTGCGGCTGCAAAACATCGTGCAGGGCTACGGCCGGTCGGCGGCGCTGATGGCGGCGGTCGAGCTGGGCCTGTTCACCGCGGTGAGCGCGGGCGCGGGCACGGTGGCGGAGATTGCCGCGGCGCTGGATATCCACCCGGTCAACGCCGAACGCCTGACGGTCATGTGCGCCGCGATGGAATTGCTGGAGCTAAAAGACGGGCGCTACGCCAACGCACCCGATGTCGAGCGCTTCCTGGTCAAGGGCGAGGCGCGGTATGCCGGCGACTGGATGCTGTTCACCAAACCCGCCTGGAACGAATGGGGCCGGCTGTCGGAGCATCTGCGGGTCCAGGATCTGCGGGTTCTGCCCGACATCGCGGGCTATACGGTCGAGCAGGCGCGGGCCTATCACACGGCGACCTACAGCATCGGCATGGGCGCGGGGCGGCGCTTCTGCCGCCAGGTCGATTTGGCCGGCCGCCGGCGCATCCTCGATATCGGCGGCGGTTCAGGCGCGTACTGTATCGCCGCCGCCAACACCTGGCCGGAGATCGAGGGGGTGGTGTTCGACCTGCCGCCGGTCGCCAAGGTCGCGCGCGAGTTCATCGCCGAGAACGGCCTGTCGGACCGCGTGACCGCGCTGGCCGGCGACTTCACCAGCGACGAATTTCCGACCAATGCGGACGTGGCGATCATGGCGAGCAACCTGCCGATGTACGGCCGCGAGATGATCGCTACGGTGATCGCCAAGGCGTTCGACGCGCTGCTGCCGGGCGGCGAGATGCATTTGATCGGCGAGACCACCAATGACGACCGCACGGGGCCGATCGGCCCGGCGTTCTGGGGTCTTGGCCAGGCGATCCAGGACACCACCGGCCTCGCCCATTCGGAGGCCGACTGTATCGGATATTTCAACCGGGCGGGCTTCACGGACGTCGCGGTGCACCCGTTTATCGAGGGCACGCTGAGCCGCATCGCCGGCCGCAAACCCGGCTAATGTGTCAATTCAGAAATTGGAATCAACCAACAGAAAGGAAACGATAAATGGCCGACTACATGCTTGTGGTGCAGCTCGACGTTCCCGAGGAACACGACGCCGAGTTCAACCGGCTCTATGACGGCGAACACGTGCCGAACCTGATGAGCGTCCCCGGCGTCTCCAACGGGCAGCGCTATGTTCTGGAACGCGCGGGCGACGACATGCTGCGGTATATGGCGACCTACGATCTCGAAGCGCCGGACATTCCGGAATCCGAGGAATGGCAGAAGAAGGCGACCACCGAGGGCTGGCTGGGCGTCCGCCAGCATATCTCGGCGCGCCGCCGCGGCGTCTTCCGCAAGACGTAAGGCGGGCGGCCCGAAGCTGAATGCTGGCCGCCGCGACTTCGCCGTGGTCGCGCCGGGATGGCTGGACGTATCAATGGCTTAAGACACCTTTAACGCCATTTCGATACGCTTGACCGGCCATCACCGATATAGGAAACGTGACATGCAGACCAGCGACGGGGCGGGGTCTTCGGTAGATTTGAATTTTCGCGATTGCGCGTTGAAAGTCCTTGCGGCGCTCATCGGCTTTTTCATCGTGGCCGATCTGATTTCCCATACCCTGCATTTCGCCTTTGGATTTACCTCCCGTGAATCCTTCGGGTTCATCCGGCTCTTCGACCTGAACGAAGAGGCCAACATACCGACCTGGTTCTCGTCGATGTTGCTGATGGGTTGCGCCGCGCTGTTGTTCCTGATTGCCGCCGCAAAATGCGCGAATGGCGACAAATGGATTTGGCACTGGGGGCTGCTCGGCGCGATATTCGTGCTTCTGTCGTTGGACGAGATCGCGTCGATCCATGAACGAACGATCGACCCGCTGCACGGCCTGTTCAAACTGGCGCCGCTGTTTACCAACGCCTGGGTGCTGATCGCAATTCCGTTTCTGATCGTCTTCTTGTTCATCTATTCGAAATTCCTGCTGAACCTGCCGCGCCGCGCGATGTGGCTTTTCCTCCTGTCGGGCGCAATCTATGTCGGCGGCGTCGTTGGCATCGAAATGTTTTCCGGCCTGCTGAAACATGCGCACGGGATGGAGGATGCCCGGTTCGCGCTGATGACCACGGTGGAGGAGTCGCTCGAAATGATCGGGCTCTTCGTCTTCATTTATTCCCTGACCGACTATATGGCGCGCGAGGGGCTGGTATGGCGCTGGTCCTTTGCCGCGAAAGAAAGATAGCGCGTTGGAACAACGCACTCCCCGTCAACGCTGATCCGGCAAATCACCGAATGCGGCTCTGGTCCTACGGGTCGTCTCCCTGCAATGGATGACCGTCCGCGAAAAAGCCGCCGGCCGTGGCTTTCACGATGCAGGACGGTCCGCTATCCTTCCTGAATAGTAAAACAACGGTTCGGGCCGGGGTCCTGTAACGTGTTCCGCGCGGTAACCCGCGTGCCGACCTGACCCAAAATTGCGAACGGTTGACAACGCTTGACGCGCGTCGGCTATTCGAGTGCTGTCTTCAGCGGACCCGCTCCGAAAACAACAACACTAGAGGGATGACCATGCGACCGAACAAGATCAAGCAGATGTGGCGTGACGGTAAATCCGCGACCCTGGGTTGGCTCTCCATTGCCCATGGCTTCTCGGCCGAGATCATGGCGCGTCAGGGCTTCGACGCCCTGTGCGTCGACATGCAGCACGGCACCGCGGAAATGAACGACGTCTTGCCCATGCTGCAGGCGATATCGCAGACCGACACGGTTCCGGTCGTGCGGGTCGCATGGAACGATCCGGCGGCCATCATGAAGGCCTTGGATCTCGGCGCTTACGGCATCATCGTGCCGCTGGTCAATACGGCCGAGGAAGCGGCGAAGGCGGTGGCTGCCTGCCGCTACATGCCGATCGGCATGCGCTCGTCGGGGCCCGTGCGCGCCATGCATTACGGCGGCGCCGACTACGCGGCCGAGGCGAACGACGAGATCATCGTCATGGCCATGATCGAGACGCAGGAGGGGCTCGCCAACCTCGAGGCCATCTGCGCCACGCCCGGCCTCGACGCCGTCTATATCGGGCCGGCGGATCTGTCATACGCGCTGGGTCTGGCGCCGCGTGCCGATAATCCCGACGCGACCCATCTCGCCACCTGCGACAAGATCCGCGAGACCGCGCACAAGCACGGCATAAAGGCCGTCATGCACTGCGCCGGCGCGGAATTTGCGGCGGGTGCCGTGAAGCGGGGCTTCGACATGGTCATGCTGACGTCCGATCTCAACAGCATGATCGCCGGCGCACGGCAGCAGCTCGACGACCTTAAGACCAAGACCAAATGAGGACATGCTGACGCCGGGCGATGCGGCCAGCCGGTTTCCGCGGGCGGGCGGCGTATCCGGTTTCTTCTGCGCTGCGAAATTGTTACGGAGCGCGGAAGGATTTCCGTAGGCGCCCGCAACGTCCGGAGCGACCGGAGATCGCCAAGTCGCCCTGGTCATGAAGCATTCATTGCGGCTTATTTGGGGTCCCCATGTTTCACACGATCATCTGCGACATGCTCGGCATCCGCTATCCGATCCTGCAGGGGGCGATGCAGGGCGGCGGCGGGGTCGAGCTTGTCGCGGCGGTCAGCACTGCGGGCGGGCTCGGGATCCTGCCCACATTCGGCGGCACCGAGGATGCGTTGCGCGCCGACATCGCGGCGGTGCGGGCGCGCACGGACAAGCCGTTCGGCGTCAACATCACCGCGATGGGCCGCGGCTTCACCGAATCGCGGGCGCGCATCTGTATCGACCTCGGCGTGCCGATCGTCACCACCGGCCGCGCCGATCCCGGCGAGGTCGCGGTGCGGCTGATGAAGGATGCGGGCATCACCGTGCTGTCGGTCATTCCCACCGTGGCCCACGCGAAACGCATGGTCGAGGAGGGCGTCGACGCGGTGATCGCGTCCGGCTGCGAGGCCGGCGGGCATGTGGGCTCGGTCGCGACATTCCCGCTGGTGCCGCAGGTGGTCGACGCGGTCGACGTGCCGGTGCTGGCGACCGGCGGTATCGGCGATGCGCGGGGCTTCCTCGCCGCGCTCGCGCTGGGCACGGTCGGCGTGCAGATCGGCACGCTGTTCATGGCGACGGCCGAAAGCGGGCTCAACGCCTGGGGTATCGACCGGCTGATCGAGATGGCCGAGACCGACACCGTTGTCACCAAGGCGATGACCGGCGCGACCGTGCGCTGTATCGCCACGCCGGAGCTGATCGCCTACGAGGCGGTGCTGCGCGATGGCGCGTCGAAGGACGAACTGGCCGGGCTGCGCCGCGCGGCGCGCGCCGGCCGTCATCCGCCGGACGATGCGGACCGGCGCCAATCGGCGGCCGGGCAGATCGCGGGTATGATCCGGGAGGTGCGGCCGGTCGGCGATCTGATCGAGGACATCATTCACGAGGCGGCGCGCCTTGCCGAGCGTATGCCCGGGCTTGCCCGCGGCGCCGCAAAACCAGTGCGAGAGAGGATCGAGAGCAATGCCGGATGAATCTACTAGTAGTAATGCGCCGATAAACCGGTTCAGTGTTTCCAAGGCGTCGAAATCCGAGTTCAAGGCGGATGGGCTGCGGCCGTTCCTGGAGTATCGCGATCTCGGCATCAAGGCGGCGACCGGCGGGCGCTGGCGCGCATCGTTGAGCCGGTCGCGCGAGGCGATGCCCGGCGGCACCGGCATTCACAAGCACGAACTCGGCGTACAAATCGTTTATGTGCTGAATGGCTCGGCGACATTCGAATACGCCGATTACGGCGAGTTCACGGTGATCCCGGGCGATTGCATCTACCAGCCCTCCGGCATCACCCATCAGCAGACCGACCGCACCAAGGACTGCGTCGTGCTCGAAGTGGTCAGCCCGGGCAAATTTCCGACCCTGGAAACCGGCATCGAGAAATACGTCGAGCCGACCTCCGGGCCGGTGCAGAAATTCAGCGTGGTGCGCGCCGCCGAGACGCCGTACACCGCGCACCCCTTGCGTCCCTGGCTGCTGCGCCGCGATCTTGGCATTGCGCATGCCACCGGCGGGCGGGTCAACGCCCACCTCAGCCGCTGCGCCGAGCCGATGCCGGGACCGACAGGGCTGCACCGCCACGATCTCGATTTCCAGATGGTGTTCATTCTGCAGGGCATCTGCGAGTTCGACTATGGCGAGCATGGGGTCCATACGCTGCTGCCCGGCGATTGCGTGTATCAGCCGCCCGGCGTGCCGCATGACGTGCTGAGCCGGTCGGACGATTGCGAAATCCTCGAGATCACCAGCCCGGCCGATTTCCCGACGGAAGCGCTCGGGTGAGCCTCTTCCTGCGGCTGATTGAGGACCGGTTCGCGGCGGCGGAGAGCGTGAGATTCGCCGCGCTGAACCGGGTGATCTACGTAGACGAGGGCGTGATTGAGATCGACGGCAATACGATTGCGGACGACGGCGCCTGGTTTGGAGCCGGCGCAGTAACCGTCCGGCCCGGGCCGGCGGGGGCGCGGCTCTGGCGCTTCGAGCTGACCCGGGATCGCGCTGTCGAGCCGGCCGAGAAACTGCGCGCGGCCATCGAGACGCTGGACCCCGGCGACGGACAACAGTGGTTGATGCGCTGCGATTCCGTGGCCTTTCCGCCGGGCGGCTGCGCGTTCACCCACACCCATCAGGGTCCGGGTATCCGCTGCCTGCGCGACGGGACGATCCGCATCGACGCCGAGGGTGCGTCGCACGCCTACGCGCCGGGCGAGGCCTGGTTCGAATCCGGTCCGGACCCGGTATTCGCCCAGGCCGACGCGGCGGTGCCGAGCCGTTTCATCCAGGTCATGGTGCTGCCGCGCGCGCTGAAGGGTCAAAGTTCAATCCGCTACGTGCTGCCCGAGGACGCGGACAAGCCGAAGACGCAGCAATACCGGGGCTATGTGGACGAATTCATCGAGCTGTAGGCCATGCCCGAACTGCCGGACATCGAGATTTATATCGAGGCGCTGGACCGGCGCATCCCCGGCCAAACGCTAACGGATGTGCGCCTGCGCAGCCCGTTCCTGCTGCGCACCGTAGCGCCGCCGATCAAAGAAGCAGCGGGCCGGAAGGTCGCCGGGTTGCGCCGCGTCGGCAAGCGGATCGCGATCGGACTGGAGGGCGATATCTGGCTCGTGTTGCACCTGATGATCGCCGGGCGGCTGCACTGGAAAGCGGCGGACGCCAAGCTCGCCGGCCAGCGCGATCTGGCCGCTTTCGATTTCGCCGATGGCAGCCTGGTACTGATCGAGGCGGGCAGTAAGAAACGCGCGTCGCTCTATGTGGTGGAGGGGGAGGCGGCGCTGGCCGCGCTCGACCCCGGCGGGATCGAGCCGCTCGACGCCGATCTGCCGGCCTTTCGCGACGCGCTGGTAGCCGAGAACCATACGCTCAAACGGGCGCTGACCGATCCCAGGCAGTTCAGCGGCATCGGCAATGCGTATTCGGATGAAATCCTGCACGCCGCCCGGCTGTCGCCGGTCGCCCGCTCGCAATCCCTGTCTGACGACGAGATCGCGCGGCTCCACGGCGCGGTGCAGCGGACGCTGCGCCATTGGGTCGAACGGCTGCGGGACGAGACCGGCGCGGGTTTCCCGGAAAAGGTGACGGCGTTTCGCGACGGCATGGCGGTGCACGGGCGCTACAAGCAACCGTGTCCCGCCTGCGGCGCGCCGGTGCAGCGAATCCGCTACGCCAGCAACGAGACCAACTACTGCGCGCGCTGCCAGACCGGCGGCAAGATCCTGGCCGACCGCGCATTGTCGCGGCTGCTCAAGGGTGATTGGCCGAGGACGCTGGAGGAATTGGAGGGGGAGTAAAATCCCCTAGTTCGGTCATTCCGGACGGCGCGATGCGACGATCCGGAATCCATAAACGCCGGTGGAAATGGATTCCCGCTTTCGCGGGAATGACAGCGGCTAAATCGCGCCAGCCACGCGCAATGCCTCAATCTCGGCGTCGGACAGTCCCAACTCGCCCTGCAGCACCTCTTCGGTGTGTTCGCCGAGCCGGGGCGGCGCGCCCTTGGGCTCACCGGGCGTGCCGCTCAGCTTGAAGGGCATGCCCGCGAGGCGGAGCGCGCCGTCCTGCTGGTCCTCGACCGTGACGATCATGTCGTTCGCTTGCACCTGTTCCTGATCGTAGACCTGATCGACCGTATGGATCGGCGCGGCGACCGCGTTGGCGGCTTCGAAATTCAGCAGCCAATGGGCCGCGTCCTCGGTTTTCAGAATATCTTCAATCGCATCGCGCAACGCCGGCCGGTTGGTCACCCGGTCGGCATTGGTCAGAAACCGGGGATCCTCGGCCAGCGCCGGTGCGCCAAGCGCTTCGCAAATCCGCAGCCAGCCGGATTCGCTGGGTGCGCCCAGCAGGATCGGGTCGTCCCGGCACTGCATCGCCTCGTACGGCGCCAGCTTCATGAATCCGGACCCCTCGCGCTGGCCAACCTGACCTTCGATCAGCCAGTTGGTGGCGTGAAAGGCGTGCAAGCCGATCGCCGTTTCCATCAGCGACAGATTGACCGCCTGGCCGCCCTGTCCGTTGCCGCGCGCGATCAGCGCGGTCATCGCCGCGCCATAGGCCATCATGCCGGTGCTCATATCGATTGCGGGGGTGCCGAACCGCGCCGGCGGGCCGTCCGCTTCACCGGTCATCGCCATCAGGCCGGTATAGGCGCTGACCATCGTGTCGAGGCCCGGCTTGTCGCGCAGCGGGCCTTTGTGTCCGTAGCCCGAGATCGTGACGTGGATCAGTTCCGGATTGATCCGCCGCACGGTTTCATAGTCGATGCCGAAGGTTTTCGCGCGCGCGGGCAGGAAGCTCTGGATCATGATGTCGGCGCGTTCGGCGAGGCGGTGCAGGACCGCGCGCGCCTCCGGTGCTTTCAGGTTCAGCGCGATGCCGCGCTTGCCCCGGTTCGCTGCGAGGAAGATGGTGCTTTGGCCGTCCCGGCTGGGGGTGAAGTTCCGGCACAGATCGCCCTCCAGCGATTCGACCCGGATTACGTCGGCGCCATTATCGGCCATGATCTGCGCCGAGTACGGCCCGGCGAGCACCTGGCTGACATCGAGCACCCGAATGCCGTCGAGCGCGCCCATGACTATGCCGCCGCCGCGCCGGCCGGATTGTTGACCTCCGACAGGGGCTGGCCGAGTTCGTTCTCGAACGCCTTACTAAGAATTTGGTGCGAAGACACCTCGCGCTGGCGCTGCTGCATGTCGTTGAAGATGCCGAACTGCACGGGATGTCCTCTCGCTATACCGGAATCCGCGCTGCATCGAGCGGCCGCGCGGCGGGAATTGGTATGGACAGATTAGGCGGTCGGGGAGCGCGGTTCAAATTTCCGGTTCCCCTGTCCCGGCGTCACACCGATTTCTGCGCATCCAGGCAGTCGAGGATTTGCAGCAGCGCGTCGGCGCGTAGCACGGTGTCCTCGCGGTAGCGTTTTTCCGCACCCTGGACGCCGGCCTCGATCCGCTTCAACGCGCTATCCCGGTTCTGCGTGGCAATCGCGCGCGCCTTCTTCCGGCCCCCCAGAAAGGTCAGCACGTCGCCAATCCGCATTTTGATCGACCGCTGCGTCCGCTCGTAATAGACGCCGTCTTCGGGCCGGGTCTTCAGTGACGAAGCGAGAAATTCGCGGGATTGGGGACATTTCAGCGTTTGGTCGGGGGCCGGGCCGGTCGCGGCGAATCCGTCGGGGATTACCGAAACCGCCAGAAATAGGGCTGCAAGGATGTGGCGCATGCTCAAATCTCCCGCATGGTCTAAACTCGCAAGCGTCGATGGCACCATCTTGCCGGTTCATCCTTGATCCGCAATGACTTGGCGCACACGATTGTGTGAATTTCGGTAACGGGAGCGGCGCATGAAGGCGGGATTTATCGGTACGGGCAGCATGGGGTGTCCCCTGGCGGACAATATTTTGCGCCAAGAAGGGTCACTCGCGATCTATGACATCGACCCGGATGCGGCCCGGCGGCTGACCGACAAACAGGCACGTCTGATGGCGTCGCCGCAGGCGGTCGCGGCGGAATCGGATGTCGTATTCGCCTGCCTGCCGAGTACGGACAGCTTCCACGCGGTGGCAACCGGCGCGGACGGGGTGATCGCCGGCGGCCGGGCGAATTTGTTCGTCAATCTCGGCACGATGGGATCGACCGCCGTGCGCGCGGTGTCGGACCGGCTGGCGGAACAGGGCATCGAGACGCTCGATTGCCCGATCACCGGCGGCACGCCGCGCGCCTGGGACGGCGACGTGACGGCGATCGCCTCGGGTCCGCGCGCCGTCTTCGACCGGGTCCGGCCGCTGATCGAGGCGTTCGCGTCGAAGGTCGTCTATGTGGGCGAACAAACCGGCCAGTCGCAGACCCTGAAACTGATCAACAACATGCTGTCTTGCGCCAATCTGGCGCTGGCCTGCGAAGGGCTGGTGATGGGCGCCAAGGCGGGGCTCGATCCGGAAACCGTGCTCGAGGTAATCAACGCCGGATCGGGACAGAACAGCGCGACCCTGACCAAGATCCCGAACCACGTGTTGAGCCGCAAGTTCGATTACGACGCGCCGATGCGCATCACCCGCAAGGACCTGGAACTATGGCAATCGGAAGCGGAGGCGTTGGGCGTGCCGCAGTGGGTCGGCAACGCGGCGCGCCAGCTCTACATGCATTCGATGGCGATGGGTTCGGAAGGCGGCGATCTGACCGAAATCATCAAGGATATCGAAAACTGGGCCGGCGTCGAAGTGCCGAAGACGCGGTGAGGGGCGCTTAACGGTGGTTTAAGGATCGCCGGTACAGGATGCCCCGGGAGCTGGATCCATGATTGTCGGAATCGACCTTGGGACGACAAACAGCCTCGTGGCCGTCTGGCAGGATGGCGCCGCGCGGGTGCTGCCCAATGCGTTCGGCCACGTCCTGACCCCGTCCGTAGTCGGCATGAACGACAATGGCGAAATCCTCGTCGGGCTGGCCGCGCGCGAGCGATTGGTAACGCATCCGGATCGGACCGTGGCGGCCTTCAAGCGTTTTATCGGGACAGACCGGGAAATCCGTCTGGGTAAAAAGAAATTCCGCGCCGAAGAGCTGTCTGCGATGGTGCTGCGCAGCCTCAAGGCCGACGCCGAAGCGGCGCTTGGCGAGTCCGTCACCGAGGCGGTCATTTCGGTGCCGGCATACTTCAACGACACCCAGCGGAAGGCGACGCAGGTCGCCGGGGAACTCGCCGGCCTGAAGGTCCAGCGCTTGATCAACGAGCCGACCGCCGCGGCGCTTACCTACGGCTTGGGAATGCGCGACGCCGACTGCAAGTTCCTGATCTTCGACCTCGGCGGCGGCACCTTCGACGTCTCGGTGCTCGAACTGTTCGAGGGGATCGTCGAGGTGCGTGCGAGCGCAGGTGACAACTTCCTCGGTGGTGAGGATTTCGTCGATCTTCTGGCCGAGGCGTTCCTTGAGCGGACCGGTTACCCGGCGGGCATTACCGCGAATGACTTGGCGGGGTCGCTGGAAAACGCGATACGGTCCCAGGCCGAGGCGCTCAAGCGCAGGCTGACATCCGGGGATGCGGGCGAAATGCGCGTTGCTTGGAGTGGCAAGGAGCTGTTGTGCGATATCGGCCGGCCGGATTTCGAAACGCTGTCACAGCCCTTGCTCGACCGCCTGCGGGCGCCGCTGGAACGCGCGCTGCGGGACGCGCGTATTCAGCCGGCCGACCTTGATGAGGTAATCATGGTCGGCGGGGCGACGCGGATGCCGATGATCCGGTCGCTCGTCGCGCGCATGTTCGGCCGCCTGCCGGCCGGCCATATCGATCCGGACGAGGTGGTCGCGATGGGGGCCGCGGTACAGGCGGGCCTGAAAGCGCGCGATGCGGCGCTCGACGAAGTCGTGTTGACCGATGTCTGCCCCTATTCGCTCGGCATCGAAGTCGCAGAATCAGTAAGCCGGCGGCATGTCCGCGACGGGTATTTCCTGCCGGTGATCGAGCGGAACACGACCATTCCGGCGAGCCGGATGGAAACGGTTGCGACGCTGCACGATTTTCAAACCAACCTGCATGTAAAAGTCTTTCAGGGGGAGAGCCGGCGCGTCGGCGACAATATTTATCTTGGCACGCTGCCGCTGAAGTTGCCGCCCGGCCCGGCGGGGCGGGAAACCGTCGATATCCGCTTCACCTATGACATCAACGGCCTGCTCGAGGTGCAGACGACGGTCAAGAGCACCGATGAAACGAACCGTATCGTCATCGAGCAAAACGCCGGCGTCCTGAGCCGCGAGGAAATCGATAAGCGTCTAAAGGCGCTCGCCAAGCTGAAAGTGCATCCCCGGGACGAAAGCGTCAACCAAGCGGTCCTGGCCCGCGCCGGGCGGTTGTACGAGGAACGGCTCGGCGAATTGCGGACCGAGATCGGTGGGCAGGTCGCGCTTTTCGAGGGAATTCTCGAGGGGCAACGGCCGGAGGAAATCGAGTTCGCCCGCGGGCGATTGAACGAATTCCTCGATCGAATCGAGGGCGAAACCTATCTTTAGAACCAATTCGAGTGCTCTCCGATGAATTGCTGGCGTGAACTGGGCATCGAAGCGACCGACGAAATCGGCAAAATTCGGCGCGCCTATGCGGCGCTGCTGAAGAAACATCATCCGGAAGACGATCCCGACGGATTTCAACGTCTGCGGCAGGCTTACGAGCAAGCTATCGGCTGGGCCGAGGACGGGACGATCGAATTCGGCGAGGAGATCGGGCCGATTGACGCATCCGGTTTGTCCGAACCCGACCGGTCACCCGACGTGGCGGCGCTCATCGCGCCGATCCTGGAGGCGGTCAAGATCGGCGACGAGGACGCCGCTTTGCACGCGCTCGCCTCGGCGCTCGACGATCCCGTACTCACCGATCTCGAACGGCGGTCGGCGTTCGAGCGGCGCATGATCGAAGCGCTGGCCCGAGCGCCGGCGTCATACGGCTTCCTGGCGGAGGTCGGGGAAATTTTTGGGTGGGAAGAGGATGATGAAACCGGCGCCGCCGGCGGCGGCGCGGTAATGGATCGTTTGGCGGAAATACGCGACGCGGAGGCGCATCTCCGGGATTTGCAGCATCAGGCGGCCCATTGGCAAAGCGACGTCTTGTTCACGCGGTACGGCGTCGCGGCCAAGCTGCTGCTCGGGCCCTACCGGCCGAAACTGTTTCGTCTCGCCGCCCTGGACTGGAAGATTTTCAGCGCCAGC
>JAOTYV010000460.1 GCA_029861675.1 Alphaproteobacteria bacterium
CTCAAGGGTTCGGCGGTGAGAATGGTGGGGGTGGTATCGGTCATGGATTACCCTGTTTCGGCCGGCTGATCGAAGCCTGGGGGAGCCGCCATGTCCGGATGACTGATGGCGAGGACTTTGAACAAGATGCCCATTTCCGAAGGGTCGATCAACCGTTTGCACGCCGAGTCGATGTCGCGCGCTTGTGCCGGGGTCGCCCTTTGCGAGAGTTGCTTGGCGCGAATCCCGATGCCGAGTTGCTTGAGAAAATCGCCCTGGGTGACGGGGCCGTGAGTCCCGGCGGCGCCGGCCGCATGGGTCAGGGCGGCGAAATCCACATGGGCGGTGATGTCCGCACTGCCGGGATCCGACAGGAAATCATGGACATTGTGGTTTTGCACCGCCTGGAGCGTGTTTGCCGCGCGGTGCCGGCAATAGCCGTAGTCGATGACCAGGGCGGCACCGCCGAATTCGGCGATGCGGTCGGCGATGGCTGCGGCGATGGCTATCCCGGCGGGGCAGATCTCCGCGATTGCGCCGGCCTCGGCCGACCGGTTAAGCGACTCGGGGATCAAGGCCGTCTGCGGCGTCATTTGCCGGTTCAACACAAGGGTAAACCGATCCTCCGCGAAGGATACCATGCGCTCCCGCCATCCTTCGGGACGGCGTTCGAACTGATGAATTGGCAACGCGTCGAAGAATTCATTGGCGATCAGGATCATCGGACCGTCGGGAACCTGCGCCAGATCGTCGTGCCAGGTGATGGCGGCGTCCGCATCGTGCAATCGCTGTTGCTGCAGGGCGCGGAGGGCGGGGCTGGTTTCGACCAGATGCGTCGAGGCGGCCGACTGGAATTCCGGGCGAATTTGGGCGGCGCGCAGCGCGTCGGCGATCAGGCTGCCCCGTCCGGGTCCCAGCTCGACCAGCCGGAATTGCGCGGGCGCATCCATCAATCGCCACATCTCCACGCACCATAAGCCGATCAGTTCACCGAACATCTGGCTGATCTCCGGCGCGGTGATGAAGTCGCCGTCGCGGCCGAACGGATCCTGGCGCATGTAATAGCCATGCTGCGGATGGCCGAGCGCTTCGGCCATGTAGGTTGCGATGCTGATGGGCCCTTGCAGGGCGATGCGGCGTGCCAGGCGCTGGGTGAGCGGGCTCACGGGTCCGGGGTGACGGCGGCCTGCGGGCGCCGCCGTGCGGTGACCACGAGATAAATACCGAACAGCACCATCGGCACGGAAAGCCACTGCCCGAACGTCGTTCCGAGGGGCACGAAATCAAGATGGGCGCTCGGCTCGCGCATCGTTTCCGAGACAATGCGGGCAAGGCCGTAGCCGATCAGGAAGCTGCCCGACAGCATGCCGCGCCACCGCATCGCATTGTACCGGAACAGCAGAACCCAAAGGACGACGAACAACACGGCGCCTTCCAAGGCGGCCTCGTACAGCTGGCTCGGATGGCGCGGTTGCGGCCCGGCATGGGGAAAGATGACCGCCCAGGACACGTCGGTGACCCGGCCCCACAATTCACCGTTGATGAAATTGGCGATGCGGCCGAAAAACAGGCCGATCGGCGTCGCTGCCGCCACGATGTCGGCCAAGGCAAATACCGGTATGTTCCTGCGGCGGGCAAAGATCGCCATCGCGGCAATGACGCCAAGCAGTCCGCCATGGAACGACATGCCGCCTTTCCAGACCTGAAAGATTTCCGACGGGTTGGCGAAATAGAAGTCCGGCCGGTAGAACAGCACGAATCCGAGCCTTCCGCCGAGAATGACCCCGGCCGTCGCCCACACCATGAAATCGTCGATATGGGTTGGCGAGACCACGTTGGGCGGCCGTTTCGCGAGCCGCAGGCAGTACTGCCAACCGCCGATCAGCCCGGTGATATAGGCTAGCGCATACCAGCGTATCGCCAGGGGACCGATTTGCAGGGCGACTGGATCGAGGTTGGGGAACTGGAAATATTCCATTGTCCTACCGGTGCGGGTCGTTGGTGGCGAGGTAGTCGCGAATATAGCTGGCGGCGCCGTCTTCGAGCGAGGTGAACGGCTTCGCATAGCCCGCCTGCCGGACGCGCTGGAGATCCGCCTCCGTAAAATATTGGTAGTTCGAGCGGATATTTTCAGGGGTGTCGATGAAATCGATCTTAGGTTCCCGATCCATCGCGGCGAAACAGGCTTCGGCAAGGTCGCGGAAACTGCGCGCGTGCCCGGTGCCGCAATTGTAAAGTCCACTGATCGCCGGGTTGTCGAGCAACCACAGCATCATATCGACACAATCGCCGACCCAGATGAAGTCGCGTTGCTGACCGCCGTCTTCGTAGTCGGGATGGTGCGACCGGAACAGCCGCACGCTATCCGCCGCGGTGATCTGTTCGAAGAGCTGGATCGCCACGCTGCGTTGACCGCCCTTGTGCTGTTCGTTCGGCCCATAGACGTTGAAGAACTTCAGGCCGGCCCATTGCGGCGGGTGATACCCGGCGCGGGCGAGTTGAACGGCGTTGAGATCGAACATGTGCTTCGACAGGCCGTACCCGTTAAGCGGCCGCAAATGGGCCAGCGCCACCGGATCGTTGTCGTCGTCGAAGCCGTTTTCGCCGCCGCCATAGGTCGCCGCGGAC
>JAOTYV010000459.1 GCA_029861675.1 Alphaproteobacteria bacterium
GACAGCTCGATGCTGGATGTGGCGCTGATGATGCTGGCGTCCAACATCACGGGATATCTGCAAACGGGAAAACACCCGGGCCCCACCGGCAACCATCACCATTACGCCAGCAACAGCCTGTACGACACCAAGGACGGCAAGGTCATGCTGGCCGCCAGCAACAAGGGCCAGCATACGCGGTTATTTCGGGCGCTGGGCCATCCGGAAATGGGCGATAAGGACTACCAATACCGCGCCGAAAACCGGGAGCCCGAGGCCGAAATGCTGCGCGGCGTCATGGCGCAGCGCACCGCCCAGGAATGGGAAGATTTCCTGCAGGGCAGCCACGTTCCGGCCGGCCGGATTCGCACCATGGGCGAAGCGCTCGAAGATCCGCAACTGGCGACCCGCAACATCCTGCATCAGCATGCCACGGTGCCGGGCGTCGGCGACAACGTCACGGTCCCGATGTGCGCCTTCAAGCTCGCCCATGGCGGACCGAGCATCGAGACTCCGCCGCCCCAACTCGGCGAGCACAATGACGAAATCCTGGGCGAACTCGGCTATGCTGCAAAAGATATCGCAGCGCTGCGCGACGAAGGGGTCATTTAACGCGCCGACCCGCGGTACGAACGCGGCGCGGCACTCTTGAGGGATGAGACATGGAACGGGACCGCTTCGGAAATCCGCATTCGCCGGGGGTGCCATATGCCCGTGGGTCGATTATCACCAGCACCCAGGACGATTTGGCGAAACTTCGCATTGCCTGGCAACACATTCAGGAGCGTTGCGATCCGGACGACCCGTCCGCGGTTTTCAACCTTTCCGGCCTGGAGCGCGGCATGCCGCCGATACAGGTCGCCCCGGAATTGCTCGACGATGAAATCGCCCCCGCGCTGTGCGGCGAACACCTGACCGCGCTCGCCTTGGATCATCTCGGCGGCGACCCCGAAATCCATGACGCCTTGATCATGAACCGGCAGACCGCGGCAATCCTGGCCGCCACGCTGGTGATGGCAAAACCGGGTGACACGATTATCGGCGTGTCGCCCACTTACAGCCATCCTTGCGTCGTTCGAGCGGCGGCACGCGCCGGCGCCAAGTTCATTGATACGGTCGGGCATGCCGCTTTTCGGGATGCAATGGAACAACAGGAGCGGCCGCCGCTGGTCGCCTTGACGCGTCTGGCGGTGAGCTACGAAATCCTCCCGCAGGAGGATATTTTCAAAATCGTCGATCTGGCAAAGGCCCGGGGCGCGCGTATCCTGGTTGACGACGCCGGCGGCGCCCGGGTTGGGCCCGCCATCTTCGATCAGCCGAAATCTCTGGAATTCGGCGTCGATGTCGTCTCCACCGGGCTCGACAAATACGGCACTATCGGCCCCCGGCTGGGGGTGCTCGCGGGCACGCGCGATATCGTCGCGGAGATCCGCGCCTGTGCTTTTGAGCTCGGCGCCGAAGCTCGACCGATGCTCTATCCCGCCGTCATCCAATCGCTGGAACAATACGATCCCCAGCGGGTCCGCGATTTGGTCAGCACGACCAAGGAGGTCGCGGAGGCCTTGAAAACACGTCTGGGCAACCGGGTTGCGGAGACACCGGTCACGGCGCAATTGCTCGGCGAGGATATTCTCGAAATGGCGATGGAGCGGGCGGGCGCCGCAGAACCGGCAATCATGCCCTACGAAGCGACCGCCGCGCTGGCGATGATCCTATTGCGCGACCATGGGATCCTCACCGTGCACTTCGCCGGCATGCCGCCCGGCACCGGCGCCTTGCTGATCAAATTCCTTCCGCCGGAAACTTTGGACCGATTCGGTGGGGCGGCGAAATTCGCCGATGCGATTGATCAATCGCTCGACTCGCTGTCCGAGGTCATTGACGATTCTACGGAGATTCGCAAATTACTGCTCAACGCGAAAGTGTCATCCCCGGATTCAGAGTAGATTCGGCCCTAATCCGGAACATCAATACCTAGGAAAACATTGAAATCCCTATTGCTTCGTTAGGGCTAGCTCCTATACTTTCTGCATACTACGAATTTACTCTGCAGGCGCATCGTAGGATGGACAATAATGATAAAGTCGTCAATTAGTTAAGCAAGATACGCGGGTGCGGTGTGTGCCCCGCGATAACAAGCGGAGAAGTCTATCATGGCAGGCAAGGGTGAAGACGTGACTGTTGGTGACCTGCTGCGCAAGACCAACTCGACAGACTGGATTTGGCAAGTCACTGAATTTGTGACCCCTCGCGGTCACCAACCCCATGCGCGTCTGGTGCGTGTTAACTATCCTTCGGACAGCCGTATGTTTGCGATAGCGGCATTGCGGGACCGGCGCCTTTTTGTTGACGCCGATCAACCTCGGCGGCGGGTCGAAGCGCCGCTGCCGATACAATGGGGTCCGCAGTTGGAAGCTTGATATCGGGCTCGAGCGCATCGTTAGCGCGGATTAACCGTCTCGGGGAATTCGCATACTTCCGAGTTTAGGTACATTTCGGCAGGCAGCTGCCGGGATGCTCTTCGCGTTGATACACCGAAGCGCTCCGACAAGGGATCAACGGCGCGGCGCCGGTTTCGCGTCGCCCAGCCCGCATGCCCATCTTGAAAAATTATCGTTCAAGGTACGC
>JAOTYV010000175.1 GCA_029861675.1 Alphaproteobacteria bacterium
TTCGTCGAGGTCGAGGAGATCGCCTCGATGATCGCGTGGATCGTTTCCCGCGAAAACAGTTTCACCACCGCCGCCGTGTTCGACATATCCGGCGGCCGGGCAACCTACTAGAGCAAATCCCGAGCGAACCGAAACGGTTCGCGACGACGTATTTGCATAAAACAAAGAGATAGACCATTTCACGTGAGTCAATTTAAACAGGAAATGGTCTAAACGGGAAACCACGCGATGGCGTATCACGTCTATGTCACCGTGTCGGGCGAGGATCGCATCGCGCGCTTTTCGATGGATCCGGAAAGCGGCGCGCTCGATCCGCGCGACGATGTTCCGCTGTCCGGAACGCCGGCGCCGATCGCGCTGCACCCCGACCGGAAATTCATGCATGTCGCGCGGCGGGGTGCGCATCTCATCACCAGTTTCGCTATCGACGCGGCGTCGGGGGGGCTGACCGAGCTGGGAACGGTTCCGACCGAATCCGACCCCTGCCACATGTCAACCGACCGCAGCGGCCGATATCTGCTCGCCGCCTACTACCTGACCAAGAAAGTGACCGTGCACCGGATCGGCGAAGACGGCGCGGCGATCGATCCGCCGGTCGTGTTGCGGGAAACCGGCATCGGCGCCCATTGTTTCCAGACCGATCCGTCCAACCGCTTCGCCTTCGTCCCCCACATCGCGCGCGAGGACGCGCCGAATGCGATCTTCCAGTTCCGCTTCGACGCGGCAACCGGGCAGATCGCGCCGAACGATCCGGCGCAGGTGCCGCAGCCGGACTGGACCGGTCCGCGCCACTATTGCTTTCACCCGGATAAGGACATTCTGTATTTCTCGAACGAGCAGGGAAGCAGCGTCAGCGCCTATGCGATGGACCCGGAGCTGGGCACGCTGTCGCCGCTCCAGACCCTCTCGACCCTGCCGGACGGCTGGACCGGCCAGAACAAATGCGCACAGATCCGGATGACGCCATGCGGCCGCTTCCTCTATGCGCCTAATCGCGGCCATGACAGCATCGCGGAATTCGCCGTCGACCCGGCAAACGGCTTGCTGACCGCGCTTGGTCACGCCGCCGCTGAAAAAGTCCCGCGCGCCTTCGAGATCGATCCCACCGGGCGTTTTCTATTGTCTGCCGGCCACGGGTCGGGCCGCCTCGCCGTCTACCGTATTCAGGACGGCAGCGACGCCGGCCGCCTGGACCGGATCGCGGCGCACGATGTGGGCGCCGTGCCCATGTGGGTGACGATCAGTCCTGCGGCGTAGAGATACGCGCGTCACAGCCCATAATAGAGCGGCGCGAACAGGCTGAAGCTTAACCAGACCAATACCAGCAACGGCACGCCCAGCCGCATGAAATCGATAAACCGGTAATTGCCCGGCGCCATCACCAGCAGGTTGGTCTGATAGCCCATCGGCGTTGCGAACGCGCTGTTCGCGGCGAAGATGACCGCCACCGCAAAGGGCTCGTAGGGCAGGCTCAAGCTGTCCGCTATGGACACGGCGATTGGCGTAAAAAGCACCGCGGTCGCTTTCGAACTGATCGTATTCGCAAGAATCGCGACAAGCGCAAAGAATACAGATAATACGGCCGCCGGACCGGCGTCGCCGACGAGCACAAGCAGCAGGTCGGCAAGTGCCTTGGCCCCGCCGGTTTCCTGCAGGGCCGCGCCCATGGCCAAGGCTGCGGCGATCATCAAGACGAGATCCGAATCGATCGCCCGCAGCGCACGATTTACTGAAAGGATACCCGCCGCGACCATCAGCCCGGCCCCACATAACGCGGACACCACGATCGGCACCATCCCCGTCGCCGCCGAAACCACGACGGCACCGAATATGGCAAGCGCCGGCATGGCGTGATGTGTCGCCGGCAACTCGCTCGCGGACCACTCGATCAGCAACACGCCCGGCGCGGAGCGAAGCTCGCGAATGTCCCCCGGCCTGCCCTGGACGAGAAGAACATCCCCTGCCTCCAGCGGGATCTGGGTGATCCGTTTGCGGATCATGCTGTAGCGGCGCTGAATGCCGATCACGATGCAGCGATGTTGATAGCGAAAGCCGATACGCTCCAGGGTCCTGCCGATCATGGGGGAATTCGGCGTGACCATCAGTTCGGCCAGGGCCTGACGGCGGTCCCGCGGTTCCCGCTCGCCGGGCGGCTTTTCCGGCGGTGCGGTTTTCCTTATCAGTTCCGGATGGAGCAGTTCGGACGCCCCGTCGACAGCCTCGGTCAGCGCATCCCGGGTCGCAAAAACCACCAACACGTCGCCGGCCCGCACCTGAAAATCATCGTCGAAGGGCGGTCCGTATGCGTGTTCGCCGCGTTGAATCAGGCGCACGGAAGTCTCGCGCAAGTCCGGGAAGGCGCCGCCGCGCGACGGCATTCCATCCAGCCGGGAACCAGCCTCGACGGTGATCTGCGCGGCGAATTGGCGGCCGTGACCGGACCTCCGATTGAACGTACTCGGCCGATAAGGAAGCAGAAATGGCGCCACCAGGACCAGGAAGACCAGCCCCAATGCGGCCAGAACGAGACCCGGTATCGTGAAATTGAAAAATCCGAACCCGGAACGCCCCAGCGACACCAGAGACTCGGAGACGAGCAGATTGGTGCTCGATCCGATCAGGGTCGTCATGCCACCCAGGATCGCGGCATAACTCAACGGCAGCATGAGCTTGCTCGGCGGCTGGCCGGTGCGCTGCGCAATTTCGTGCAGGATCGGGATGAAAATGACGACGATCGGCGTGTTGTTTATAACGCCGCTCAGCAGGAGCGCGATCAGGAGCGCAATGCCGCCCGCAACGAAGACGCTTCCCTTAGCATGGGTCAGCAACTGGCCCGCATAACGCTGCAACAATCCCGTCGCCGCGAGACCGCGTCCCAAGATCATCAACCCGACCAGCGCCAACAAGGCGGTGTTCGCGAAGCCCGACAACAGACGCGATGGTCCCAAACGATTGATGCCGCCCGCGTCGACGACGGGTACTAATTGAAAGACCAGCATGAGAACGCAGATCGCGCCCAAAGAAATGAGGGACAGGGGCGCCCGCTCGCGCGCAAATAGGGTCATCGCCGTGACAATGACGGCGAAGGTTGCCCACATTCCTATCATTTGTGCGGTCATGGCCAGCAATCCAAAAACCCGGACCGTCTCCCGATTCTGGAACCCGTACCGAGTTTAGACCATTTAAAATCGAATTGACTCTCATTGCTGGTCGCAATGGCAACGGGCCCGCGCCCGAATACTTCCTTTATTCACTCCACGAGGCTGTGTTCAAATGATTTGCTCTATTTGCGCTGCTGAAGGGATGCCAAAGGAGATCACTATGGAAGACCACGTCTACCGCGTAATTCGGGTTGTCGGGACATCGAAAGACAGTGTCAGCGACGCAATTGACAAGGCGATCGCCCGCGCCTCCAAAAATCTCAAAAATCTGCGCTGGTTCGAAGTCGTCGAAACACGCGGCATGATCAAGGACGGCAAGGCCGAGAATTATCAGGTTACGCTTAGGGTTGGATTCACGCTCGACGAAGATTGAGCGCCCTTGCGGATGCGACTTGGGGTCATGCCACGCGCCACAGCTCACGCCTACACTGCAACACCGGCCCGCGCGGTTTGGCTTTGCCGCGCAGCCGCGTCGGCGGCGGGCGTCCAGTCGCGCTCCATCATCGAGGTCCGCCAGTGGACGCGGTGCTCATCGGGCGGGTAGTCGCCGGTCGCGGCATGCACGAGGCAGCGGTTGTCCCAGATTATCAGGTCGCCGACCCGCCATTTGTGACGGTAGTCGCCGTCGGGCGATTCGATGTAGCCCTTCAACTCGTCAACCAGCGCGTCGCCTTCCACGCGGTCCAGGCCCACGATTTCCATCACCTGGCCCGGATTGAAATAGATTGCCTTGCGTCCAGTCTCCGGATGGGTGCGGACAATTGCATGCACCGCGGGGGGACGAACCCGATCCTCTTCTTCCAGCAGCTGAACCTCGCGTTTCAGGCGACCGCCATACTTGTAGGTCGCATTGAGTCCCGCGATGCGGTTTTTCAGGGCGTCCGGCAGCGTGTCGTAGATCGTGTAGGCGTTGGCGAAGAGCGTGTCGCCACCCCGGCTCGGGATGGCGCGCGCATAGAGCTGCGTCGCCTTGGCCCGCACATAGTCGTAGGAGGTGTCCGTATGCCAGACCGCCCCCCGCTTCAGCAGGCTGGGCGACGGCTTGTCCTCGGCGCCGACTTTGGTATCGACGATCTTGTTGTCCATGATCATCAGCTCGGGCAGCACCGGATGACGGCTCTTGCGCACGATATGCGGCCGCACCGGGCCGTAGCGGCGGCCATGGGCGAGAAAATCCTCCATGGTGAGATCCTGGTCGCGGAAGACGAGCACGATATGGTCCAGAAACGCCTGATGAATTCTTGCGAAACTTTCATCGTCGAGGGATTTGAGATCGACGCCGGCGATTTCCGCGCCGAGCGCCCCGTCGAAAGGACGAATGTCCACCATGATTGCAGTCCCTCCATCGTCTTCAAGACAAGGCCGGTACGGCCCGGCCCCTATCGCCTAACATCAGGGCAGAGCGGACTCGGCCCTAGTGCGGCTTGTCTCCGCAAACGGTGACGCGGTAGCCGAATCGGCGCTGCGGGAAATAGTCCCACATGGCGTGGTGCAGGACACAGCGATTGTCCCAAAAAGCGATCGAGTTCCGCTCCCATTTGAAGCGGCACTGCCATGCCGGTTTCTCGATATGCCGGTACAGAAACTCGAGCAGGCCGTCGCTTTCATCCTGCGACAGTTGCGCGATTTTGGACGTGAAAATTCGGTTCACGAACAAGGCCTTCCGCCCGGTCTCCGGATGGGTGCGAACGACCGGGTGCTCACTCCTCGGAAAGGACTTCGACGTATCGCTTGTCCTGGGCCGATAGTGCTCCCCATCGTGATACCCCGTAAGGCCGTCGAGAAAATCGCGCATTGAGTCGGAAAGGGCCTCGTAAGCGGCATACATATTGGCGAACAAAGTGTCGCCGCCACCGTTTTCCGGCACTTCCTGAAGATGCAGAATGGAGCCCATCGGCGGTTCGGCATCACAGGTAACGTCCGAATGCCATTCCGAGCCCGATATGCGCGTCGAATTTTCGTCGGCCTTGATGGCGATGACGTCCGGGTGCCCTTCCACGGGATTGCTCGGTTGCGGATGGACGTGCAGCTTGCCGAAATGCCGGCCGAAATCCTTGTGCTGATCGAGCGTCAGTTCCTGGTCGCGGAAAAAGATGACGTGATTGTCGAGCAACGCCTGATGGATTGCTTCGAACTGGCTGTTGCTGAGCCCTTTGCCAATATCCACACCGAAGATTTCGGCGCCGATCAACGGTGTCAACTTACGCACTTCGACGGATTGGTCGCTCATGGCGGTACATTCCTCATTCATCGCATCGGAACCGATCGGCCGCGAACCGGCCTCCCCTACACAATAGCGCGGAGTTTCCCTATCGCCAATTGACGGTCATCACCGCATCGCGGCAGATCCCGTTCAGGCCGGCCACAGCGCCCGCACCGCCTGGAGATTTTCTTCCGAGGAATCCTCGACGACCACGACGGCGTCGTCGAAACCGAACTCCGCGAGACGCGCAAGGCGCGCGCGGGCTTCGTCCGGGCTGCACCGCAAATCATACGGCCCCTCGTCGGAAAGAGGCTGGGTCTTGGCCTTGAGATCGAGCCAGATGTTGGTCACGATGGCGCGTTTTCCGCCCGCTTCGCGAAACCGCTGGACGCCCGCCTGCAGCGTGGGCGCGCCGGTATAGACGGCGGATGCGATCCAGCCGTCGTAGTCCTGGGCCGCCGCCGGGATCCAGCGCCCGCCGGCCCAACTGCCGATCAGAATCGGCGGCCCGCCTTTTACGGCCGGCGGCGGCATGAGGTTGGCGCCGTCGACCGTTTCGCCGCGCCAAAGCCGCTGCATCAGCGGAAGCGCCGTCCGAAGCGCCTTGAACCGGCCTTCATAGTCCATGCCCACCGCGTCGAAATCCGCCTTCGTCGATCCGGCCCCGACACCGAGCAGCAGCCGGCCGCCCGTCAACAGCTGCGCGGTGAGAATGCGATGCGCCAGCTCGACGGGGTGGCGTAACGGAACCTGCAGAATGCAGGTGCCGACATCGATCCGCTCGGTAACCGCGGCCGCGACGGAGGCTTGCATCAGAGGATCCGGCATGAAAAAGCCGCGGCTGATCGTGTCGAAGAACCACAAGCTGTCGAACCCGAGACGCTCGGCCGACCGCATGCTTGCGATCACCCTGCCGCCATCGATCGAGTCGTCTTTATGAACCGGAAAACTGATGCCGAGGCGCATTGGAGCCACTCCTGAAATGCCGAGATCGAAGACAGCGGCAGCCAGGATTGTCGCGCCGCTTTACCCACGACTATCCCAAAGGCACCATCTGGGCAAATCGAGTTGGCACGGCAGGATGCGGTGGTTGCAGATACGATGCGGCCGCGGGTTACCCGTTGTCCGGCTCGGCGGAGATGGCGCGACGGTAGAGATGCCAGGACGCGTGCCCAAGAACCGGCAGGATCACGAAGAGCCCGACCAAGCCGGATAGCAGGGAAAGGCCGATCAAGCCCGCTATCGTCGCACACCATACGATCATCGCAGGCTTGTTCGCCAACACGACCTTCACGCTGGTGATCATCGCGGTTACGAAATCCACATCGCGATCGAAGAGCATCGGGAAGGACGTCACGGAAAAAGAGAAGACGGCAAGGGCGATAACCGCACCCACGCCGTTGCCGATCAAGAGAAACAGCAGGCCCATCGGCGTGGTGAATATCTCGCGCAGCAGTTCCTGCGCGCTGAGCGACGTCAGGCCCAGGAAGAAAAAAAACAACAGCGCCGCGATATCCATCCAGATGAATAAAGAGAAGCCGGTCACCAAGGCCATCCAGCCGAGATCGCTTCTGGTCGCGCTCCGTACCGAATTGGCGACGATGCCCCATGACGGCGGCTCGTTCCGTTCGATGCTACGGCTCGTCGCATAAAACGCGGCCGCGATGAAAGGGGCGATTAACGCGAAGCCCGCCGCCAGCGGATAGACCAGGTACGGCAAATCGAATTGCACAAGCAGCAGGATGAGAACCCATCCCCCCACCGTGTAAATGCCGGCAACACAGAGATCATAGAAAATTGCCTTCCGGAAATCGCGCAAGCCGGCGGCCAAAATCTCCAATATGTCGCTCGTCGTCACCGGCAAAATGGCCGGTCCTTTCCCCGGAATTCCCGTCGAAGCCTGAACGGTTTCCGCAGTCTCGTTCATTCGCTCCTCCCCATCTCGCACACGTGACAGAAACACCGGCTTGCAGGCCGCCGCACCGCAAGACCAATGTCTCCAGACGAATTAAAGCATGCATGGCCGATCGCAAATTGATCCATGTCAAAGAATTGCAAACAGTCGAAAGGGATGCGCACAACCGGTCGCGGGTTGCGCCAGTGCAACCGGCTTGAGCAGTTCGTCCTCAGTCCCTACCTTCCACAGGTACCCAATCCGCCACCGCACCGGTCGCAAGGGGATCCGAGACATGAGCAATCCGGGCGACATCGCCATCGTCGACGCCCACCATCATCTGTGGGATCTGAATCATCTCCATTATCCGTGCCTTACCGGGCCTCCCCATACCGGTTTCTTTCTCGGCGACAATACGCCGATCCGGAGCAACTACCTGCCCGACGACTATTGGCAAGATTCGGCGAAACACAATGTCGTCGCCACCGTACATTGCGAAGCCGAATGCGACCGCGACTCTCAGATCCAGGAAAGCGAATGGATCATGGAAATTCAGGCGCAGCATGGTTTCCCCAACGCCATCGTCGGCCATGCCTGGTTCGACCGGGACAACACGGAGGAAATTTTAGCGAAGCAGGCCGCGATCCCGTTGGTCCGAGGCATCCGGTCGAAGCCCGTCACCGCGCCGTCCCCCGAAACCACAACGCCCGGCGCGCCCGGAACGATGCAGGATCCGAAGTGGCTGGAAGGCATCGCACTCCTGGAAAAATACGACCTGTCCTGGGATCTGCGCGTTCCGGCCTGGCATCTGGAGGAAGCGGCGGCGGTGGCGCGCGCTTTTCCCGGAATTCGGATCAACCTGAACCATACGGGATTTCCATGGGACCGCAGCCCGGACGGGCTGGAAATGTGGCGGCAGGGCATGCTTGCGCTCGCGGCGTGCCCGAATGTCATGACGAAAATTTCATGCCTCTGCCTGCCGGATGGGCCATGGCGTCTGGAAGACAACCGCCCCATCGTGCTGGAGGCCATCGACATCTTCGGTGTCGACCGGTGCATGTTCGCCAGCAATTTCCCGGTCGATCGGCTGCGCGCCAGCTACGACATGATCTACGCCGCGTTCCAAACGATCACGGCCGATTTTCCGCGCGAGGATCAGGAAAAACTGTTTTCGAAAAATGCAGCGAAATTCTACCGGATCGACCTTTGACGGCCGACATGAGCGGCGGCTTCGGTCTTATTTCTGCATTTCCGCGAGAAAGAAAGTCAGCGTCGCCGTTCGTCCCGCGGCGAACTCTTCTGCCTTGACGGGATCTTTTGGGGCGCCTTTGAGGGTCTTAAAGACGTTGCCCCATATGGGCATATTGGTCTCTCCATGCGCCCGAACGGTGTTTCTTCCGTCGATCACTCGAGACACTCTCTTGTAGGGGAAGACGCCCTTGTTGTTCCGGGCAAGCTTCGTCAAATCCGCCGGCCGGATTTTTAGATACCGAGTCATGATCCCATCGCCCTTGCCGCGCGTCCCATGGCAGGACGCGCAATTCTCCAGGTAAAGCTTCTTGCCGATCTCCGACACATCGGCTTTTGCCGAAGACACGATCAGAGCGAATACCAACCCGCAAATCGATACGCCCCCCATACAAATTTTCTTTGCAAACACTATCGCTGTCCTCTCCTGCCCGGTCACGAGCCTCAAATATTGCTAGGGTCATTTGAGATGGAATCCATTGAGCGATGTCAATATCATACCCGCAAGCGTTAGCGGAATATCATTCCCATTTTCAACGGCCCGAAAAGTAACTGCGACATGACAAAGAGCATCATTACCGCCACGGCGATTCTTGCAGCGCTGACCCTGCCGTTGAACATTGCGTCCGCCGGGGAAGCCTCTTCCGATATGCGCAAGCTTTGCGGAAAATCCGCCGAGATTCACGAAGACGGCCGGGCGTGTTCCTGGGGAACGCGAATGGCTCCGTGGAAGTTTTCCATCGCCGACGACCCGATAACGAACAAAAAATTATTCACGGTCGAAACGGTCGATTTCGTCTTCGGCGCGCTTCTGTCGATTAGATGCCGCCAGCCCGGCGACCTCAACATGTCGGTCCTCATGCTGGGCCGGGTGCTGTCCCTGACGGGTGCGCAGGGGAAGCTGGGCAAGGAAGTCGATGTCCCGGTCGTGTACCGCGTCGGCAAAAACAAACATGTGAAAGAAATTTGGCGTACGGGAAAATTCGAAGCGCACGGCGATACCCGGCGCGATTTGATTTTGGGGGCGATGACGGGGACACCGGGACAGGCGGCCGCTCTTGCAAATGCCCTTTCAACGGAAATGGGGCAGGCCGTCGTGCGGATCGACGACCTGACCGCCACGTTCAACCTTAAGGGCTCGACGCGTGCGATCGGTACGCTGCGCAAGAAATGTAAATTTTAAAACCGCCCTAGGGTCTGT
>JAOTYV010000176.1 GCA_029861675.1 Alphaproteobacteria bacterium
CGGTGGCGCTCGGCAGTACGAAGAGCTTGCCGGCGGCGGCGGCGCCGCTTTCGGGCGATACGCCGATCCAATTGGCGGCCTGCAAGGCGTGCAGTCCGTGCGCGGCCAAGAAGCGCGGCTGCAATCCTTGCGCCGCCAAAAAGCGGGGCTGCAATCCCTGTGCGGCGAAGAACCCGTGTGCGGTCAAAAAGCGCGGCTGCAATCCCTGCGCCGCCAAAAGAGGCTGCAGCCCCTGCAAGCCTAAATAGCTCCCTGCCCGTGCGCATCCGGTTGACGGGTGCGCCGGCCCGAGGGAACCCTTACGGCGCGCCGCCATCGTCAAAGCATGGCGCGCCGTGGGCTCCCGAGGGATCAGGCATTCAAGCGACGCTAAAACCCGAACTCGGCACAGGGGGAGGAAAATGAAAATTTTGGTGAAGGTCGTTGCCCTTAGCGTGGCCGCGTTCGCCATTGCCGGTTCGGCGCACGCCGCCGGCGGCAAGCGGATGACAGTCACCGGCGAGGTGATAGACACGTGGTGTTACCTGACCGAAATCATGTATCCGGAAGGCACGGCGCATCATCGCTGCGCGGTCTGGTGCGCGGCGGGCGGCATCCCGGTCGGCATCAAGGATGACGACGGCAAGGTCTACATGGTCCTGAAGATGGAGAGCGATACCACGAATGTCGTGAACCCCGCGATCCTGACAATCCAGACCCACAAGGTAACGGTCAACGGTGACCATTATCGCCGTGACGGCATCGATTACCTGCTGGTCAGCAAGGTGGTGGAGGATGCCGGAATCGTCAATCAAACCCATCAGAAACACGGCATCCAGCCGTAATCGAAAGGGAGGTAAAGATGCGACGAATTTTGTATGCCTGCCTTGGTGTATTTCTTCTCGGCGTTGGTCCGGCTCTGGCCGCGGATGAATGGGGATTGGCGGGCGAGAAAACCGCACGCTTCGAGGCTAAGGTCGTCGACGTGTTGTGTGAACTGACCGGCGACTGCCTGGCCAAGTGCGGCGGCGGCAAGCGCCAGCTCGGCCTGTTGAACAGCGCGGGCAAGTTGACGCTGCCGCTCAAGAACCAGACGCTCTTCTCCGGGGCCGCCCTGGAACTGATCGACTTCTGCGGCAAACAGGTAATCGCCGACGGGCTCATGATAACCAATCGCGGATACACTTTCTTCGCGCTTCAGTTCGTTCGCGAAGCGCCTGACGGCAAATGGCGCAAGGCCAACCGGTTTCTCGGTAAATGGGCGAAGGCGAACGGCATCCCGGCGAACAGCGACAAGGTCGATCAATGGTACGAGCACGACCCGAATGTTAAGCGCGTCCTGGCCAAGGATGGCAAGCTCGGCCTGGGTCTGGCCGCCGATCGCGCCTACGACAAGACACAGAAATAATGCGGCCGGTGAAACATATTGGATGGTTTACCGCTCCGGCCTTTGCGGCCGCGGTGGCGCTGACGGTGTGTTTGGCTGGTGGCGCCGCAGCACATGATGGCGTGACGCATTCTGCTGCGGCGAACGCCGCCGCGGCCCGAACATCGTCGTTTGTCCGCCCGGCCGGCAAACCCGCCCGCCCGCCGGTCGGCCAGGCGGCGCCGCTGCGCTTCGACATGGGAGGCCCTTTCGCGCTGACCGACCAAAACGGCGCGCCGCGCACCGACCGGGATTTCCATGGCCGCCACATGCTTGTGTTTTTCGGTTATGCGACGTGCGACGGCATCTGCCCGGTCGGCCTCAAACGGATGGCCGATGCGTTGGACGCGTTGGGGCCGGACGCGGCGAAGATTCAGCCGGTCTTCATCACCGTCGATCCCGAGCGGGATACGGCCAAGAAGCTCAAGGTGTATCTGCCGAAGCTGCACCCGCGGTTGATCGGCCTGACGGGATCGAAGGCGGCGTTGCGCGCCGCGGCAAAGGCATACAATGTTCCGTCGAAACTGCTCGCGGTTGCGGCTGACGGCAGGCCGACGATCAGTCACGGCGCCTATATTTACCTGATGCGGGCGGACGGAAAATTCGCGACACTGTTCCCGCCGGTGATGGGCAGTGATGCGATCGCCGCGACGTTGCGCCGGTACCTCGGCCCGAAACGGGCATCGGCCTCGCACCGCAAATGATCGTTCTGACGACGGAGGATAGTAATGCTGACTAAATTTCCGCGCGGTTGGGAATTGCCCGAATCGTCGGCAACGCCCGAACATGTTTTTCATGACCGGCGTCGCTTGCTGAAGGGGGCGGCGGCCGGAACGATTTTGGCGGGCACCGTGCCGTTGCTCGGCGCGTGCGACGACGCGGAAGAAACCGCCGCGTTGGACGAGGCGGCGATGCGGCCGGATCCTTCCGGGCATCTCTATCCGGTGAAGCGGAACCCCCGCTACGTGCTCGATCGCCCGATCACCAAGGAATCCTATGCCGTCAGCTACAATAATTATTACGAGTTCGGTTCCTCGAAAGGCATCCTGAAGAAGGCGCAGCGATTGCCCATTCGCCCCTGGACCGTGGCGATCGACGGGATGGTCGAGAAGCCGATGCAGATCGATATCGATACGCTGTTGTCGCGCATGCCGCTGGAAGAACGGCTCTACCGGCACCGTTGTGTCGAGGCGTGGTCCATGTCGGTGCCCTGGAGCGGCTTCGCGTTGAAGGCGCTGGTCGACATGGCGCGGCCGCTGTCCTCGGCCAAATATCTCAAGATGGTCACGTTCCACATGCCCAAAGTGGCGCCGGGTCAGGATTCCGGCTGGTACCCGTGGCCCTATGTGGAAGGCCTGACCCTCGCCGAGGCGACCAACGAACTGGCGTTCATCGCGACCGGCGTCTATGGCAAGCCGATACCGAAACAGAACGGCGCGCCGCTGCGTCTCGCGGTGCCCTGGAAATACGGCTTCAAGTCGATCAAGGGAATCGTCCAGTTCACCTTCACCGACAAGCAGCCGAAGAGTTTTTGGCAAATCGTACAGGGCCGGGAGTATGGATTCTGGGCCAACGTCAACCCGAAGGTGCCGCATCCGCGTTGGAGCCAGGCCACCGAACGTGTGCTCGGCACCAACAGCCGGGTGCCCACGCTGCCCTATAACGGCTACGAAATTTACGTCGCCAGCCTGTATGCGGGCATGCAGGGCAAAAAAATATTTTTTTAGCGTCGGACCGCTCGATCCCTACACTTTTTGTTAACCATATTTGACGATGTTGCCCTCATCCGGTGGCCACCAATTTCGGCCGGGCCGCCAAAAAATCGGGGGGAAACTCGTCATGGATGGACTAACTATCGGATTACTCGGTGCGGCTGCGGTTATCATCGGCATCGCGTTTCTGGCCTTGATGGCGACCCATGCGGCGATCGGGCGCGCGCAATCCGCGCCACGCCGCCGTGCGGCCGCCCGGGCGGGTTCCGCCCTGTGGGGCGCGCTCCTGCTCGCGGTGCCCGCCAGCCTCCTCGGCGCGCTCGGCATCCTGCCCGCCTGGTCCTACGGCGTCGGCGTCGCGGTCATTCTGTTCTGTGTGCTGCCGGGCATTCTTTTTATCAACAGCCGCCTCGAGCCGGCGAGCTAACGCTCTTTGCCCGAGCCATCCGCCGGCCGTTTCGGGACGCGGACGAAAAACACAAGCGGCAGGATGGCTATACTCAAAATCGTATAGGCGGCAAAGGCGTTGATATAGCCGATCATGAACGCCTGCCGGCCCACCTCGCCGCTCAGCGCGGCTAACCCGGACGCATTATCCAAACTCCAGTGCCCGATCCAGGCGGGGTTCGTCAGCGCCTCGTTGAAGCGGGACACGAATTCGGTCATGCGAGCGTAGTTGACCTTGCCGGAATGCAGCACGATTGCCACGCTGACGGACACAAAGGCGCTGGCCGCCATATACCGCAGGAGATGGAACACCGCCGTGGCCTCGTTCAGGTGCTGGCGGCCGAGCGTGGCGAAGGACGCGACGACCAGCGGCACCCAGATCAGCCCGACGGCAAATCCCTGCATGATGCTGGTGATGATCACGTCGGCCGCCGTGAGGTTTATGTTGAACGCCATCATCCACCAGCCGGACAGCGCCTGAATCAGGAACCCGGCGGTCATGCCGATGCGCGGGTCCAGCCGGCCCACCCAGATCGAGGCGAAGAACCCTGCGATGCCGCCGAAGCCGCGCGAGCCCAGGATGACGCCGATCGCGTCGTCGGGGTAGCCCGCGAGGTTCTGCAGCAGCGGCGGCAGTAGCGCCATCGGCGTGAAATTCATCATGCCGAAGATCGCCACCACCAGCAGGCCGATCGCATAGTTGCGGTCGCGCAGCAGGTGCGGGTTCAGAAACGGCCGCCGCGCGGTCAGGATGTGCACGACAAAGACATACAGGGCGGCGACGAAGATGCCGGACTCCAGGATGATCTCCATCGAATCGAACCAGTCTTCCCGTTCGCCCCGGTCGAGCACGAGCTGGAAACACACGATCGCGATGGACAGGGTGATGAATCCGGTCCAGTCGAGCGACAGTTGCGCCTCGCGCCGGCGGTCATGGATGAATACCCAGGCGCCGATCACCGCCAGCACGCCCGCGAATCCGACGAAGGCAAAGGCCCAGCGCCAGTTATAGGCCTCGGCGACGTAGCCGCCGATAATCGGGCCCAGCATCGGACCGATCACCACACCAACGCCATAGATCGAGTTGACCACACCGTGCTGTTCGCGCGGGTAGGCGTCGAGGATGATGGCATTCGATAGCGGGTTCAGCGGCCCGCCGAAGGCACCCTGCAGCATCCGGTACAGCACCAGAACCTCCAGCGAATCCGCGGTGCCGCAAAGTATGGTGAAAACCACGAAGCCGAGCGAACTGTAGATCATCACGTTGCGCCGGCCGAAGCGGTTGGCGAGCCAGCCGGTCATCGGCGTGACCACGGCAATCGCGATGATATTGAAGGTAATGACCCAGGCGACCTGATCCTGGGTGGCCGACATCGCTCCCTGGAGCTGCGGCATGATCACGCTGGCGATCATCAGCGTCATGCTCACCAGCATGGTGGCAAGCGTCGCCGTGGCGAGGATCATCGCCCGCTGAAACGGCCCAGGCCGATCGCCGGCGGTGTCCTGCTGCACGTTTTCCGTCACAGTCTTAGCGCGGTCATGGATGGATCTTTAGCACCGACGCCGGGGACGGCGCCGACCAAGCCTATCGCGAAGGCACCGCTGACGCCATTATTTGGGTTTTGCGCGCTGCGAATCGAGATGTTTCTGCAATTCATCCCGGGCCGATGCGCCGGCCGGCAGCAGGTCGATCGCGCGCTGCATTTTCTTCAAACCGGCATCGCGTTTGCCGTCTTGCACTTCGGCGCGGCCGATGAGCCACAGCGCTTCCACGTTCTTCTGATCGAGCGCCAGCACCCGCCGCATGACGGCGACCGATTCCGCCGTTTGTCGATTGCCGGCGGCGGTGCGGATGGCGCGTCCCTGCAACATCAGGACATCGATGTTTTTCGGCGCGAGCGCCGCCGCCTTGGCGAGCGTGTCGCGCGCGTCCCCATGCCGCTGCAGCACCGAATAGGCGCGGGCGAGACGGAGCCAGCCGGGAAGGTCGTCCGGATTCTCCTTCAGCCGGTCGGCGAGCTGTTGCACCATGGACGAGATCATCGCCTGGCGCTGCTCCGGCGTCATGGCCTCGGCCGTCTCGATGTCCTGTTTGCTTGGGCCGCGTGCAGTCGTTTCCGCCGGCAGGACGCCGGCCGGATCCATACCCATGGCCGTGGCGAGTGCGGTGGCGCGCTTGCGTGCCTGGGCCGCCCAGGGCGCACCGGCGGGCGCGCCCTTGAGCAGCGCCGCCCAACGGT
This sequence comes from Alphaproteobacteria bacterium, assembly GCA_029861675.1. Next base: position 5,805 of record JAOTYV010000176.1, read on the forward strand.
CGAGCGCGGCCCGCCGTTTGCCGGCCTGTTCGTCGGCAATGGCAAGGTAATACTGCGCGCGGGGATTGGCCGATGAAGTGGCGAGGACGCTTTCGAAGGCCGCCCGGCCTGCCGGCGGTACGGTCCCTTTGTTGGCGAAGACCAGCGCCTCGCCATAGGCCGCCCTGATGTCCGCATTGCCGGCGTCGAGGCCAAGGGCTTTTTCGTAACTGCGCGCCGCTTCTTCGAAACGCCGAAGTTCCATAAAGGTTTGACCAAGCAGTCGCCAGCCTTTCTGGTTCGCCGGATCGGCTTCGAGGCGCTGTTGCAGCCGCGCCGCCATTGCCTGCAGATTGTCGATGCGTTCGGTTCCGTCCGGCGCTTTTTCGGCGTACGGCGCGGCCGGTAGCCCCGGCGAGCCAAGTTTTGCATACAGGCCCACCGCGGTGAGCGGCACCAGCAGAGCGACGATCAGCGCGGCGATGCGGCCACGGCCATCCGGTGCGTCCCCGGCCGCCCGGCGTCGCGCATCGGCGGCGAGCATGCGCCGGGCGACTTCCGTACGCGCGGCCTCCGCATCGGCGTCGGCGATATCGCCGCGCCGATTTTCCGCCTCGATCTCCGCGATCTGGTCCTTGTAGACCTGGAAGTCGTGCGATGCGGAATCCAACGGCGCCGCGCGCCGCTGCAGCACGGGCAGCGCCAAGCCGGCGGCGGCGGCCAGCATCAACACTGTCACGATGATCCAGAATGTCATGAGGCGTCGTCGTCCTCGGCGAGCAAGGCGTCGAGCCGGCTCCGTTCGTCGTCGGCAAGCGCGGCCGTGGCGGAAGTCCGCCGGCGGCTTCGGAAGTACACGATCATGACGGCGGCGGCGCCCAGCAGCACAAGTATCGGTCCGAACCACAACAGCCAAGTGCTGCGTTTGACCGGCGGCCTCAGCATGACGAAATCGCCGTATCGCTTGATCAGGTAGTCCCGGATTTCCTGGTCGCTGTCGCCGGCGGCGAGCCGTTCGCGCACCAGGCGTCGCATGTCGCGGGCGAGATCCGCATCCGACTCGTCGATCGACTGATTCTGACAGACCAGGCAGCGGATTTCCGATGACAGCGTGCGCGCCCGCGCTTCCAGGGCGGGATCCTTCAGAACTTCACCGGGTTCGACGGCCAGGGCGGTGACGGCAAAGGCCGCGATCGTGGCGGCAAACAGGATGGGGGAAAGACGTGCTCTCATTTTTCGCCTTCCAGCTCGCGGATCAGCGGGATGATCGTACCGCTCATCGTTTCCGCGAAGATCGGCCCGATATGCTTGTAGCGGATGCGGCCCTCGCGATCGACGATATAGGTCTCGGGCGCGCCATAGACGCCCCATTCGATGCCGGCGCGGTTGTCGCCGTCGAAACCGATCCCGGTGTAGGGGTTGCCCAATTCCTTCAACCACCGTGTCGCGGTTTCGCGTTTGTCCTTCCAGTTGATGCCGTAGAGCGGGGCCTTCTGGTCCTTGGCGAACTGTATCCAGATCGGATGCTCGGCCCGGCAGGGCACACACCAGGACGCAAATACATTGACCAGCGCGACACGCCCCTTCAAATCGGCGGTCGCCAACCCCTTGCCGCTCTCCAGCAGCGGCGGCAGGGCGAATTCCGGCACCGGCTGATCGATCAACGCGGACGGCACGATGCGGGCATCCCGGGTCAGGCCGAATCCAAGATAGACCGCGAGCCCCAGAAACAGGATCAGCGGTGTGAGGAAAAGGACACGCCTCATGGGAATAGGTTCACTCCGCCGCCGCCGGGACGCCCTTGGCGCTCCGCCGTTTCGGCGCGCCGACCCGAAGCCGCCGGTCGCTGAGCGACAGCAGGCCGCCGAGCACCATGACCGTCGCCCCGAGCCAAATCCACAGCACCAGCGGTTTGAAATAGAGCCGAACCGTGTGCCCGCCCTTGTTGTCGGAAGCGCCGATTACCGCATACAGGTCGCCGGCGGCGGTCGAGCGGATCGCCGCCTCGGTTGTTTCCTGGCCGCCCACGACATAGCGCCGCCGTTCCGCGACCATCCGGTCGATCTTCTCGCCGCCGCGGCGCACCGTGAACAGGCCACGCTGCGCCACATAGTTCGGTCCGCGCTTGTCCTCCACCCCGTCGAAGGCGACCTCGAATCCCGCGAGGGACACGGTCTGGTTCGGCGCCATCACGAGGATTTTTTCTTCCTGCCAGGCGGCGGTGCCGGCGGATCCGGCAATGGCGAGCGCCAGGCCGAAATGCGCCAGCGACATGCCCCAGGCGGCCCGCGGCAGGCCACGCATCCGGGCCAGCGAATCGCGCAACGGCATCCGGCCGATGCCGGTGCGCGCCACCAGTTCGGTAATGACGGCGCCGCCGAGCCATATTGCGAAACCGATCGCCAGGGTCCCCAGTACCGGACGGCCCCATTGCCAGTATCCGATGATCGCGGTCAGCGCCAGCGCCGCGATGGCGGCGACTTTCAGGCGGGCCAGCGCGCCGGCGAGGTCGGCGCGCTTCCAGGCGAGCATCGGCCCGACACCGAGCGCCGCTACCAGCGGCGCCATCAGCGGCACGAACGTAGCGTTGAAAAAGGGCGGGCCGACCGACACTTTACCGCCGCCCATGGCTTCGAGCAGGAGCGGATACAGCGTGCCGATGAACACCGTCGCCGCCGCCGTGGTCAGCAGCAGGTTGTTCAGCATGAGCGCGCCTTCGCGGCTGACCGGCGAGAACAACCCGCCCGGCTCCAGCCGCGGTGCGCGCCAGGCATAGAGCGCGAGCGCGCCGCCGACCGCAATGACCAGCAGGAGCAGAATGAAGACGCCGCGTTCCGGGTCGGTTGCGAAGGCGTGCACCGAGGTGAGCACGCCCGAACGCACCAGGAAGGTGCCGATCAGGCTGAGCGAGAAGGTCAGGATGGCGAGCAGAATTGTCCAGCTTTTCAAAGCGTCGCGCTTTTCCACCACGATCGCCGAATGGAGCAGCGCGGTGCCGACCAGCCAGGGCATGAAGGACGCGTTCTCCACCGGGTCCCAGTACCAGAAGCCGCCCCAGCCCAGCTCGTAATAGGCCCACCAGCTTCCCAACGCGATGCCGGCGGTGAGGAACGACCAGGCCAGCAAGGTCCAGGGCCGTACCCAATGCGCCCAGGCCGCGTCGATGCGGCCTTCGATCAGGGCCGCGATCGCGAAGGAGAAGGCGATTGAGAACCCGACATAACCGGCATAGAGAATCGGCGGATGCAGCGCCAGCCCCGGATCCTGCAGCAGCGGGTTCAGATCGTTGCCGTTGGCCGGTGCGGGGAAGAGCCGCTCGAACGGGTTGGAAGTGAACAGGATGAACAGCAGGAACCCGACACCGATCATCGCCTGCACCGAGATCACCCGTGCCCGCAGTGTCGGTGGCAGATTGCCGCCGAACAGCGCGACCATGGCGCCGAACAGCGCGAGGATCAGCACCCAGAGCAGCATCGAGCCTTCGTGATTGCCCCAGACGCCGGAGATTTTGTAGATCACCGGTTTCAGCGAATGCGAATTCAGGGCGACGTTCTTGACGGTGAAATCGCTGGTGAGATAGGCGTGCATCAGCGCCCCGAAGGCGACGGCGATCAGCAGGAATTGCAGCACCGCCGCCGAATTGCCGGCCGCCATCCAGCCGCCGTGCCGCCGCGCCGCGCCGGCCATCGGCAGCACCGCTTGGGTCACGGCGACGCACAGCGCGAGGATAAGTGCGAAATGTCCAAGTTCGGTAATCATCTTAGTAAGGCCGGTTTCCCTTCACCGTGGTGCGGTGCATGTGGCGGACATATTTGTCCTGATCGTAGGGTTGGGCCTGATGCATGACGCATCGGTTGTCCCAGAACACCAGATCGAATTGGCGCCATGCATGGCTGTAGAC
>JAOTYV010000178.1 GCA_029861675.1 Alphaproteobacteria bacterium
GTGCCGAAGGGAACGCCGGCGGTGATGACGATCCGGTCGCCGGGTTCGGCGAAGCCGTCCTCCATGGCGTGGAAACTCGCGCGGGCGACCATTTCGTCGAAGTCGCGGGCGTCCTGGGTGGCGACACTGTGAACGCCCCAAACCACGGACAGCCGGCGCGCCGTGTTGATGTTCGGCGTCAGACCGATCACCGGCACCTCGGGGCGTTCGCGCGCCGCGCGCAGCGTAGTCGAACCGGATGTGGTGTAGGTGACGATCGCCCGCACCGACAGCGTCCTGGCGACCTGGCGCGCGGCGGCGCTGATCGCGTCGGCGGCGGTCGGCTCCGGCTCGCTGCGCGACGCGTCGCGAATGCCGCGATACAGCGGGTCGCGCTCGGTATGCTCGATGATGCGATTCATCATTTGCACCGCCTCGATGGGATAATCGCCGGCCGCGGTTTCCGCCGACAGCATTACCGCGTCGGCGCCGTCATAGACCGCGGTCGCGACATCGGAGGCTTCCGCCCGGGTGGGTGTCGGCGCATGGATCATCGATTCGAGCATCTGGGTTGCGACGATCACCGGTTTGCCCGCCTCGCGGCACGCGGCGATGATCCGTTTCTGCAGCACCGGCACTTCCTCCGGCGGCATTTCGACGCCGAGATCGCCGCGCGCGACCATGACCACGTCGGACAGTTCTACGATCTCGCCGAGACTCTCGATCGCCGCCGGTTTTTCCAGTTTGGCCAGTAGCGACGCCCGGCCGGCGATCAGCCGGCGCGCATCGGCCAGATCCTGCGGCCGTTGCACGAAGGACAGGGCTACATAGTCCACGCCATGATCGAGGCCGAAACGCAAATCGTTCCGGTCCTTGTCGGTGATCGCCGACAGCGGCAGCAGGACGCCGGGCACGTTCACGCCCTTGCGGTCGGAGAGAGGACCGCCGGTCACCACTTCGGTGTTTGCGAAGTCGCGCCCGCAGTCGGTAACCCGCAGTCGAATTTTTCCGTCGTCGAGCAGCAGGTCGGTCGGTGCCTCGAGCGCCGCGAAAATTTCCTTGTGCGGCAGCGAGACCCGCGTCTGGTCGCCCGGCGCGTCGTCCATGTCGAGCCGGAAGGCGTCGCCGTCGCGCAGCGTGATCGGACCGTCGGTGATGGTGCCGATCCGCAGTTTCGGACCCTGCAGATCCATCATGATGGCGATAGGACGGCCAACGTCGCGTTCGATCTTTCGGATCGTATCGATGCTGCGTTTCTTGTCGTCATGGGTGCCGTGGCTGAAATTTAGCCGGAAGACGTCCACGCCCGCCTCGTACAGCGCAAAGATAACCTGCGGGTCGGCGCTGGCCGGTCCCAATGTGGCGACAATTTTAGTTAGATGAGTTCGATGCATCTCTGTATGGCGACCGCGTGGATGTGATTGTTCAAGGATTTCGGCGACACTACGCTAAAAGCCCAGGCACACCGTAGCGAATTTTGGTTAACAAATTTAGACAGGATTGACGGATCGGCGGCTAGGGCGTGCCGGGGGCGAGATCGACCGCCATCAATCGCCTTTCCGCGTCTTCGGCGGCCATCCGCTCGTTGTAAATCCATACGATGGTGCCGGTCAGCCGGCCGCGAATGGATTGCTCCGGCACCTCGCGAAATCCATCGAAAATTGGATCGCCCAGGTTGGTTTTCTCATAGGCGGCGGCCATAACATCGTCGCTCAACACGATGGCGGTATCCAGATCCCGGCTGAGCGCCTCCAGCCGGCTCGCGACGTTGACGGTATCCCCGATAACCGCGAATTCGAGCCGCTCTTCGCTGCCGATATCGCCCATAATAACCGGGCCGTAGTGAATGCCGATGCCGATTTTGATCGGAACATATTCAATTCTACTGCGGAATTCGTTCCATTCTTCGATCGATGCACGCATGGCGAGCGCGCAGGCGATGGCGTTCGTCGCATCCCGCGGGCTCTTCTTCGGCACGCCGAACGTCGCCATCAGCCCGTCGCCGATGAATTTGTCCAGGGTGCCGTCATGGGCGAAGACTTCGTGCGACATACGGCTGTGAAAGCTTCGCAGCAATTCTAGCGTCTGTTTGGGCGGCAGTTGTTCCGCCATTGCGGTGAACCCGTGGATGTCGACAAACATGACCGCTGCGTGTTGTACGTTCTCGCCGTCGAGCGCGCTGTGGGAAGTCGTCAGTTCCTCGACGATGTTGGGCGAAAAATACCGCGCCAGATTGGCGCGCTGAGTCTCCATATCGGCCTGTTGAATCGCCAGCCGGCGGACACGCCAAATGACGGTCGCCAGAATTGCGGTGACGACCAGGAAGACGAATATTTCCTGCAGGACGGCGGTGGTATCGATGAAATAGGGATTCTGGGAGATCTGCAGGCGGCCCGCGGGCGACAGGTCCTGCCATGCGGGAAAATCCATGGGCGTAAGCGATCCAGGTAACCGGATGATCCACCACGCGGCGCCGCCCCAGGCGAGTGCCACGGCTATTCCGGTCCAGATCAACTGCTGGCGCGAATAGGCCAACATCGTTCCGGCAAGGAAGACGTAAAAGAAAGGAAAGATCCCCGGGCGTAGCATCATCTGCCGGGGCACCGGCGTTTCCAGAAGGGGATTTGGGTAGAGCAGCGCGGTGACCAGCAGACCGGTATCGAGCGCGATGAAAAGATAACCGGGCCAATCCTGCGTTGGAAACCGTTCGACGATGATTTGGCGCGCCAGGCCGTTGACGATGAAGAGCGCGGCGAGTGCCAGGTAAAAGAGCGCGGCCGGGAACGGAACGGTGAGCGAAACCCAGAGAGCGATGGCGGCCATCAGGGCGACGCGCGTCCAAATACCCTGGCGCAGACCGCCCGCGGCTTCACGCGCGATCGTCTGTCCAACAGGCGATGCGATGCGCGGCTTTTCTCCCGTTGTGGCTATCCGCGCCATGGGCTAAGGGCATCCTTTCCGCGCAATGAATAGTCCCCAGAGAATTATGGCGCCGCCGACGGCCTGCCAGGCGCTGATCGGTTCCGCGAGGAGGACCGCCGCCATGAACGCGGCGGCGACCGGTTCGAATAGCAATCCGGTTGCCGCGAGCGTCGCCGGCAGATGGGCCAATGCGTAGACGACCAGGCCTTGCCCCGCGGCGTGGCTGATAACCGCCAATCCTAACAGCATGAGCCAGCCCTGCGCCGTGACCGCGATCATTGGCTCGCCCGTCAACAAGGCGACCGGTAACAAGACTGTTGCGGTGCCTGCCGAGGTCCAAAGCATGATCGTTCCGGCACCGAAATCGTTACGTAATTTTTCGACCGCGATCAGGAAGCTGGCTAGAAACACAGCGGTCACGACACCATAAAATTCGCCGAGCAGGTAGGCCGGGGAGAGGGTCAGGCTGCCACCGACAAGGCAGGCGGCGCCGGCCATGGCCAAGCCTATGCCCAGCAGCAGCGCCGGATCGATCCGGCGGCGGAAGATCAGCCAGTGGGCGAGCAGCACGAACACAGGTGCGGCATTGGCGAACAAAGTGGCGTTGGCGACCGTCGTATGGTGCAGCGAGAGGTGCCAGAAGGCGAGGTCGCCCGCAAAGAAAGCCCCGGCGAGAAACAAGCGCGAGAAATCGGACATTGTCACCGGCCGTCGGTGACCGTCATTGCCGGGTCTGAGACGCAGCCAGAACCAGATTACCGGAACGGCCAGGAATGGGCGGTAAAAGGCGCTGGGAAGCGCCCCCAACTCGCTCAACCGCACGAATATCGTCGATGCGGCGACGGCAACCGCCCCTGCGAGCAGCGCAAGGAAGGCGACCTGTTTGGTGGCGTTCCCTTGGGTGATTTCGGGCAGGGGCATACGCCGACTATAATTGAAATTGAAAATTTCTGCTTTGGCGGGTTCCTGTTGCATACGGCCCGGCCATCATTGGATATAGTGCGCCGCATGTCCTCCGCCTGTTCCTCGACCGTAATCCCGAATCCCTTGCTTGGGCCGAACGATCCGCCGCCGGTCGAAATTTTCAATGGCGATGGTGCCGCGCCGGTACTGTTCATTTGCGATCATGCCAGTGCGGCGCTGCCCGAATCGCTCGGGTTGCTGGGGCTTCAAGCCGCCGATCTCACGCGCCACATTGCCATCGATATCGGCGCGGCGGCGCTGACCCGGCGGCTGGCGCAGCATTTCGATGGTCGGGCGGTGCTCGCGGGGTATTCGCGGCTTGTCATCGATTGCAATCGGATTACGGACGACCATACGTCGATTCGCGAGATCAGCGAGCACACGGTAATCCCCGGCAATCGGAACCTTTCCCCCGCCGATCGGGAGCGCCGTATTGAAGCGCTGTTTCGGCCGTATCACGCCGCCGTCGTCGGCTGCATCGCGGACTATGCGGCGCGCGGCATCACACCGGCGATCGTCGCGGTCCATAGTTTCACGCCGGTCTATCGCGGCCTGGATCGGCCGTGGCACGTAGGGATTCTGTCCAACCGGGACCGCCGTCTCGCCGATCCTCTTGTTGCTGCCTTGTCCACGGATGAGTCGTTGGTGGTCGGCGACAACCAGCCGTATTCCGGCCTCGCCTTTGCGGGCTATACCATCGAAATTCATGCAATTGCGGCAGGTCTTCCGAACGTCATGATCGAGATTCGCCAGGATTTGGTTGCGACCGATGCCGAGGTCGCGCGTTGGGCCGGGATCCTGCAGAACGCGCTGGCGCCGATACTAGAGGATCCCGCGCTTTTCACGGTATTGGATGCATGAGGAGATGAGCCGATGAGCGTGGCCGATCATCCTTTGACCATTGGGATCGAGGAGGAATACATGCTCGTCGATCCCGAGACACGGGACCTCGTATCCGATCCGCCCGCCGAGTTGCTTGCCGAGTGCGAACAGTTGATCGATGCGAAGATCGGCAATGTGACGTCCGAATTCCTGCGGGTGCAAATCGAGGTGGATACCACGGTGTGTTCGTCGCTTGCGGAATGCCGGACAAAATTGGCCGCGCTACGCGGCTGTATCGCGCAAGCCGCGGCCGGGCATGGGCTGCGCATCATCGCCGCGTCGACCCATCCCTTCGCTTCGTGGACCGAGCAGCGCCACACCGATAAAGACCGGTACAACGTGCTGGCGCACGAGCTCCAGGAGGTGGCGCACCGTCTGCTGATCTGCGGAATGCACGTTCATGTCGGGTGTCCGGATGACGAACTGCGGAATGATTTGTTGAAACAGGCGGGCTATTTCCTGCCGCACCTTTTGGCGTTGACCACGTCGTCGCCATTCTGGCAGGGCCGCAAGACCGGCTTGAAGAGCTACCGGCTCAGCGTCTTCGATGAATTGCCGCGCACGGGCCTGCCGGAAAAATTCGACAGCTACGGTGAGTATCAGCGCCATGTGCAGATGCTGGTAAACGCCGGCCTGATCGAGGATGCCTCGAAGATTTGGTGGGACATACGTCCAAGTGCGCGGTTTCCAACGCTCGAGGTCCGCATCAGCGACATCTGCACGCGGATGGACGATGGCATCGCCGTCGCGGCGCTCTATGCCTGTATTCTGTCGATGCTGCTGCGGCTGCGGCGCAGCAATCAGCGATGGCGCCTGTATTCGAACATGCTGTTGCAGGAAAACCGTTGGCGCGCGCAACGCTATGGCATCGATGAAGGTCTGGTCGATTTCGGCCGTGGCGAAATCGTTGCCTATGAAGAATTGCTGGACGAATTGCTGGATCTTGTCGCGGAGGACGCCGAAAAGCTGGGATGCGCCGACGAGGTGGCGGGGACGCGCGATATTCTGCGGCGGGGCACCAGCGCGCACCGGCAATTGGCGGTCTATGACGACGCCATTGCCGGCGGCGCCGAAGACATGGAAGCGCTGAAGGCCGTGGTGGATTGGCTGATCGAAGAGACGCTGCACGGCGTCCCGTTGCCCGGGGGATGAAAACTCCTTAAGACGATACCAAATACCTTAAATGCCAGGTTACGAACGAGGGAGTACCAAACCGATGGATGACCAGACCCGATTGGAGTTGGAAGCCGCGACCTACCGCCGTTTGCGCGATCATCTGCGCGACAATGCCGATGTGCAGAATATCGATCTCATGAATCTCGCGGATTTCTGCCGGAATTGCCTTTCCAAATGGTACAAGGCGGAGGCCGAGGATCGTGGCGTCGCGTTGGAGTATGAAGCCGCGCGCGAGCTGGTCTACGGCATGCCGTACAGTGAATGGAAGGCGAAACACCAAAGCGAAGCGACGCCAGAGCAATTGGCGAAATTCGAGGCGTCAAAGAAACACTAGCCGGTTCCAGGCGCGGGTTGATCGGCGCGCGTGCGCCGGTCTAAGGTCCCGCGCCGAAACCGATCAATCCAACAGCGGGAGCAGGGAATGTCCGATACCGGGGGAGTCGCCGGCGAGCGGCTGCGCGCCTTTATACAGCGCATCGAAAAGCTCGAAGAAGAGAAGAAAGCACTCAGCGACGATATCCGCGAAGTGTTCGCCGAGGCGAAGGGCAACGGCTTCGATCCCAAGATCATGCGGCATGTCCTGCGTATCCGGAAGATGGACGCAGGCGACCGGCAGGAAGAGGAAGCGCTGCTGGAGACCTACATGGCGGCGCTTGGGATGTGAGCAAGGACGCGCGCGGGACGGCTCAACCGTCCGGCCGCGGCAACTTCGCCAACTGCCCGGCAATTCGGGCATAGAGTGCCCGGTTCCACGGCGAGCGCATAACCGCAGCCGGCTCTTTTGACCGCCGAAAGTCGCGCGGACTCAGGACAATCCGCGTATTGTTCACGCCCGCATCGGCCGCCAGAGTGAACAGTTCCTCCACGACCGGGGCCCGCATCGCGAGGCAGCCGGCGGTACCGGTGGTCGGTCCATGAATGACAATTTGTCCGCCAAGCGACCGCCGGCCTTCTTCGCGCGCCCGCGCCCGGTCAAAGCGGTTCGGGTAGCCGATCATCAGCGATACATAGGCCGCCGAGTTCGGGTTGAGATAGCGGATCGGATAGAGCCCTTCCGGTACCTGACGGTCCCCCTCGCGGAGTTTCGGGCCCGGCCCGCCGGCGGCGGCGAGCACGGGATAGGCGCGGACGAAGCGGAGCCGGCCATTCTGGCCCGCGGCATAGAGTTGCAGTTGCCGTTCCGCCTTCAGGCCGACTAGGACCACCTTGGCGGGCGGATAGGCGACACCGGCGCGGAGGAAATGCGCCAGCAGGCGGGACCGGGCGGCATCGCCGAACTCGACCAACCGTTCGTCGATGCTGTAATGCGCTCGCGGCATGATGTTGATCGCCAGCCAGATTGCGGCGACCGGCAACAGCATCACCATCGCGGCGAGCAACCAAGCCCTGACCATGTTGATCGAAACGCGCATGGCATAACACCTGCCGTCCAATCGAGGCCGTTTTGGGGCAGGGGTGGGGAGTTTCCGGGGCCGGCTTCCGGTACTACTCCGCGGCGCTGACCACGGCGGCGGGCTCCGGGTTGCGGTAAATTTCCAGCAGCGCCGATTTGTGGTCTTTGGTGCGCTGAATGCTGTCGAGCTTGATGTGACCATAGCCGCGGATTTTCTCGGGAATCGAGGCAATTTCGACGGCGATATGGTGGTTTTCCGGTGTGAGCGAGTCGAGGATATCCTCGATCGTCGCCTCGTATTCGCGGATCAACGCGCGTTCCATCCGCCGTTCGGCGGTGTAACCGAATATGTCCAGCGGCGTGCCGCGGACAAATTTCAATTTCGCCAAGGTGTCGAAGAGTTTCAGGACCCAGGGTCCATATTCACCTTTCTTGAGTTCGCCGGATGTCTTGTCGCGGCGCGCGATGAGCGGTGGCGCGAGATGGAATTTAAGTTTGAACTCGCCGGTGAAACTTTCCTTTACGCGGTCCATGAAGGCGCCGTCGGTATAGAGACGCGCCACCTCATATTCATCCTTGTACGCCATCAGCTTGAAATAATATCGCGCGACCGCTGCGGTCAGGCCCTCTTCGTGCGGCGTGCGCACCGCCTGCACCGTGCGGACCTTGTCGAGCAGCTTTTGGTACCGTGCCGCATAGCGGGCGTTTTGGTAGCTCGTCAGGAATTCGACGCGTTGTTCGATCGTGTCGCGAAGGACCGAGGCAGGGTCCGGCGCATTGGCGGGATCCTTTGTGTCCACTTCATCGGGCAAAGCGATACGGTGCACGGCAGCCAGGTCGTGAGCGGCACGCCGGCCCCAGGTAAAGGCCTGCTGATTCATTGGGATCGCGATGCCGTTCAATTCGATGGCCTGGAAGATCGCTTCCTCGGAGATCGGGATCAGGCCCTTCTGGTAGGCGAATCCCATCATGAACATGTTGGCGGCGATTGAATCGCCGAGCAGGGCGGTCGCCAGCCGGTTGGCGTCGACAAAGTCCGTATTTTTCTTCCCGACGCTTTGAACGATCGCGCCACGCAATTCTTCGTCCGGGAAAGTGCAGTCCGGATCGCGAACGAAATCGCCGGTGATTGCATGATGGCTGTTGATGACTGCCTTCGTCGTGTCCGGCTGAACTTTCGACATGCAATCGCCGCGCGCGGCGACAACCATATCGCAGCCCAGGATTAGTTGGGCGCCGCCGGTGGCGAGCCGAACCGCGTGAATATCTTCGGGCTTGTCGGCGATACGTAGGTGGCTCAGAACGGCACCACCTTTCTGCGCCAGCCCGGCCATATCGAGGATCGAGCAGCCCTTGCCCTCGATATGTGCCGCTGTGCCGAGTAAGGCGCCGATCGTGACCACGCCGGTTCCGCCTACCCCGGTTATCAGGATGCCGTAGGGCCGATCCGTCGACGGCAAGGTTGGATCGGGCAAGGCCTCGAACAGGTCCGGCGCGTTCCCGGTCTCGACCCGGCCTTTCCCTTTCCGGAGGGCGCCGCCATGCACGGTTACAAAGCTCGGGCAGAAGCCATTGACGCAGGAAAAGTCCTTATTGCACGACGACTGGTCGATTCGGCGTTTGCGGCCAAATTCCGTTTCCACCGGCACGACGGACAGGCAATTCGATTTCACCGAACAGTCGCCGCAGCCTTCGCAGACGAGTTCATTGATGAAGGCGCGTTTGTCCGGGTCCGGAAATGTGCCGCGTTTCCGGCGCCGGCGTTTCTCGGCCGCGCAGGTTTGGTCGTAGACCAACACAGTCACGCCGGGAACCTCACGTAAATTCCGCTGAACGGAGTCGAGTTCGTCCCGGTGATGAACGGTCACGCCGGCCGCGAAGTCGGTTTTGGATGAATACTTTTCGGGCTCGTCGGTGACCACGACAATCTTCTCGACGCCTTCGCCTTTGAGCTGGTGGGTGATGCGCGGCACGGTGAGCGGTCCGTCCACCGGCTGGCCGCCCGTCATCGCGACCGCATCGTTGTAGAGAATTTTGTAGGTGATGTTGACGCCCGACGCGATCGCCATGCGGATTGCCAGGATGCCGGAGTGGTAATATGTGCCGTCACCCAGATTCGCGAAAATGTGATTTTCGCTGGTGAACGGCGCCTGGCCGACCCATGGCGTACCTTCGGCGCCCATATGGGTATAGGTGTCGGTGCTGCGATCCATCCATTGCGCCATATAATGGCAGCCGATTCCCGCCAACGCGCGACTGCCTTCGGGTACTTTGGTGGAGGTATTGTGCGGACAGCCCGAACAGAAATACGGTGTTCGGACGAGGCTGGGATCGCGTCCCTTGAGCGT
>JAOTYV010000177.1 GCA_029861675.1 Alphaproteobacteria bacterium
TGATGACCAAAGCGGATGATATCATCGCCCGGCGCGATCGCTTGCGATCGACGCGCACAACCTGGGAGTCCCACTGGCAGGAGATCGCCGATCGCGTGCTGCCGCGCCAGGCCGATTTCGTGTCGCTCCGGCCGGCGGGCTCCCGGCGAACGAAGGAAATCTTCGACGCGACGGCGGCACTCGGATTGGAGCGGTTCTCCGCCGCCCTGGAATCGATGCTCACGCCGCGTGCGCAGCGCTGGCATCATCTTCGGTCGAGCGACCCATCGCTGAACGATCTGCCGGAGGTGCGCGCCTGGTTCGATCGGGCCGAGGAAGTTCTGTTCGGTGCCCGTTACGCGCCGTCCGCGAATTATGCGTCGCAGCAGCACGAGGTGTACATGTCGCTCGGTGCGTTCGGCACCGGCGTGCTCTTCGTCGGCCAGGACGAGGACCGCGGCGGGCCGCTCTATCGGGCGATCCATCTTGCCGATTGCGCCATTGCCGAAAACTTCCAGGGGCAGGTCGACACGCTCTATCGCGATTTCGATTATTCCGCCCGCCAGGCGGTGCAGCGCTGGGGCGACGCCGTGCCGCCCGCGATCGGCCGGGCGGCGGAGAAGGAGCCGGAGCGGCGCTTTCGTTTCCTGCATGCGGTGGCGCCGCGCGAAGAGCGGGATCGGAACAAACTCGACGGCGGTAACAAACCGTTCGCCTCGATCTATGTCGCGGTCGAGGGCCGGCAAATCGTGCAGGAAAGCGGGTTCGACGAATTCCCTTACATGGTGTCGCGGTATGTGACCGCGCCGGGTGAGATCTATGGCCGGTCACCGGCGATGACCGTGCTGCCCGACATCAAGATGCTGAACGAGATGAACAAGACGACAATCCGTCAGGCGCAATTGGCGGTCGAACCGCCGATCCTGGTGCATGATGACGGTGTGCTCGGCCGGCCCGACGGGTTCGGCCTGACGCCGGGATATATAAACTACGGCGGCGTGAACAAGGATGGCCGCCCGCTGATGCAGCCCTTTCAGTCGGGCGCCCGGGTCGATGTCGGGCTCGACATGATGGAGCAGCGGCGGCGCGTCATTAACGACGCGTTTCTGGTCACGCTGTTCCAGATCCTGGTCGATGCGCCGAGCATGACGGCAACCGAGGCGCTGATTCGCGCGCAGGAAAAAGGCGCGCTGCTGACCCCCGTGATGGGGCGTCAGCAATCGGAGGCGCTCGGTCCGATGATCGCGCGCGAGACCGCCATCCTGCAACGTCAAGGCCTGCTGCCGCCGCTGCCCGACGCCCTGGTCGAGGCGGATGGCGACTACCGTATCGAATACGACAGCCCCCTGTCGCGGGCGCAGAAATCGGAGCAGGTGGTCGGGATCGCCCGGACCTTCGAGGTGCTGGCCCCGCTCTCGGCGGCGCAACCCGAAATCTTCGACGTGTTCGACGGCGACGCCCTGGCGCAGCTTGCGGCCGAGGTGAATGGCGTGCCGCAAAAGGTGCTGAAAACACCGGACCAGATCGCCGAGCGCCGGCAGGGCCGCGATGCCGCGCGTCAGATGCAGGAACTGTTGCAGGCCGCGCCGGCGGCGAACCAGGCGGCCGGTGCCTTCGAAAAAGTGGTGAACAGTGGCGCGCCTGCTCAGCCGGCATAGGAACCGGCGTTTGTCGGCGGCCTATCGTCAGGTCTTTGACGGGCCGAATGCCGCGCCGGTATTGGCCGACCTGTCGGAATTTTGCCGCGCGCGGTCGGCGCCGTTCGTCGCGAATGATGCGATGGCGACGGGCGTTCCGATCGGCCGGCAGGAAGTGTTCCACCGAATCGCGCGCTACCTGCACCTTTCGGAGCGCGAGGTTTGGGAACTGATGTCCAATCGGAGGGACGAGGATTGAGCGCTCTGGATAGTCATGGCGGAAATGTGAACGCCAATTCAATCCTGCCCACATAACGGCGCTCACTCGAGATTTTCCTGGGCACCCGAATAGGTCCCGCCACAGCAAATCGATCAATCAGGGAGTGACAATGACGGACGAGCAATCATTTGACCGGCCGGAGGAAACGGAGAGGGGGACCGATCCTGGAATCGAACGTGCGGCCGAACCTGCCGCGACTTTGGCCGAGGCGCCGGTTGGTGACACGGTCGGCACACCTTGGGACGAAGGCTTGAACGGCGACAATGCCGCCTTCGCCGCGGGCAAGGGGTGGGATAGCCCGGATGCGGTGATCGACTCCTACCGCAATCTGGAAAGCCTGTTCGGTCATGACCGCGCGGGGCGCACGCTGGTCCTGCCGGATGGCGATGAAGACGCGGCGGCGTATGACGCGCTTTACGACCGGCTCGGCCGCCCGGACGCGCCCGACAAATATAGCTTGGAGGAGCCACCGGAGTCTCCGGCGGACGGCGCGTTGACCGAATGGTTCCGCGACACCGCCTACGATGCCGGCCTGACCGATCGGCAGGCGTCCACCCTGTTCGCCGCCTGGAACCGGATGGCGTCATCGCGGATCGACGCGGCGCAACAGGCCCACCGGACCGAACAGGATGAGACTGAACAGACACTGCGGGAAAAATGGGGTGGCGCCTACGACCGCAAGATCGGCCATGCGCGGAGGGCGGCGCGCGCCTTTGGCGGCGCGCATCTGGACGCGCTGGAATCGGCGATGGGTCTGGCGCCGGTGAGCGAGTTCCTCGCGCGCATCGGCGAGGCGATCGGCGAGGACGCGCTGCCCGTCGGCCGGGGCGGCGAAAAATTTGGGATCTCGCCGGAAGACGCGCGCGCGAATTACGAACAGCGCAAGGGCGATGCCGAGTTCGTCGCCGCGTTGCAGGACACGGGCCATCCGGGTCACGCCGCGGCCAGGGCCGAGCGGGCGCGCTATATCGACGCCATCTGGCCACAACGCTGAGAGCGCTGATCGCGCCGACAGAACCGATAGAGTCGAGAGCGCCGGCCACCGTGCCGCCGCGCCGGGCATGACGGAACCTTCGCGCCACGTCACGCGCATGACGATCTGGGACGTCGGCCATATCGGCGACGAAGCGCGCCATAAGATCGTCGACAGCTACCCGGCCCACGAGCGCGACGCGCGCGCCAAGGGAATCCCACAGCTCGGCTCCGGGCGGGTCTTCCCGCTGGCGGACGAGGCGGTGTCCGTTCCGGCCTTCGACCTGCCGGCCCATTGGCCGGTGATCGGCGGCATCGACTTCGGCTGGGATCATCCGACCGCGGCGGTGAAGCTAGCCTGGGACCGCGATGCGGACGTTGCCTATGTCACCCAGGCATACCGTGTTCGTGAGACGACGCCGGTGATCCATGCCGCCGCGCTCAAACCCTGGGGCAGCGTGCCCTGGGCCTGGCCGCGCGACGGGCTCAACGACACGGCGGCCGGGGAAAACCTGGCCAAGCAGTACCGCGACCAGGGGCTGGAGATGCTGCCCGGGCCGGCCGGGTTCGAGGATGGCGGCTACAGCGTGGAGGCCGGCCTGATGGGCATGCTCGACCGGATGCGGACCGGCCGGTTCAAGGCCTTCGCCCATCTGGCCGACTGGTTCGACGAGTTCCGCCTCTACCACCGCAAGGACGGCCGCGTCGTCAAGCAATACGACGACCTGCTCTGCGCCACGCGCTACGCGCTGATGATGCTGCGCTTCGCCCGGTTGCCGGTGCGGACGCGCGCGCCCCGCCGCGTCCGCGCCGCGTGGCCCCGGCTGGATGGGTAGTTACGGAGCGCAATATTGGCGTCGCCCGGCCGGCATTCGCCACCGGCGCGGCAAACCCGGACAAGCCAGGGGAACTCCCGGGCTCCGGTTGACGGCGGGAACAGACCGCCGCCCAACAGGCGTTAACTGCAGGACAGGGTCCGGCCGGCCGCGTTTTCGCGCGGCCTTCGTCAGGTGCGGGCAACCCCTCCGGACATACCGTTAATCTCGCAACTGTTTGGAGGACACGCATGTCCAATGACATCATCGTTGCGCGCAGTCAGGCCTATACCGACAGCGTGCAGCTCCTTCTGCAACAGCGTGGCTCGCGTTTCCGGGCCGCGGTGATGGAGGGGCACTACCGTGGCAAGGCGGCCAAGGCGGTCGAACAGATCGGCGCCGTGGCCGCGCAAAAGAAGACGACCCGGCACGGCGACACGCCGCTGATCGAAACGCCGCATGCGGCGCGCTGGGTGTTTCCCGCCCATTACGAATGGGCCGACCTGATCGACGACCAGGACAAGCTGGAGACCATCGTCGAGCTGACCAGCCCGTATTCCCTTAACGGGGCGGCGGCGATGAGCCGGGCGATCGACGACGAGATCATCCCCGCCTTCTTCGGCGACGCGCGCACCGGAGAAAACGGGTCAACGGCCACCGCCTTCGACGGCGCCGGCCAGACCGTTGCGGTGGATGAGGGCGCGACCTCGGCGACCGGGCTCAATGTCGCCAAGCTGCGGGCGGCCAAGAAAATCCTGATGGCGAACGAAGTGGATATCGACCACGACCCGCTCTACGTCGCCCTCACCGCCGAGCAGCACGACGACATGATGAACGAAATCCAGGCGGTCTCGCTCGATTTCAACACCAAGCCGGTGCTGGTCGACGGGCGGATCACCTCGTTCATGGGCTTCAACTTTATCCACTCGGAGCGGCTGGAGGTGGATTCCAATGCCTATCGCCGTTGCCCCGCCTGGGCGAAGTCCGGCCTGCATCTCGGCCTGTGGAACGATGTCGAGGGCAAGGTCACCGAGCGCGACGACAAATCCTACGCCACGCAGGTCTACGTCAAGGGCACCTTCGGCGCGACCCGCACGGAAGAGGGCAAGGTCGTCGAAATTAAATGCAGTGAAGCCTAGGAGGGGTGACGCATGGCAGTAGTAAACACCAAATCCAGCCTGGTTCAGACGATCGAGGCCGTGCCGGCCGATCGCAATCCGTCCGGGCTGGCCTATGCCCGGGCGCGAACGATCGCCGGCACGGTAGCGGTCGCCGCGGCGGATGACGACGGGTCGAAATACTTTCTCTGTCCCGTCATGTCGCATTGGCGGATCCTGTCGATCCGCTTGTTCAACGACGCCATTACCTTGGGCACGGGGTATGACGTCGGTCTCTACGAGACGGATCTGAGTGCCGTGAACGATGCGGTCTATGCGGCGGCGCTCGATCTCAGCACGGCGTCGGGCGCGGGCACGGAGGTTGCGTTCCAGGCGCGCGACATCACCGGGCTCGGCAACCGGGTGTACGAGGATCTGGCGCTGACGGCCGATTCCCGCCGGATGTACTACCTGGCGCTGACCGCCGATACGGTGGGCACGTCGGATGGCGACATCGCCTTTCTGGCGACGATTGCCGTCGACTAGGGCCTTTGGGGGCGGGGCGGCGTAGCCGCCGCTCCGAACCTCTAAAAACCCTGAAATATGAAGACGATGACCAGGATGACGAGGCCGAGCCCCGCGCCGACGGACCCGCCGATCATTGTGCTGCGCCGCTCCAGGTCGGGATCCGTGCCCTCCCGGGCGCCGATGACGTAGCCGATCGCGGCGCCGAGGGCGCCGGGGAGAATGATGAAGAGAATGATCAGCCAGAATCCGAACATGGGTCACCCTTATACCGCGCCCGCGCGCCGGCCGGTATTGGCCATCGCGAACCGCCGCGCATAGGTAGCACGGATCGCCGGTTCGGGCGATCTCCGGCTATCGGATTTTGACGCCGCCGATTGGTTTTATCCACCACTCAATAGCCCATCACCCAGCAGGAGGACGACATGGCGACACGCCGCTACGGAATTTCCCGGGGCGAGGCCCAGGACGCGATCGCCGAGGCGGTCGGCGCCGCGACCGTTGACGATATCGAACTGACCATCGACCTCGCCGCCGGAATGACGCGGGAGGATGTCTTGCTCCTTATCGACCGGCTGTCGCGCTATATCCTGGAGAACGACTTCCCGCCGGTATCCGCCTGATGGTGTCGACCGTCGACATCTGCAACCGGGCGCTCCAGAAGCTGGGCGATGTCCGGATCGTCTCATTCGCGGACGATACCAAGGCGGCGCGCGAATGCGCCCGCGCCTATGAACTGGTACGGGACGGCGTGTTTCGCGATCATCCGTGGAACAGCGTGACCGCGCGGGCGGCGCTGCCGGCGTTGAGCGATCCGCCGGCCTGGGGCTTCGCGCGCCAGTTCTCCCTGCCGGCGGATTGCCTCCGGGTGGTGGAGGTCGAGGGCGGGCTGCGCTGGCAGATCGAGGGTCGGCGCGTGTTGAGCGATGCCGCCGCGCCGCTCAACATCCGGTTTGTCCAACAGTTGCTGGATCCGGCGCAGTACGACACGCTGCTCATCGAGGCGCTGGCGGCCCGGCTCGCAGCCGAACTGGCCGAAACACTGACCCAGTCGAACAGCAAGAAGGAATTCGCCGAACGGCAATATGCCGAAGTGCTGGTCCGCGCCCGCCGCGCCGACGCGCAGGAAAGCACCGCACATCGCCTGTTTCGCAGTTCGTGGCTGGAGGCGCGGGAATAATGCCCAAGGCCTCTCCCGCTTATACCGCGTTCAACGCCGGCGAGTGGTCGCCGCTGCTGGAAGGGCGGCAGGATCTGTCGAAGTATTTCTCGGCGTTGCGGCGCATGCGGAATTTTTATCCCAAGGTGCAGGGTCCCGCCATCCGGCGGCCGGGCACGCGCCATGTGGCCGAAGTGAAGGACAGCACACGGACAGTGCGGCTCCTGCCGTTCGAGTTCTCGGTGCAGCAGGCCTATATCATCGAAGCGGGGTCTCTGTATTTGCGGTTCTTCCGCGACAATGCCCGCATCGAGACGGCGCCGGATGTCGCCTACGAAATAGCCTCGCCGTATCAGGAAAGCGATCTTGCTGCGCTGAAATTCGTCCAGTCCGCGGACGTCCTATACCTCTTCCATCCGGCCCATATGCCGCGCAAGCTTTCGCGCTTCGGCGACACCAACTGGACGTTGACGCCAATCGAGCCGGCCGACGGACCCTACCTGCCGGCGAACACGACGCCGACCACCCTTACGCCGAGCGCGACCAGCGGTTCGGTGACGGTAACCGCCAGCGCGACCGAAGGCCTTAACGGCGGCGCGGGATTCAAGGACATGGATATTGGCCGGCTTATCCGTCTCAAAGTCAGCGGCGTTTGGGGGTATGGCGAAATTACAGCGTGGATTTCGACCACCCAAGTCACCGTTCAGGTGGAGCGGAATTTTGGTGCGGCGTCGGCCACGGCCGACTGGCGGTTAGGCCTGTGGTCGGGCGCCACCGGGTATCCCGGCACCGGGACGTTCTATGAGGATCGCATGGCGTTGGCGGGGGTGCCGGATTTCCCGCAACGCCTCGATCTGTCGCGCACCGGCGATTACGAGAATTTCATGCCGACGGAGGCGGACGGCACCGTCGTGTCGGACAACGCGCTCGCCTTTACCCTGAACGCCAACAACGTCAACGCGATCCGATGGCTGCTCGACCACGAGAAAGCGTTGATGGCAGGGACCGTGGGCGGTGAATGGCCGCTGAGTCCGTCCAACGCCGGCGAAGCCCTGGATGCGGCGAACCCGCCACAGGCCCGGCGGGCGACGGTCTATGGCAGCGCCGACGTCACCCCGATCAAGGCAGGGGGTACGATCTTGTTCGTGCAACGGGCCGGCCGAAAAATTTTCGAACAGGCCTTCGCGTTCGAGAGCGACGGGTTCAGGGCAGGCGATCTGACCGAATTGGCGGGACATGTCAGCACGGGCGGTCTCACCGAATTGGCCTATCAGCGGGAACCGGATTCCATTCTTTGGGCGGTGCGGGCGGATGGCGGGCTGATCGGGTTGACCTATCGGCGCGAGCAAGATGTTGTCGGATGGCATCAGCACGTGCCGGGCGGCAAGTCCGACGCCGCGGGCGCGCCCTCCCGCGTCGAAAGCCTTGCCGTGATTCCATCGTCCAACGGCAGCCGGGACGAATTGTGGCTGGTTGTGCAGCGGCGGATCAATGGTTTCACCCGGCGGTTTATCGAATATTTGGAAGCGCCGCTCGCAGACGATGCCGATCAGACGAATTCTTTCTATGTCGATTCCGGCTTGATCTATGACGGTCCGGCCATCGACACTCTGAGCGGCCTCGATCATCTCGAGGGGGAAACCGTACAGATTCTCGCGGATGGCGGATCGCATCCGGATAGGATCGTTGCCGGCGGCGCCATCACGCTGGACCGGTTCGTGAGCAAGGCGGCGGTAGGCTTGGCCTATGATCATTTATCGGTGCTGCAGACACTGGATATCGAAGCCGGGGCGGCCGACGGGACGGCGCAAGGTAAAATCAAGCGTATCACCGGCTGCACCATCCGGCTGCACCGGTCGCTGGGGGTCTGGGTCGGACCGGACGAGGCGGCGATCGATCCGCTGCCCGAACTGGTATTCCGCGATCCATCGACCGAAATGGGATCGCCGGCGCCACTCTACAGCGGCGACAGTTTCATTCCCTGGCCGGGCGGATACGATCGCTTCGGGCGCGTTACCGTCGTCCCGCGCGGACCGTTCCCCTGCACCTTCGTTGCGATCTATCCGCAACTTATCACGCAAGATCGATGACCGTCCGGATCGTGCCGCTCGAAGCCTGGCATTTCGATGCAATCGATTTGCAGGAGGCGCAGCAGGTGTTGCGTCCGATGCTTCACAACGACACGTACCGCGATGACTTGCTGCAACGTTCGGTCGCATTCACTGCAATCGACGACACGGTGATCGCCATTGCCGGCGTGGCATTGGCGTGGCCGGGACGGGAAGTGGCGTGGTCACTGTTGTCGGATTGCGGTCCGCGCAGCTTTTTAAAAATTCACAGGGCGGTGAAAGAGTTCTTGAACGACCGCCAGACGCGGCGGATCGAAATGACCGTCGATGCAGATCACGACAAAGCCGGACGATGGGCTCGGTTATTGGGGTTTCAGGTGGAGGGATACATGCAGGCATACACGCCGGACGGCCGGGACGCCGTTCTCTATGCTCGGGTGCGCGATGAGCGGGGCTGAAATATTTCTGCTGGCTGGCACTGCGTTTAGCGTGGCGCAGTCGATCACCGCCGCGAACAATCAAGCCAAACTCGCCAGCCATGATGCGCAGGTCGCGGAGCAAAATGCGCAATTGGCGGAACGTCAGGCGGCGACCGACGCCGCACGGCGGCGGCGCGATGCGGCGCGGGCGCTCGGCAAACGGCGTACGGCGGCCGGTGCGGCGGGCGTCAGCGTCGAAGGCAGTCCGCTCGATCTGCTCGAGGATCTGGCTGCGGAAAGCGCGCTTGAAGTGCTCGGTATTCGCAACCAGGGCGCGTTGCGCGCACGCGATTTCCGCATTGGCGCAGCGCGTACCGAGTTTCAGGCGAGAGCCGGTAAGCAGAGCGCAGCGCTCGGCGCGGCAGCCACGCTTGCCTCGACTGGGGGCAAGCTCGCCGGATCGTTCAAGCCGACTCCCAGCGTCGACCGGTTTTCGGCCGTGGCGGGCAGGCCGGCCCCCGGTGATCCGGACTAGTCCCCTGGAAGGCCGCGAACCAGGGCGAAATCTGTAGTTTCGTCAAACACCAGAATTATGACTTATCGAAGAGGAGAACCCATGCAGGAAGTGCAGGAGAGGACACCAGAGGTGGCGCGTGCGGAGATCGATGCCCTGCCGTTGGACGGGGAGTTATTGTCGATCCTGCAGGACCC
>JAOTYV010000009.1 GCA_029861675.1 Alphaproteobacteria bacterium
AAGGTTACGGAGACCTAAACGACCCAGGGAAACCGCCGTAAAATTGGGTGCCAACGATCAATCCCGGCAATTTCGGCGGTCGAATACTTCGTCCTTCGGCGAATTGTCCGGACAACTTGACAGAACGGACCGGAAAGTCTCACCCTCTAGCCCTCGGCGGGGTAGGTTACGGGCTTGGGAGACGGCATGGACAGGATGGAAATCGGCGGCGTCGGCATCGATCTTTGGCGGCAAGGCGCGGGGCGGTCCGTGCTTTTTCTGCATCCGGGTGACGGTTTCGCTCCGGACGATCCCTTTCTCGGCGCACTGGCCAAGAACTATCACGTGCTGGCGCCTTGGCATCCGGGATTCGGCAATTCGGATTTCCCCGCGGGCTGGGCGACGGTCGACGATCTGGCCTATTTCTATTTCGATCTGCTCGATCAATTGGGGCTCGAGGACGTCGCCTTGGTCGGCGCCTCCTTCGGCGGCTGGATCGCCGCGGAAATGGCGGTGCGCGGCCACAACCGTTTGTCTCGTCTCGTGCTGATCGACGCGCTCGGCATCAAGCTCTCCGACCGGACGACGCGCGACATCGCCGATTTTCACAACACCGACGCGGCCCTGCTGGAAACCCTGAAATGGGCGAACCCCGAAGGCCGGCAGCCGGATCTGATGCGCTACGACGACGCGGCGCTGACCGCGGTCGTGCGCTCGCGCGAGGCCTTCGCCCATTATGGCTGGAAGCCCTACATGCATAACCCGGTGCTGACCCGCTGGCTGCATCGGATCGCGCTGCCGACGCTGGTGCTGTGGGGCGCCGAGGACGGCATCGTCAAGCCGGATTACGGGCAGGCCTATGCGGCGCGGATTCCCGGCGCCCGGTTCGAACAAATTGCGAAAGCCGGCCACTTTCCGCATATCGAGCAGGCGGCGGCCAGTGTCGAGCTCGTGCGCGCGTTTATCGACGGTTGAGGGAGGATCACCAATGCGGACCTATCACTTTTCGGAACTGCCCTACCCCGACGCCTGGGAAGGCCGTTCGTCGCTCCGCGTGAACATTCCCAACGAGGTGTACGACCCAAAAGTGGGCGCGGACCTTTACGAGCGGTTCTTCGACGAATGGGTGCTGTGCGACGAGCTCGGCCTCGACATCATGGTCAACGAACACCATGCCACGGCGACCTGCGTCAATCCGGCCTGCACCATTCCACTCGCCATCCTGGCACGGATCACCAAGAAAGCGCGGCTGCTCGCCCTCGGCGTGCCGATCGCTAACCGGCCCAACCCGGTCCGCGTGGCGGAAGAACTCGCGATGATCGATGTCATATCCCGCGGCCGGCTCGACATGGGGCTGGTGCGCGGCTCGCCCTACGAGATCGCGCCGACCAACGCCAAGCCGGTCGGCCAGATGGAGCGTTTCTGGGAAGCGCACGATTTGGTGCTCAAGGCGATGACGACGCGCGACGGGCCGTTCAGCTGGGAAAGCGAGAACTACCATTACCGCAAGGTCAACATCTGGCCGCGCCCCTATCAGGACCCGCACCCGCCGGTCTGGGTCACCGCGACCAGCCCGAGCAGCGCACCGCGCATCGCCCAGAACCGTCATGTCATCGCGACGCTGATTTCCGGCGTCATCGCAAAAGATCTGTTCAAGGCGTATCGCGACCATGCGCGCGCGGACGGTTGGGAGCCGGGGCTGGACCGCTTCGCCTATTGCGCCATCGTCGGCGTCGGCGATACCGAGGCCGAGGGCCTGCGCCGCGCCGACCAGATTGCGGATTACGTGCGCACCAGCCCGATCGTCGCCAAGGAATTCGCCGGCCCGCCGGGCTACAAGAAAATCCCCGCCGAAATCGCCACCATCCGGGCCGGCCCGAACGCCGGCAACCGGCCGCTGAAGACGCCGGAAGGTCGCCTGATCGACCAGAAGACCGCCTCGGTCGAGGATTTCATCGACGCCTGCAGCGTGTTCGCCGGCACACCCGACCAGGTCTATGACCAGATCGCGCGCTTCTACGACTTCACCGGCGGCTTCGGCAATCTGCTGATGATGGGACAGGGCGGCCACCTGTCGCATGACGAGACGGTGGCCAACCTGACGCTGTTCGCCAAGGAGGTGCAGCCGCGGCTGCAGGAACTGCACAGCCGCCCGCTGGCGATGAGCGCGGAGTAGTGGCGATGGACCAACCGCTGCAATAAAATCCGTATACATACGAACCGCAACCAACCCTGGAAATGCCATGCCCGAAGGTGTTCAACTGTGGAATCACCGTCCCTATGAGACGATAGACGTTATGCCGCTTGCGGGTGCGCTCGGAGCGGAAGTATCCGGCGCCGATCTGTCGAAGCCGCTGTCGGATGACCTGTTTGCCGAAATCTACCAGGCCTTCGTGGATCATCAGGTGATTTTCTTCCGCGACCAGAAGATGACGCCCGAGCAATACCTGGCCTTCGCGAAGCACTGGGGCGACATCCATCTCCACCCCTTCATGAAAGGGCTCGACGCGTATCCCGAAATTCTGGAACTGATAAAGACGGAAACCGATACCTATGCCTTCGGCAATAGCTGGCACTCGGATCAGATGTTCGCGCCGAAACCGGCCAAGTGCACCATGCTGTACGCGAAGGAAACGCCGGCGAGCGGCGGCGATACGCTCTTTGCCAGCCTGTCTCTCGCCTACGAGTCCCTGTCGGATGGCATGAAGAAGATGCTGGACGGGCTGCGCGGCTTCAACAGCGGCGACCGGACGAGCGCCCACGGCCGCAAGTCCCGTGCCGAACGCTATACCGGCTCGGCCGGGATGATCCTGCAGGATCCGGGCGACGTTCAGACGGAATCCGTTCACCCGCTCGTCCGAACCCACGTGGATACGGGACGCAAGGCGCTCTACATGGGGTCCCATACCCAATGGCTGGACGGGTTCACGCCGGAGGAAAGCAAACCGATCCTGGCGCAGCTCCAGGAGCACATCACCCGGCCGGAGTTTAACTGCCGCTTCCGCTGGGCGCCGGGATCGCTGGCGATCTGGGACAATCGCTGCTGCCAGCACTACGCCATCAACGATTACGCCGGGCAACGGCGGCGCATGCACCGGATCACCATCAAGGGCGAGGAGGCGCCGTTCTAACGGGAAGCGCTTCCGTTAGCGCTAGGCGGCCAGAATAGCGTCGACCTCCGCCAGGTTTTGCGCGGTCAATTTCCATCGGGCCGCGGCGGCGTTGGACGCTACCTGCTCGGGCCGTGACGCGCCGGAAATGATGCTGCCGATAGACGGTTGCGCCGCGAGCCAGGATATCGCCAGCGTCAGCAGATCATACCCGTGATCGCGGGCATAGGTATCCAGCCGCTCCAACAATTCGAAATCCGCGGCGGCGAGGCTTGGGTCGCCGTCCATCCGGCTGCCCGCAGGCGCAACGCTGCCCTTCTTGTATTTGCCGGTCAGCAGCCCCTTGGCGATCGGATAGTACGGCAGGAGGGCGATGCCGTTGGCCTCGCACACCGGAATGAGGTCCGCCTCGATATCCCGCAGCAGCATGTTCCATGCGTTCTGGGCGGTGACGAAACCTTTCAGCCCCGCCTTCTTGGCCGCATCGACCGCTTCCTGCATCTCCGCGCCGGTATAATACGAGCATCCGTAGTAGCGGATCTTGCCCGCCGACACGAGATCCTCGAGCGCGCCCATCGTCTCCGATACCGGCGTTTCCGAATCCGGTCTGTGCAACTGGTACAGGTCGATCCGGTCGGTTTGCAGCTTCTTGAGGCTCTGGTCGAGCGCCACGCGAATATTCTCCGGCGACCCCCGATTCTTGCCCGCCACATGTGAAACGTTGTGTCCGAATTTGCTCGCCAGAAACACCTTGTCGCGCTTGCCTTTCAGGCCGCTGCCCATGAACGTCTCGGAATTGCCGCCGCCGTAGGATTCCGCGGTATCGAGGAAATCGATCCCCGCATCGATGGCCGCGTCCAGGACGGCATGCGTCCCTTTTTCGTCGACGCGGATTCCGAACGCATTGCATCCGAGCCCCACCAGCGAGACGTCCAATCCGCCCTCGCCACCTATGTTTCGTTTGTCCATGTCTCGTCAGCTCTTTCCTGTGATTGGGATGGGGACACGCGCGTATCCGAACCTATCATCCGTTCCGACAACGAGATAGCGCGGGTCGGCCGGTTCAGATCGGGATCGCGAGCAGGGTGTCGATGCGGTCGCTGTCGAGCACGGCAATCCGCTCCGTGAAGCGGTAGGTGTCGGTCGAGATGTCGATCCGGTCCAGATAACGGCCGGTGGCGAACATCGTCGTCTCGCCGGTGTGCATGATGCGCGCGACAATGAAGTGCGAATGGACAATCGCGGTGCTGTCCTCCACCGATTTCAGCCGGATCGGACCGATAACGTGGCGATAGCGGTGCGGTTCGAACAGGTTGGCGTTGCGAATGGTGAAGACGCGGTCGAGCAGCATGCCGCGCGTCGCCGCGTAGATCACCCCCTGCCGCATGCCGGCCTCATGATTGGAGCGGCTGATGACCAGATAGCGGCACGGATCGGCGAACAAATCCGGCCATTCCTCCAGCCGATCCTCGTCGATGCATTCGGCATAGTCGCCGATCAGTTCCTGGACGCCCAGGCGGATGGATTGCTCACTATTCCCGGCGCCCGTCATGCCGCTCATTGCCCCATCAGCGCGCGGTAGTGTTTCCAGAAGCCCCGGATAGCCGCCTCGCTGGCCTTGAACGGTTGCGATTCCGCATCATGACCGCCCATCATGACGATGCCGGCGCCGTCGTCATTATAGTGCAGGGCGCGTTGCACAAAGCCGCCGATGAAGCCGTCTTCCATCGCGACATAGCCGGCCGGTCCGATCAGGTTGCCCTGCCGCAGGCGGCGCTCGGTCATTGCCTCGTCGTCGCCGTCGAAGCCGAGATGAATCCATTCCAATTCGGTCTTGTCGACTCCCCGTGGACGGATCACGCGCACGGCGATCGTGTTGCGGACCTGCTGCAACACCACGCCGGGGAAGATCGTCAGGATCTGTACCGAAACGCCGTCGCCGTATTCATCGACGGAGTCGACGACGGAATTGTCCTGCAAGCGGAATTCGCTTTCCGAGCGCAAGCCGGCGTCCTTGTAGGCGGCGCTCTCGGCTGCGTAGTCGAGCTTGGCATAGCTGTAGTGGTTGCCGCCGTCCTGATTGATGTAGACCCCGCCGGGCATGGTCAGTTTGTTGATTTTGAAGGTCGTCAGGAACAGATGCAGGATCGAGGCGTGATAGGTGTCCTTCACGTTCTCGATATACAGTTTCCAGTTATTCGGCAGGATCTGTGTGTTACGCCCGAGGAGATGCGGCGTGCGGTTCATCACCCGCAGCAGACCGCGCGTCACGTCCGGGCCGAGCCAGGTTTCCAGATCGGGCACCGCATCGCTGAAGGTGCCGAAGACGAGGCCGCCCAGTACGGCGACCCGCAGGCGGCGCAGCCGATGTTCGTCCTTGCGGAATTCCGGCGCCATGCCGCCCTTGTCCTGCACGCCCCGCTCGAAGGTGACGCCGGTCAGCCGGCCTTCCAGATCGTAGGTCCAGCCGTGATACATGCAGCTGAATTTCCGGACATTGCCGTGGCGTTCCATGCACAGCAAATTGCCGCGATGGATGCAGCGGTTGACGAAGGCGTTGATGGCACCATCCGTATCACGGACCACGATCACCGCGACTTCGCCCACGGTCGTCGAGACGAAATCACCGGCGTCGCCTAACTCTCCTTCGAGGCAGAGATATTGCCAGGTCGGCCCTTGGAACAGGCATTCCTGCTCCCGGTCATACGTGGCCTGGTCGGTATAGACCCGGAACGGCACCTCGCTGAGCCCGTTGGACGGCCAGTGAATTCTGTCGTCGGCGAGCGGTTCGGATTGTGACATGGGCGCGCCCTTCTCCTGTTATCTGGCGACAGCGTAGCGCTCCGCCAGATTCAAGGAAAGCGCCGCCGCCGCTTCATGCCTGTCCGGTATCCGCCGGCATCGTCATCGCCGTGATATCGGACACCGAGTCCAGCGCCTCCAGCCGGCCCAGCGCCGCGAACAGGGCCTCGATCCGGTCCAGTGGCAGAATCGATTGCGTGCAGTCCCGAAACTTGTCCCAAAGCTCGTCGTCGGTGACGGGGTTCTCCGGGCCGCGCGCCAGTTGGTGGACGATGCGGTCGCTCAACTGCCGGCCGTCGGTCGCGATCACGGTCATCTCGCCGCCATACTTGCCGGCCCAGCTTGAATCCATGTCGGGATGTGGCACCGGATGGATCTTGCGCATGACCGCGCGGATAGCGGGTTCCTTGATCGCGGCGTCGTCGAAATGAGCGAGCAACACACCGCGATTCAGGAGCGCCCGCGCCACCGTGTACTGCACGCTGAACTTCGCATCGAGGCCGCTTTTCGGCTCCGGGCGATTGGTATGGGCATGCCGGCTCTGTTCCATGCGGATATCGATGCGCGCCACGCTGTCGGCGCTCAGGCCATGCGCCGACGACAACCGCCGGATCATCTCGATGAAAGGATGCGAATGTGCGCCGCAGGGATATAGCTTGATGGCGATGCCCGGCACAAGGATCTCCGGTGGGTCGAGCCAGCCGTTCAGGACATCGACGTTCGGCGGCTCGTCGTTGCGCCGGAACAGCGCGAAAAAACCCTGTTGATGCTCGAAGGCGCGAGGATCGGCGGTGAAGCCCTCCTGCGCAAGCAGCGCGGCCCAAACACCGTTCGAGGCCGCGAGCCCCGCATGGAGCGGCTTCACCATGGTCCCGAAATTGGCGCGGACGCCGGCGGCGAGCGACACGGCGATCGCGAGCGCCGTCGCGGTTTGACTCGGGCTCAGGGCCAACAAGCGGCTGGCCGCCGCCGCGGCCCCGAAGATGCCGAGGGTTTCGGTCGCGTGCCACCCCTGGGCGAAGTGGCTGAACCCGACCACACGGCCCAACTTGCAGGTTGTCTCCATGCCGACCAGATAGGCGAGCAGCACGTCCTTACCGGTGCGTTCGTGCGATTCCGCCAGCGCCAGCACGGCCGGCAGGATGGCGACCGAAGGGTGGCCCATCATGCTTTCATGGATGTCGTCATAGTCGAGCGCGTGCGCTGCGGTTCCGTTCGCACGCGCGGCTTCCAGCGGGCCACAGCGCAGGACGGTTCCAATCACCTGACAGGCGCCCGTCCGGCTATCAAGCCCCGTGACCTGCCGCGTGATCGCTGCTGTCGGCGCATTTACCCCGGCAATGCCTACGGCGACCGTATCGCGGATCGCCGTCTTCGCCCAGTGAACGGCCTCGGCCGGAAACTGGGCGAAACGGGTCCGTTGGATGTGTTCCGCAAGGTCGAGAGAAAATGTCATACAAGACTGCTTGGCTTGGTCTTTTCAATCATTGTGGTGATATTCCTGACAGCGGCGTCGGCGATGGCAGAATGCCGGCTCGCCCTGGTGGTCGGCAACTCGGCTTATCGCAAAACGCCGAGCCTGGAAAACCAAAAAATGATGCCGGCGCGATGGCCCCACTCAGTGCGGCGCGCCCGCAAGGTTCGCGATTCTCCAGCGCGCGCGTTGGCGTTAAGATAACGTGCGAGGGGCAGGATTCACTCTGTACCGGCGTCATTTTCCAAATGCAGTACATCGCGGGGAGATACACTGTGAGCGACATTCAATTCGGGTTGATGATACGCGGCCAGTTTCCGCAAGAGGAGGACATGCGCGTGCGGTTTGACGAAATGGTCGAACAGGTGCGCCTGATCGACCGGCTCGGTTTCGCGTCGCTCACCAAGGGTATGCACTATTCCTCTCACCCGTTGCAGTCCTTCAACCAGCTGGTGTTTCATTCGCGCATGGCGGCGGAATCGTCGAACCTCCGGCTGAATTTCGGGATCATCCTGCTCTCGCTACACAAGCCCCTGGATATCGCCGAGCAGTTGGCGTCGCTCGACGTCATGTCCGGCGGGCGCGTCATCTTCGGAGCGGCGTTGGGGTATCGCGAAGTCGAGTTGGCGGCCTTCGGCGTTCAGCGCAAACAGATTGTCCGCCGGTTCACGGAAAATATCGAGGCGATCAAGCGTCTCTGGACCGAGGACACGGTATCCATGAAGGGGTCATTTTTCGAACTCCTGGACGCCAATGTGTCGGTGAAGCCGATACAGACGCCGCATCCTCCGGTCTGGATCGGCGCCAACGCGGACCCGGCGATCGAGCGCGCGGCGCGGATTGGCGATTGCTGGTACGTCAATCCCCACAACCGGATGGATACGATTCAGCATCAGGTCGATGTCTACAAACGCGCCCTGGACGCGGCCGGCAAACCGTTTCCGAAGGAATTTCCCGGGCGGCGCGAATGCTTCGTCGCCGGATCGCGGGACGAGGCCATTCGCCTGTGCCGGCCCTATCTCGCCAAAAAATACGAGGTCTACCATTCCTGGGGGCAGGACAAGGTGATGCCGGATGGGGACAACGATCTGGGGCTCGATTTCGACGAACTAATAAAGGACCGGTTCTTCCTCGGCGGACCCGACGAGGTCGCGGAACAGATTATTGCATACACGAAACAAACCGGGATCAATCATCACGTGCTGAGTTGCCAGTGGCCCGGCATGCCGCAGAACATGGTGTTGGATACGCTGCAGTTGTTGGCCGAGGAGGTATTCCCCCGGGTCCGCCAGGGCATGTGAGGTTCGAATTGGGAACAAGATTCCAATACGACTGAATCGGTGACCAATGCGCGTTATGCTGTGCCCGCGTTGCGGCCCCGAATAAGGTCGGCGCCCTTTTCCGCAATGGCGATTGTGGCGGCGAATGTGTTCGCGGAGGGCAGCATCGGCATGATCGACGCATCGACGACACGCAGGTTCTGCACCCCGTGAACCCGGAGCGCATCATCCACGACAGCGCGCTCGTCGGCCGCCGGCCCCATGCGGCAGGTGCCTACCAGGTGATACCCTGTATTGCCGCGCCGGCGCGCAAAATCGAGCAGTTCGTCATCCGTGCTGACATCTGCGCCGGGCAGCGTTTCGGTCTCGAAATACCGGGCAAGTTCGGGACGGTTCATCAACGCGCGCGCAAGCCGCAATCCGGCCAGGGTGATTCGCCGGTCCGCTTCGGCGGCCAGGTAGTTGGGTTGTACGACGGGCGCATCGGCCGGATCGCGCGAGATGGCGCGCACATAACCGGCGCTTTCGGGGCGCGGCTGCGCCGCGCCGCAGGTCATGCCCGGGTGATCGTCGAGGACATAGATGCGCCCGTCCCGATAACTGCCGGGCGTGAACAGGATCCGCAGATCGCTATCATCGAGATCGGGATGGGATTTGCCGTGCACGAACGCGATGGTGGGACAGATCGCGAGCACGCTGGGTTTGCCGCGCGCCCATTTCGCGATTTCCAGGGGCAGCCGCGGCCAGCGTGCGTATTCGTTGATCGTGCGCACGTTTCGCGCGCGCGCCGTCATGCGGACCGAGTAATGGTCGCGCAGGTTCTCCCCGACACCGGTCAACTCGGCGCGGATAGGCACGCCAATGTCGTTCAACAACGGCGCGGGGCCGATCCCCGAAATCTGCAGCAGCTTGGGCGAATTGACGGCGCCCGCGCTCAAAACGACTTCGCGCCGCGCATGGACCACATGCTCAACGCCCGCCCTGTCGCGATAGCGCACGCCGGTCGCCCTGCCCCCATCCAAGACGATCTCCACGACCTGGGCGCCCGTGCGCAGCGACGTCGAACGCCGGCGTAACGCCGGCCGCAAGAACGCCTTCGCGGCACTGACCCGCTTGCCTTCGTGAATGTATCGCTGAAAATATCCCGCGCCGAATTGGCGGCCCGCGTTGTAATCCGGAATGCGCGGAATGCCCATCCCCCCGGCGGCGTCGAGGAACGCCTCGGCGAGCGGATTGATCCAATCGAGGTCGGTAATGGGCAATTCCCCGGTTCGCCCGCGATAGCGGTCGTCGCCGGGGCCCAGGCGTCGTTCGGAACGCTTGAAGTACGGCAACAGGTCGTCGAACCCCCAGCCGCGATTGCCCATCTGCGCCCAGGTATCGAAGTCCGCCGACTGGCCGCGGTTGTACACCATGCCGTTGATCGAACTCGAACCGCCCAGCACCTTGCCTTGAGGCACCGCGACCGAGCGCCCGTCGAGCGCTTCCGAGGGCTCGGTCACGAACGGCCAAACGAACCGGTCGCCATAGAGCGTTTTTACAAATCCGGCCGGTATGGAAATGAACGGGTGCCGGTCTTTCCCCCCGGCCTCCAGCACGCACACGCTCGACGCTTCGTCTTCCGTCAAGCGATTGGTCAGCACACAACCCGCCGCACCGGCTCCGACCACGACGTAGTCGAATGTTTCCATCCTCGATATTTCCTATTGAAGCGTGAACCGTTCAGCCAAGGCGAACCGTGTCTGTTTTCCCAACTCAGCGCAGCGCGGCGCAGGCCTGCTGGATCAAATCCCCGCCGCGGATCAGGTCTTCTTCCGGCGCGACGAAACTGGCTCGGAAATACGGCGACAGGCCGTAGGCCACCCCCTGCACAATGGCGACGCCGACGGAATCCAGCAGGTACATGGTGAAGTCGGTATCGTTTTCGATCACCTTGCCGTCGGGTGTGCGCTTACCGAGCGTGCCGGCGCACGAGCAAAAGATATACATGGCGCCTTCCGGCAGGTCGCAATTCAGACCTTCCGCCCCGCTCAATTTCTCGAACAGCATGTCGCGCCGCCGTTGCAAATTGGCGGTACGTTCACGGACGAATTCCTGCGGCCCCGTGAGCGCGGCCACCGCCGCCCCCTGGCTTACCGGGCTGATGCCCGACGTGCTCTGCGACTGCATCTTCGACATATTGCTGATGATTTCCTTCGGCCCGCCCGCGAAGCCGACCCGCCATCCGGTCATCGAATACGCCTTCGAGACACCGTTGCAGGTCACCGTCCGGTCATACAGACGCGGCTCGATCTGCGCGAAAGTCGAGAATTCGCGGCCGTCATAGAGCAAATGTTCGTACACGTCGTCGGTCAGGATATGGACATGCGGATGCTTCAGCAGCACCTCCGACAACGCTTTCAATTCGGCGGGCGAATAGGTCGCGCCGGTCGGGTTGCTGGGCGAGCTGAACATCAGCCACTTCGTCTTGTCGGTGATCGCCTCCTCCAATTGTTCGGGACGCATCTTGAACAGGTTGTTCTGGCCGCATTGCACGACCACCGGCGTACCGCCGGCAAGCAGCACCATATCGGGATAGGAGGTCCAGTACGGCGCCGGGATGATCACCTCGTCGCCGGCGCCCACCGTCGCCATCAGGGCGTTGAACAGCACCTGCTTGGTCCCGGCGCCGACGGCGATTTGATCGAGCCCGTATTCCAGCCCGTTGTCGCGACGGAATTTCAACTGCGCGGCCTCGCGCATCGGCTGGAGGCCGTTGATCGGCGTGTAGCGGATCTCGTTCCGCCGCATCACTTCGATCGCCGCTTCCTTGGCGTGATCCGGCGTCGGGAAGTCCGGCTCGCCCGCCGTCAGCTTGACGATGTCCCGGCCTTCGGCCTGCAACTCGCGGACCCGCAACGAAGCGATCTGGCTCGGCGACGGTTTGAAGCGGCTCATGCGCGGTGCGAAAAAATCCATTCGCGTTTTCTCCTTGTCAGACGGGTATTCGACCGTCGAATTTCATCTCCGCTTCCGGCTACGGCGCGCGGACGGCGTTGTCATCATATGCGGAATTGGTTCGACGACGCTATTACGCGATGATCGTCAATTATCGGTTCAATGTCGAATGTATGGATGGAGGCACTTATGAGCGTTGAAGCAAAACTGACCGAACTCGGAATCGAATTGCCGGCGCCGCCCAAGCCGGCCGGTAATTACGTCGGCGGCGTGCAGGTGGGCAATATATTGTTCATGTCGGGCTGCGGGCCGAGCCTGCCGGACGGCGGTTCCATCACCGGCAAGGTCGGCGGCGATCTGAGCGTCGAGGACGGCTACGGCGCGGCGCGTCAGGTCGGTATCAACATGCTGGCGAACATAAAGGCGCAGATCGGCAACCTCGATCGGGTCAAACGCGTCGTCAAGGTGCTCGGTATGGTCAATGCGAACCCCGACTTCAAGGAGCACCCGAAAGTCATCAACGGCTTTTCCGACCTCATGGTGGAAGTCTTCGGCGACAACGGGCGCGGCGGCCGCTCCGCCGTGGGCATGGGATCATTGCCCTTCCAAATCGCCGTCGAGGTGGAAATGATTTTGGAAATCGGCGATTGACGCCGGCAGGTCGGGACACGCACCCCATGACGACATTCAGCAAGCGGGCGTGGCGCGCGACGGAGCCGCTCTACCGGCGAATTCTCGAGCTGCCGTTTAACCGGGAACTCGCCGCCGGCACGCTCGATCCGGAGCGGTTCCAATTCTATATGCTGCAGGACGCGCTCTATCTGGAGCAATACGCCCGCGCGCTGTCGGTGGCCTCGACCAAGGCGCCGGACCCGGATGCGGTGCAATTCTTCGCCCGTGCGGCGGAGCAGGCGCTGGTCGTCGAGCGCGCATTGCATGGCGGCTTTTTCGAAAAATTCGGCATCGACCCGCGCGACGCCGCCGCGGCCGAACCGTCCCCCACCTGTTACGGCTATACCAATTTTCTGCTCGCGGTCGCCATGCGGGACAATTACGCGGACCTCGCCGCGGCGATCGTGCCGTGCTTCTGGATCTACTGGGAAGTCGGCAAGCACATCGCCGCCGAGGCGGCCGCCGACAATCCCTATCAGGCGTGGATCGATACTTATTCGGATCCGGGGTTCGGCGACGCGGTCGCAACGGCAATCGCACTCGCCGACCGCGCGGCCGACGCCGCATCACCGGCGGGTCAGGCCGGCATGCTCGCCGCGTTCAAACGCTCAGCGCAATTCGAATGGATGTTCTGGGACAGCGCCTACCGGTTGGAGGCATGGCCGGTTGCCATGTGATCTCGGCTGTGCGGCCGCGCGAACGCATCTGTGGCGAATGTCGTCGCCGGACCGAAAAACACAGGGTGGTTGGGACGCGTCCGGCTACTTGAAAACCGTTTCGCGCTTGCCCAGCCGCAGGAACAGCGTTTCGCCGGTGGTCCACACGACGCCATCATTGTCGGTCACCGCGTAAACCTGTCCGTCCGCCGCGACGGCCAGCCCCTCCGGCTTAGCCGGCGTCCAACCCTTGAACGACCGCAGTGACGGAAGCAGGTCCAGCGCCAGCGTTTTCTTCACGACACGCGGCACGCCGCCGGGCGCCACGGTTTTCACACCGGCGGTATCGATTGTGTAAATCCGTTTCACCGCCGCGTCGGGGCCGCTCCGGTTATCCCGCTCGATGACGGCAAAGCGCCCCAAGCCGAGAACCGTGATTTCACTGAGGCCGACCCAGCCCCCCGCAGGACTTTCCGGTGAATCCAGTTTGTAATGCATCACGCCCCAGGCCTTGGCCGCCGGTGTGTAAACCAGGATTTTGGAATGGCCTTTCGGATCGTCTTTCCACCCACGCTGAACGGCGACAATGACTTTCCCCCGATCGAGTGCCACCCCCTCCAACCCCGCGTTTCGCTTCCTGGCGTCGAGTGCCTTTGGAAGGCGGATCTTTTCGATCAACGCACCGTCGGCCCCCACATGGAGAAGGAGGCTCGGCCATTCCTTCTTTCTCTTCTTCCTTCGGCGCCCTTCGGACACCAGCCAGTGGGTTCCGTCGGCGGCGGTAGCGATCCCCTCCAAATCGAGGCGCTTCATTGGTTTGCCGTTCTCGGTCACTCGATGGCTGCCGGTGATGCGCGCGGGCGTCGCCGAAACGTCAATCGTGAAAATGTCGGCGGTGCCATAGGCGCCGTCATTCACCGCATAGAGGATGGACGGATCGCGGGGATGGGCGGACAAGCCGGAGAGCGCGCCCCAGCCGATGGGCGCGCCGCCCGCGCCAGCCACCGAAACGATATGCGGATAGGTCGCTCCTTCCGCGCCAAGCGCATAGATGCTGATCGTCGACCGCACGCCTTTCTTTGCCTTGTCCGCTTCCGCGGCGACGGCGAACAGGTCCCGGGACGGGATGGCAAGCATCCCTTCGGGCCGGGCGCCCGACGGCAGCACCTGCAGGAATTCCATTCGGCCGTTCGAACCGTTTTTTGCCGGGCGGTCTTCAAACACGGCAACCGCATTGGCGCGCTCCAATCCCACGAACACCAATCGGCGGCCGTTGAAGGTGCCGACGGCGATGCCTTCCGGCTCGGCCCCTTTCCTGTGCGATCGTTTTTCCGGGTAGTGACCGATGCTGACGGCGAGATGTTCGGTGGCGGCGCCGGAATCAAAGAGTATCTCGCCTTCACGGCTGAATACCGTAAAACCCCGCGTGCCGCCCCGGTAATCGCCCTCATTGGCGATGGCAAACCGCCGATTATCCAGCCATGCAACCGTATCCGGTTCGCGGGCGACATTCGCCTTGCTGTCGGTCAGCGAGATGGTCTTGTCCTTGGTGGCATCAATCTGCGAAACGGTCGACGTTCCGGCGGAAAAATCATTCACCAAGGTGCCGGTTGCCATGTCGACGATGGCGATATGGTTGTTCTCCTGCAAAGTGACGACCGCGAGCCCGGCCTTGTTGATTGCGACGTATTCCGGCTCGGGGTCGCTGGGCGCGATGCGGGCAAGGCCCGTCAGATCGGTCCGCCGCACGGCGGTGCAGTTTACCGGCGTGGCCGATTTACCGAGTTGGAAACCTGCCAGGAAGCCCGCGGGGCGTTGCGGAATTCTTCCCCCGTTTCTATCCGGGTCACGCTGGTTCTCCACCGCGATCGCGATCCAATCCCCCTTCGGGCTGATGGCAACACTATCGGGCTGCCCCCGCACATCGCATTTCGCAATGACCGATTTTTTGGCTAGGTCGATCACGGCCAGATGGCCGCTCGGCAGGATGTAGCTCGCGGAGGTGTTTACCGCGGCATAGGCATAACCGCCGCGGACGGCGACGGATGTCGGCTCACCGCCAACGGGAATTCGACCGGCAGGCTTCGGATTGCCGGGGTTGCGGATGTCGACGAGTCCGATAACGCTCCGCGCCGCATTCGTATAAAGCAATGTCATGCCGTCGCTGCTGGCAGCGATAATTTCCGCCAGGGTTTCCATTCTCCTATCCGTCCTGGCAGGGAGGTTCCGGTAAACCGAATAGGTCGACACGCGGGTAAATTTTTCGCGCGCATCCACCGGCGTATCGACGGCGACGCCAGTCATCAACACGAGAGCCAAAACAAAAGATCGGGAGACAGAATGTTGCAACGACAGCTCCAAGCAGTTCGATCTCACACAACTCTACGGCACCGGCAACGGCAATTCATCGACGATGAACGGTGACAATTTCATCGATATAAAAAATATGGATTTACAATTATTCAAATTAAAAACGAACGACTCATATAAGCCGTTGATATACGGGATATTAAACGCGAAACCGAAATGCAAATTGGGGGTGACTGTACCCTAAAGTGGTACGCTCACCCCCAATGAATGCACGAGAAGCCATCGGGAGAGGTTGACGACTTTCAATTTAGACGGCGAGAATATTTTTGCGAATTAGTCGCGTTCTGTCGTGTCCAAACTATGCGCTTGACGAAAATGAAGCGCGTTTAAGACGCTCGATAGATTAAGAGGCGCCAAGAGGCGCTCGGACGAAAAAGAAGAATAAGCAGCGCCAAAATGCGTAAAAAGTTCGGCACCAAAAAGCGCCCGTAAAAATAAGAAGCGCCACGAGGCGCCCGAAAAAAAGAGGCGCCAAAAGGCGCTCGTTACAAAGGAAGCGCATCAAGGGGAGATAGCGACATGTTCGGCTGGCTGATTGGCTCGAGCCTAAAATTCCGATTTTTGCTGTTGGCTGCCTCGGTGGCATTGCTCGTTTTCGGTACCGAGCAACTTCGCAATATGCCAGTCGACGTCTTCCCCGAATTCGCACCGCCCAAGGTCGAAATCCAGACACAAGGTCCCGGCATGACCGCCGCCGAGATCGAAGAGCTGATCACCATCCCGATGGAAGATACCCTCCGGGCGACTCCGGGACTCGACATTATCCGGTCGAAGTCTGTGCGCGGCCTGTCCGATATCGTCATGCTCTTCAAGCAGGGCGAGGATGTCATCGAGGCGCGGCGGCGGGTGCAGGAATTGCTGAACGTTGCAATGGCCGATTTGCCGCAATCGTCCGGTATGCCGATCATGCTGCAACCACTCTCCTCGACCAGCCGTGTCATGAAGATCGGCGTCACGTCGAAGAAACACGACATGATGGATCTGTCGATGATCGCCTATTGGACGATGAAGTTCCGACTCATGTCGGTGCCCGGTGTGGCCAAC
Source organism: Alphaproteobacteria bacterium (assembly GCA_029861675.1). Next base: position 16,325 of record JAOTYV010000009.1, read on the forward strand.
ATTCCGATCTGGGGAGAGCGCATCAAGTCGCTTCAGGTGCATGTCGATGCGCCGCGCATGCGCGCCCACAACGTCACCCTCGACGAGGTCATGGAGTCCACTGCGGACGCCCTGGATTTCGGCTTGCTGCGATACACACGCGCCGCGAAAACCCGGATCGACGGGATGGTCGATACGCCGAACCAACGGCTCGTTATCTATCACGAGCGGCCGGTAAATAACCCGTTAGAGCTGGCCGAAGTGCCGATTGCCCTGACGAAAAAGCGCCCGACTCCGCCGCCCCGGATACGCGACGTTGCAGACGTTAAATGGGGCACGTGGCCCTTGGTCGGGGACGCCATCATCGACGACGAAGTCGGCTTGATGTTGATCGTCGAAAAGCTGCCATGGGCCAACACGCTCCAGGTCACGAAAGGGATCGAGAAAGTACTTGCGGAAATGCAGGCTGGCCTCCCCGACATCAAGATTGACTCGACGATATTCCGGCCGGCAACCTTTATCGAGCTATCGATCGATAACTTGACAACAGCGCTGATCCTCGGCGCTATCCTGGTCATAATTGTCCTTGGCGCCTTCCTCTTTGAATGGCGTGTGGCGTTAATCAGCGTGATTGCGATCCCGCTATCGCTCGTCGCGGCGGGGGTCGTTCTCTACTTCATGGACGCCACGATCAACACGATGGTCTTGGCGGGCTTCGTCGTGGCGCTCGGATCCGTCGTGGACGACGCGATCATCGATGTCGAGAACATCGTGCGACGGTTGCGCCAGGCCCGCAATGCAGGCAGCACGAAAACGACGGCACGAATCGTCCTCGAGGCGTCGATGGAGGTGCGGCCGGCGATTCTGCAGGCGACGATCATCATCGTCCTTGCCGTAACGCCCGTGTTCTTCATGGGCGGGCTGTCCGGCGCGTTCTTCGAGCCGCTGGCGATGTCGTTCCTGCTGGCGATGCTGGCGTCCATGGTAGTGGCAACGACGGTCACACCGGCGCTTTGCTACATTCTGCTCGATCGCGCGGATATCTCGCACAGGGAATCTCCGCTGGTGCCATGGCTCAAGCGGCACTATCGCAGGATTCTTACGAGTGTAATTTCCAGCCCGCGCGCAACGGCTGCTGGCGTTTTCGTCGTAATCGCCGCCGGTGCCGGGGTATATCCGTTGCTCGGAAATGCTCTTCTCCCGAATTTCAAGGAGAGAGACTTTCTGATGCACTGGATCCCGCCCGAGGGAACCTCGCACCCGGAGACTTTCCGAATTACACAGCGCTCCAGTGTTGAACTGCGGCAAATCGCAGGGGTTCGAAATTTCGGCGCCCATCTGGGCAACGCGGTTAACGGTGACGAACCCTACGGCATCAACTTCACCGAAAACTGGGTCAGTGTCGATCCCAAGGTGGATTACGACAAGGCCCGCGGTGCCATCGAGGAAGCCGTCGAGGGCTATCCCGGAATGCGCCGCGATGTGCAGACTTATCTGCGGGAGCGCATCAAGGAAGTCCTGACCGGATCGAGCGATGCAATTGTCGTGCGGATCTATGGACCGGAACTTCCGGTGCTGCGTAAGAGTGCGGCCGAGGTGTACGAGGCCCTGAAGGACGTGCCCGGACTCATCGATTTGCATGTCGGTCAGCAGGTCAATATCCCGCAAATCGATGTCACGGTGAATCTGGAAAAAGCGGCCCGGCATGGCCTCAAACCGGGCGACGTGCGTCGTGTCGCGGCGGCTTTGACGTCGGGAATTGAAGTCACCGACATCCATCGTGAAGGCAAGGTATATGACGTTTTCGTATGGGCGCCGGAGTCGGTGCGTCACGATATCGATACCCTGCGAGAGTACACAATCGACACGCCCTATGGCGGGCGCGTAAGGCTGGGCGACGTCGCGGATCTGAAGATTGTGCCGACTCCCAATGTGATCAAGCGTTGGAACAACTCACGCGAGATCGAAGTGGAGGGCAACGTTAGGGGCCGCGACCTCGGATCGGTCGCCGAAGAGGTCGAAGACCGGATCGAGAAGCTCAAATTCCCGGTCGGGTACCATCCGGAGATTTCCGGAGAATATAAAGAGGTCGAGGCCGCAACGGAGAAGCTGTTGTTTGCTTCGATATTCGTTGCCATTGCGATCTTCATTATTCTCCAGGCGTCATTCCGGAACTGGTGGCTCGCTAGCCTGATCTTCCTGGGCCTGCCGGCGGCACTCGTCGGTGGCATTCTGGCTGCATACCTTGGGGACGGCATCATTTCGCTCGGCTCCCTGGTCGGGATCATTACGGTGCTTGGAATTGCCGCGCGGAACGGAATTCTTCTCATCCAGCATTATCGCCATATTGAGGAAGTGGAAGGCGAACCCTTCGGTATCGAACTGATCCTGCGTGGCGCGGAAGAGAGGCTGTCGCCGATCCTGATGACAACCTTGTGCACCATCTTCGCGCTGTTGCCCTTGATCGTAGCCGGCAGCATTCCCGGTCATGAGATCGAGCATCCGATGGCCGTGGTCATTCTTGGCGGTCTCGTCACATCGACAATTCTGACCTTGATTATCGTGCCGATTCTATACCTTCGGTTCGGATCATTGTCCGTGAGATCGACCGGTGTTTTGCCGACGCAAGCAACGACGAGTTAGGGAGAAATGGAAATGCCAATGCGCCACTATCTCCCGCAACCGGTATCCTCGGGGCATCGCTTCGACCGTGGTCGGGTCCAATCAAACCAAAGGGGGACGTAAGTATGGTGAGAGCCTTCTGTTATCACTTGGCCGTCGTGTCGTTCATTATTTGGGCGTCCAGTGTTCCTGCATACGCCCAAAAGGTAACGCCATCGGAAAACGAGCCCGACCATATTCGTGGTCAAATCATGGAGCTGACGGATTCCGCGATGGTCGTGAAGACCAAGGAAGGCGACACGCTTGAACTCGCACACGATGAAAATCTCACGGTAATTACTCTACAAAAAGGCAGCTTTACCAAGGTGGATTTCGGCGTCTATGTCGGGTCCGTTGCGGTGAAACTGGACGAATACAGTCCGATCGTCCGGGATTCGTTGAGCTGGCTGCACCGGGGCTACGAGTTTCGCATCATCGATGAAGAGTTGCGCGGTGTCGCCGTAGGGCACAAGAAATGGGATTTGACCTCCGAAAGCGTCATTGCGCACGGCTGGGTCGACGATATCGAAGGCCGCGTTCTGTCGATCAAATACGGCCCCACCGAACAAGAAGAAACGGATGTGGAAGTCGGCCGGGAAATACCGGTCCTACGCATGGGGCTTGGCGACAAGAGCTTGTTAAAGAGTGGAATTCCGATCTTTGCCGGGGCGCAGAAGAATGGAGACGGTAAGTACGAGGCAGTCTTTGTTTTCGTCGGCAAGGACGGCATCATTCCGCCGTTGTGATACGTCGAATACTGAGCGTGGAATTGCGCGGAAACGCTGAAGCTATTGGTACGAGAGACATTGAAATAAGGCCAGAGGAGTCGTTCAGATGAATGTGGATCATGTAGTCGCCGTAACACCGAATCGTGACGGAAGAAGAATTGCCGGCGGCTTTATCGCCATGACGGCGATGACCGCGCTCTTTCTGGCGCCGGCTGTGGTGCAAGCAGGAGGATCGGGACCGACCGGGCCGAGCACCGCGGTCAAGTTCGAACCGGTCCCGGGGAGCAAGATCAAACGGGTCATTCTAACCGCCCGGGCGGTCGAGCGGCTGGGCATCGAAACCGGCAAGATTTCGGAACAAAGGATTATCCGGAAACAAATGGTCGGGGGTCAGATCACCCATCCCTTAAAAATCCAAGCCGAGCAAAAAATCGCCCGTGGCGGATTTGGAAGCTTCGGTCAAGCACAGGTGAAAACGGTCGCCGCAAGGCCGCAGTTGCCCAACGAGAGCGGTGCCTATCTTCGTCTAACGCTGTCGGAGGAGGAGTGGAACAGGGTGGCGAAAAACGTGCCGGCGCGCGTCCTGCCGCTGGCCACGCGCGGCAAACTGCCGAAGGAAGTGTCGGCAATTCGCGCCAAATTGCCGCCGCTTCTGGACCCGAAACGGTCGATGCTGCGCGTCTATTACATTGTCCCCGGCACCGAACATAGCCTGAAGGTGGGCGACCGCATGCGTGTCGAATTGCAGCTATCCGGCAGCAACAAGAAGCGAAAAATCGTGCCTTACAGCGCCGTGTACTACGACGGAAAGGGCAAGCCCTGGGTCTACACGACGGCGAAGCCGTTGGTATACGAACGAAAGCGCGTGAGCGTTGAGCGCATCGTGGGCGAACTTGCCGTATTGACCGGCGGCCCGCCCGTCGGAACCGAGGTGGTAACCGTGGGATCGTCTCTGCTGTTCGGCGCAGAGGTAATTTACAAGAGATAGCGCGCTCAATTGAGGCGATTGAATAAGTGACGTGCGTCACGCCTTCAAAATGGGGGCAAACGGGGAGATAAAATAATGTTTCGCTGGCTAATTGGATCGAGCATGGAGTTTCGGGTCGGAGTCTTGGGTATTGCGGCGGCATTGATCGTCTTCGGCAGCCTGCAACTCCAGAATATGCCCGTCGATGTCTTCCCGGAGTACGAGCAGCCGATCGTCAAGGTTCAAACGGAAGCGATCGGACTGTCCGCCCAGGAAATGGAGGACATGATTACCCTCAACCTCGAGGAATTGCTCAGCGGCGTGCCATGGGTTGAATCCATTCGGTCGGAATCGGTTACCGGTCTGTCCTCGATTGAACTCAGGTTTAATCGCGGTACCGATCTCATCAGGGCCCGCCAAATGGTTCAGGAGAGGCTGGCGCTGGCGATCTATTTGCCCAACGTCGCCAACCCGCCGCAGATCCTGCAACCGCTCTCGTCGACCAGCCGCTTCATGATGATCGGAATTTCTTCCGACGAGGTCGAACCGACAGAACTGTCGATGCTGGCCAGGTGGACGATCCAGCCGAAGCTGGTGGGTATTCCCGGTGTGTCTAACGTGGCGATCTGGGGACAGCGCCTGCGACAGATGCACGTCCAGATCGATTCCGAGCGGCTGCGCCAAGCCCGTCTGATACAGAATGACGTCATTACCGCGGCCGGCGATGCGCTGTGGGTGTCACCCTTGACCTTCCTGAAGGGATCTACCCCCGGCACGGGCGGCTGGGTTGATGGGCCGGAGCAACGGCTCGGTGTCCAGCACGTAATGCCGATCTACAAGCCGGAGGACATGGCGAAAGTGGCCGTCGCGCCGCCCCACCTGCTGTTGAAGGGCAAGAAAATGGCCTTGGGCGACGTCGCGGAGGTTTCCTTCGGGCATCCGCCGCTGATCGGCGACGCCTACGTCAACGGTGGCAAGGGTCTCCTGCTCGTGGTGGAGAAATTTCCGTCCGCCAATACGCTGGAAGTCACCCGTAATGTCGAGCAAGCGCTCAAGGAACTGCGCCTCGGTCTTCCTGGCGTGACGATCGACGCCAGCGTATTCCGGTTGGCTTCGTATATCGAGGAGTCGGTCGTCAATCTTACACAGGCGATCATTGTCGGCGCCATTCTCGTAATCCTGCTCATTGGCGCCTTCCTCTTCAATTGGCGGACCGCGCTGGTCAGTCTCGTGTCGATTCCGGTGTCGCTGTTGGCTGCCGTGATCGTCCTCGACCTGCTCGGCGCGACGCTGAACACGATGATGCTCGCGGGCCTCGTTCTAGCTCTTGGCGTCGTCATCGATGACGCGATCGTCGGTGTGGACAAGCTCATGGGACGATTGCGCGAGCGAAACGAAGAGAGCGGCGAACCGATCGCCAAAATAATTCTCGACACGACGCTCGAAACGCGAAGCGCCACTGTTTATGGCGCGGCGATAGTCTTACTCGCCGTAACGCCCATCTTCTTCATGGGCGGCATATCGGGGGCCTTCTTCCAACCGCTGGCAATGGCCTATGGATTGGCCGTGGTCGCTTCCCTGATTATCGGCTTGACCGTGACGCCGGCGCTGAGCCTGGTGCTCCTTGGAAAAGGACAAGCGTCAGGCGCCGAATCGCCGATTGCGGTTGGATTACGCAACGGGTACGAGGCGATGCTCCAGGGGCTCATGAAGGCCCCGCGCGCGGTGTCTGTCGGCACCGGCCTTGCGGTGGTCGTCAGCTTCGCAATTTGGCCAACGCTGGGACAGTCGCTGCTTCCGGCCCTGAAGGAACGCGAGCTGCTCGTGAACGTGGCGACCGCTCCCGGAACATCGCATCAGGAAACCTACCGGATCGTGTCGCGGCTCAGCAAAGAATTGAATGAGCTGTCCGGCGTGCGAAACGTGGGCGCCCACATTGGACGCGCGGTGACGGGCGACCAGATCGTCGGAATCAATTCGGCCCAACTCTGGGTCGGGATCGAATCAAATTCCGACTACGATGGAATGGTCTCGAAGATTCGGGAGACGATCAACGGGTATCCGGGCATCGACCGTAACATGCAGGCCTATCTGCGTGATACGGTGAGCGAAGCATTGACCGGCACCAGCAGTCCGCTCGTCGTACGCATCTTCGGCCACAAGCGCGAAGTTCTGCGTAAAAAGGCCGAAGAAGTCCGGAAAGCGCTTTCCGGCGTTGACGGACTCGTCGATTTGCGCGCCGTCGGTCAGGTGATGGAGCCCCAAATCCGCGTCAAGGTTGACCTCAAGAAGGCCAGCGCGGCGAACGTCAAACCGGGCGAGGTGCGGCGCTCTGCGGCGACCGTATTCGCGGGTCTGACCGTCGGTTATCTGTATGAAGAGCAGAAGATCTATGATGTGCTGGTCTGGAGCGCACCCGAGTCGCGCCACAGTCTGGACAACATCAGCGATCTGCTCGTCGAAAAGTCGGATCGGCACCATGTGCGTCTCGGTGATGTCGCCGACGTGCGAATTGAACCGACTCCGACAGTCTTGAAGCACGACGGTATCGCGAACTACATCGATGTCGTGGCGAACATATCCGGGCGTGATCTTGCCTCCGTAAACGCGGATGTCGAAGCGCGTTTGAAAAACGTTAGGTTCCCGCTCGAACATTACCCGAAGGTCCTGGGCGAGTTCGCCGAGCAAAAGGACGCCCAAACGCGCACGCTTGGTTTGGCCATTGCCGCTCTGATCGGCATAATTCTTCTTCTGCAGGCAGCCCTGCGAAGTTGGGGTCTTGCATTGATCGCCTTCCTGGCAATCCCGGCAGCGGTTGCCGGCGGCGTGCTGGCCGGAGCCGCTAGTGGTGGCGTGATCACGCTGGGCTCGCTCGTCGGGTTCTTCGCGGTCGTCGGCATCGCCGCCCGGAACGGCATCCTGCTGATCAATCACTACCAGCGACTCGAGGGAGAGGACGGCGTACCGTTTGGGCTCGAACTCGTGCTGCGCGGTGCGCGGGAACGGCTCGCGCCCATCCTGGCGAGTTCGGCCGCGATTATCGCCGCTTTGCTGCCGATTGTTGCATTCGGGCAAATTGCCGGTCTCGAGATCGTGCAACCCACCGCAGTCGTTATCATAGGCGGCGTCGTTGCATCCACCCTGGTCACATTGTTCGCCATACCGGCGCTCTATCTGATCATTGGATCGAGGGCCGATCGTCAGTCGGACCTTGGACTGGCCGACGCCTAGTAGTAAATTAACGAAAGGTAGCATGATCAAACTATAAAAAGAGATTGGAATGACCAAGTTGAGGGGGGGCGTGATTGCGTTGGGATCCTTCGCAATCACGCTGGTTGTTGCAGTGTCGGGTGGCACGGCAAAACCAACGGTGGGGACGGAATTCGAGCAGCGGGAGTCAGCGATTGCAGGTCCCGTCCTGGTTGACACATTAAGACAGGGGGTTGCCGACCACTGGATCGAGCGGGAAGGCAACCGCCGGATAGCAGATCGCGCAAACGAATTTCAGGTCGCTCAATTCCGCCTGCCGCCCAGCGGCCGCGAAAGCCGGCAAAAAGATCTGAAGAAGGCGCCGATAAAAGCGCCGACCGGCGTCCTGCCGCTCGAATATGTATGGGGCCTCGAGACGGAAATCCCGTATTTCCGGAATCTCGATCTCGACTCCCGGATTAAGGACGACGCCCTTTTCCTGGCGCCAACCGTGTTCGGGTCGATTACGTATCGACCGAATAATTTGTTGGAAACAAGGCTGGAGGTGACAGTTGAAAAGGTGTTCGCGGCCTTCGAACAGGATCCCTTGACGCTTCCGGATGGATCTCTGCAGCCCGCCGATCGGCGGCAGTTTTCGTTGCTTATCGACCAGCTTTACGTAAAATTCAAACCGCCGTCCTCAGGCGTCGAATTTACCGTGGGACGCCGAAATTTCGAGGACAACAGACTTTGGTTGTATGACGCGGCGCTGGACGCGGCCATTCTCACCCTCAAGCCGGGCGACTTTCACATCGAAGCAAGCGTGTCGCGCGAGGATTTGGTGGATCTGGACCTGACCGCTTTCGTACCGACGACCGAAACCAACAACTACATCGTCTACACCGAGTATCGCGGAATCGAGGACCATAAACTTGGGGCCTACTGGATTCACCGCAACGATACATCCGGAGAAGAAGGGAAGCCGCATTTCCTGGGGCTGCGCGCATCCGGCAGACCAATAGACGCATTCAACTACTGGACCGAGCTTGCCTATGTGACAGGCGAGGATGAGAATTCACGAACTCTTTCGGCCGGCGCCTTAGACGTCGGCGGTACCTATCGGTTTTTGAAGACGCCGCTCCAGCCCAGCGTCACGCTGAGCTTTGCATACGGCACCGGTGACGGCGATTCGACCGACGGCACAAACAATGAGTTCCGTCAAACCGGCTTGCAGTCGAATGAAGGAAGATTTGGCGGCGTTACCCAATTTGTCACAAAAGGCGAGGTTCTCACGCCGGAAATCAGCAACTTGAAGATCGTCACCGCCGGCGTCGGCTTTCGGCCTTTCGCAAGCATGTTTGTCGATCTCGTCTATCATCAGTACTGGTTGAACGAGATCGCGACGGAGATTCGGGGACAGTCGCTGACCGCCGAAATGAACCGGTTCGGCTCGAGCAAAAATGTCGGGAGCGAGTTCGACGTAATTCTCGGATTTCGCAACCTGTTCGGCATTCGGGGACTCGGATTCGAGACCAGGGGCGGCTTGTTCTTTCCTGGAGATGCGTGGCGCAGAAACGACGGCTCCGACCCTCAAATGGGGGTCACCGCCCTCGGCGTCTTCTTCTTTTAACGGGCTGCGGGTGCCGTTACGCCGGCATCCAAGTCTCGACGAAACATCAACCACCACGAAAGGGTGCATACTGAATTCACAGCAAACCTGACTGGCACTATGGAGGGTTCTCAATGATCAGACGAAAATCCACAGTCATATTGGCGATCGCAGCGTTCCTTGTAGTGTCCACGGTAGTCGTCCTGAACGAAGTACGGAGTTCATCGTGGCAGGAAGAATTCGGTATCTCGAAATGCAACCTGGTGACAACGGGCCGGAATCAATACTTCATCATGGAGCCCGGATTCCAGCTTGTCTTGACGGGGGACGATACCAAGCTCCAAATCACGGTGCTCGATGAAACCCGAATGGTCGACGGGGTCGCCACCCGCGTCATCGAGGAGCGAGAATGGCAGGACGGTGCGCTGTACGAGATCTCGCGCAATTTCTTTGCCATGTGCGAGGAAACGAAGGACGTCTTCTATTTCGGTGAAGAAGTCGATTTCTACCAGAACGGCAAGGTGGTGAAGCACGATGGTTCATGGCTTGCCGGCACGAATGGCAACAAGGCCGGGCTGATTATGTCCGGCGCGCCGAAAGTGGGCATGAAATATTATCAAGAGATCGCGCCCGACGTGGCGATGGACCGTGCCGAGGTCATCAGCCTCAATGAGACGTGCAAGACACCCGCGGGAACATTCGCCAAATGCCTGAAGGTCAAAGAAGGCACGGCGCTAAATTTCCTGGAAACGGAATACAAATACTATGCGCCGGAAATCGGGCTGATCGGGGACGCGGATTTACGGCTGATCCGGCACGGATTCGCCAAGAAATCATAGATTCCTGCAACAGACGCGACTGTTACGCGGTCGGTATTCGCATGGAGCCACGTCAGATGAGACACCGGGTGCGAACAGCGGCCCTTGCACTCCTCGTACTCTCGCTCAGCGGTTGGGCCCACGGGGCGGACATTAAATCCGCCGCGGCGGTCAAACTCGCCGTCGCAAAAGTATTTTTCGAACAAAATGCCACCGACGGTGACGTGGAAGTCGTTTTCCAGGTCAAATCGGGGGATGACGGTTTAGCCGAACTCGTTGTGGTCTCGCCGGATGGCCGGACCGTCGTCAACTTCAAAGCCCCCGACGCCTCAACTCTGGGGATACGGCAATTCCAGTTCGAATCCCCCGAACCCAGAAATACCGCATCGCTGATGGCCGCCTATCCGGAAGGAATTTATAAATTTTCCGGCAAGACTTCCGCGGGCGCGACGCTCGTTGGCAAATCGACACTAAGCCATCGGCTGCCCGCAACCACCGCCTTCATCGATCCGCGTCCCGCGGCAAAGCATGTTTCCGTGAATGGTCTGGACATTTCATGGCGTGCCGTCGCCGGCGTCGCGTCCTATATCGTAAAGATCGAAAACGACGACCTGAACGTCAAAATAGCGGCGAGGGTGCCCGGCACCTCGACGACATTCGCCGTCCCGAACGGTTTTCTTCTACCGGTCACGGAATATGAACTCAGCGTGGGCACCGTAACCCGTGACGGCAACATTTCATTCGTCGAGACGCGTTTTACGACACAAAACTAACGATCTCGCGGTCCCCAAATTCTTATTCGAACCTGATGGTTTTCCGCCCGCGACACGGTAACGGAACGCGGGATCAATTATTTTTCGCGGAACGCCAGATTGAAACTGCGGACGATCGGATCGAACATATAGTCGAAGGTCGTCCGCGTGCCCGTAATGATCATGACTTCCGCCGGCATGCCCGGATACAGCGCGTTCTTTTTTAAATCGACGTCCGGCGTTACCGCCATCTCGATCCGTGCGAGGTAGTAGGATTCGCCGCTGCGTTCATCGATCAGCCGATCCGCTGAAACGGACATGACCTTCCCTTGCAAGGGCTGGATGTGCCGCTTTCGAAACGGGACGAAATGAACCTGAGCCGACAAACCGGGATGCACAACGTCAATATCCCTGGGATTAATCTGCGCGTCGACAAGAAGGCGATCGCCAATCGGTACGATTTCGAGCAGCGGATCGCCTGACCGTACGACGCCCCCGATGGTATGAATTTTCAGCGCGACGACCGTGCCATCCAAGGGCGCCGTAACAACGGCCCGTCGCAACACCTCCTCGGCGGAATTAATCCTCGCCAATTGTTCAAGAATCTGGGTTTGAACCTCGCGCAGCCGTTCAGAGATTTCCTTGCGCCGCTCGCCGCGCAGATCCTTGATGCGCAAGCTGGTCTCATTCAATTTATGCTTGGCTTGAACGATACTGGTTTCGCTCTTGATTCGATCGCCTTCCAACTCGGCCTTTCTAAGTTCCAGTTCGAGCAACCGGGGTTTTTGAGTAAGCCCTTTTCGAAACAAACCTTCATAAATCGTAATTTCTTCACTTATGACGCGTAGCTGCTTTCGCTTGGAAACCAGGTCATTCTTAAAGCCCTTGATCTGATCATGGATTTGCGAATTCTGTTGCTTCAACAGCCCTATGCGGCTCGCCAATGCCTGTCGCCGCGTCTTGAAAATACTAATTTCGCCCTCAAGAACCTTGGCCAGCTCCACTTCATCGTGTTTCCAACCGTCCCCACCGGCAAAGACGGTCGATGGAAAGACAATCGTGTCGTGTCCGAATTTCTCCGTAATCAGCCGGGTCTCCATTGCCCGCAGCGCCAATAGGCGCCCTCGCAGGCGTTTAAGGTTCACCCTTACCTGCGTCGAATCCAACACGATCATCTTTTGGCCGCGTTGTACCTTTTGCCCTTCGCGGACGAGGATCGAGCGAATAATTCCACCCTCAAGATGTTTGATCGTCTTGCGATTGGATTCGACACTGACAAACCCGGGCGCGATCGCAGCACTCTCGATCGGAGCAAGCGTCGACCACGCGACCGCCCCACCGGCAAACAAGGCTATGGTAAAGATGCCAACCGCGATTGGCCGGAACGTTCCCATGTTGCGACGCGTTCTGATGGCGCGGGTCTCTGCTGGAACATCAGGCATATGTTGGTCCTGCCGTTGTCTGAAGCGCTTCGGCGGGGGCCGGGCGCGCTATTTTCGCCAAAATTTCGTCTCTCGGGCCGAACATTTCGACTCCGCCATCGCGAAGGACAAGAATCTTGTCGACGTGACGCAAGATCCAAAGGCGGTGTGTCACGACGACGGTTGTTACATTGCGCTCACCAAGACGAACAAGCGTGCGTGCGAGCGCGTTTTCCCCGTCCTGGTCCAAGTTGGCGTTCGGTTCGTCCAATACGATAAACTTTGGATCGCCGAACAGGGCCCGGGCCAGCGCAACGCGTTGGCATTGCCCACCAGACAGTACAGCGCCGTTATGGCCAATTTCGGTCTCATAGCCATCCTTGAGGCGCAGGATCACGTCATGGACCTCGGCCAGGCTCGCCGCCTCGACAATGGCCGCGCTCTCTTCATCACCCATTCGGGCAATATTGGCGCGCACGCTGCCAGTAAACAGTTCGACGTCTTGCGGCAAATAACCGACATGGGGACCCAAATCCTGCGAATCCCAGTTCGACACATCTGCATTGTCTAACCTGACGTGACCCGAACTCGGCGTGAGATTGCCGATCAAAAGACGCGCCAAGGTTGACTTTCCCGTCGCGGTCGGCCCCACGATTCCCAATACTTCACCAGGATCCAATGCAAAATTTACATTGCGGATGCACGGTTCGGTGGTCTCGGGATAAAAGAACGTGACCCCTTCAACCTGCAGATGACCACTGGGTTTCGGGAGCTGCATCGGTTCTGCAGGCCAGGACACTCCCATCAGATGGTTCTTTAGCCTCCGGTATGCGTCTCGTGCCACGATCGCCGACCGCCACGATCCTATGGCTTGATCTACCGGCGCCATGGCTCGGCCGAACAAGATCGAACCTGCGATCATCGCACCGGGCGTCACTTCCGCTTTCAACGCCAGCCACGCCCCTAATCCCAGGATGCCGATCTGCAAGAGCATCCGGAAGGACCGCGTCACCGCTCTGATGTTGCCGACGCGATTATACGCCACGCCGCGCAGCCCCAAGGATTCTCCATCCGTCTGGTTCCAACGATTGAGGAGATTGGGCATCATTCCCATCGCTTCCACCACATCGGCGTTGCGCACGGTCGTTTCCGCGTCAACGAGCGATTTCATCGACTTGGCGTTGGACTGATTCAATATCGAACGCGTGCTGAATTCGCTCACGATTACAAGGGAAAACAACAAGATCAGACCTGCGACGGAAAACCAACCCAGTGTGGAATGGAGCATGAAGATCGCAATGATGAATATCGGCGACCAGGGGGCATCCAGAATGGAAAAGATGCCGGATCCCGAAAGAAAGGCGCTGGTGGTGGACAGGTCCCTAAGCCCCTGGACGGATGAATGTCGGCTGCCGTGGAGCGCGGTTTGGACACATTGCCTTAGGACCAACGAACTCAACTGCGCGTCGATCCAACAATTCAGGCGTACCAACACATGATTGCGGACTGCTTCCAACACACCGAGCGTCACAAAGGCAAGCGCGGCAATGAGCGTCAAATAGACAAGAGTTTCCTCACTCCTGCTGTTGAGCACTCGATCGAACAGCTGAAGCATATAGAGCGGCGACGTCAGCATTAACAAATTGATGCAGAGACTAAAAATCACCACAGCCAATAATGATCGGCGACACGCTAAAAAAACTTCTCTAATCGGTTCTGCGGTCGGCTTGTTCATGTAAGCTCTTATGCAATAATTCGGTTGTTGCTCTCCGTCGTTACTTTAGTCCCTGGTTGCTCCCCTCGAGCATACAAAGAAAAATGGTGCATCGATCGTCAGATTTATGGCTCCAATCTTACTTTACGTAAGGAAAAGGTCGAATTCGTGATCGAATGAATAGGGATCGTTCGGATCGTCGAACAGGCTCACTTTCAAGGGATCGTCTTGCGCACTGCCGCTACCTGTTCTGTCGATTATTATACGCGTAAGATTGGGCGCGGCCGAATAGGGAATATCGGCCGTCCACGTATGCGCATCGCCCATCAGATACAAGATCGGCTTGGTAAACGCCTGGGAGGCAGCCACAAACCCCGATTCAAACACTTCGTATCCGCTCTTGCTGGGAGCGGCATGGCCAAAAATAACCGCGCTCGTGACCTGATCCCCAAAATCGGCGAAGTTCGATTCGATCCAAGCCAAATCATCCGCCGAGCGATCGGCCCATTCCTGCGCGTCGTGAATCCTGCCGCCAACCAGATTGATACCGATGAACAGTTTTTCTCCGGATATGAAGGAAAAATTCTCATCCCTCACCGCCTGGTGGTTGACCGTTAATCCGTGCGCCCAGTTGTTCTCGAAGAAGTCGAAATTGGCTTCCCAGGCGGCGAAGCCCGCGTCGGGATCGTCCTTGTCGTTGTACTCGTTGTCGCCGGGAATGATGAACACGGGAACCGACGATGTTTTCAGGAGATCCGCAACGCTTTGATAGTACGCAGGGTCGACGCCCTTGCTCGATCCGGCATTGATGTCACCGACATGCACCACGAACTCGACGTCTTCCGGAATATTGCTCAGGATTGTTTCGACTCTGCCAAAATCCCCATTGCTGTATGGCGTATCGCCCATGGTCCAAAATACCACCGACGGCGGCGTCGCAACGCTTATGGTCGAGACCGCGGGCGCGCTATCAACGGTGCCGTCATTGACCACCACTTCGATGTTACGATCGCCCGTAACGGGTCCTGGCAAAACGTTGTTGAACGTGACCGCACTGATCGCCGAGCCGTAATCCGCAAGAGACGCCGTGCCGGTCAGAACCAAATTCGTTGCCGTCGAACTGCCGTCCACCAAGATGCCTGAAGGGAGCGATCCGGCCAGGAGAGTGTCCCCGGCCTCAGGATTTGTCAGCGTTATGGTTGCCAACTCCAAAGTTGCGCCGTTGCTGTCAGTGACGGCGACGTCTGTATCGGCAATCGCTTGGGCTGGATCGCCAATTAAAAACGTGGCCGCGAAGTTATCTCCCGTTGTCCCGGAACTATCATCCGCATCGAGATCGACAACCGGCGCCCCATCGTCAAGGGCTTGATATTCCACATGCAGCAAGGGCGCGGCGTTTTGAACGCCATTGTATGATTCCGCCACCCGTTTCCCCGAACCCGAAATCAATAACGCCAGCGAATTGCCCGATACCCAGCCGTCGCGGTCAATGATCTCTTGAATGACCGCGGACAGGTCCACGGTTTGTTGGGCCGGACCGGCCTCCCCTACGGTAGTCCAGTCTGCAGGCTGCCAAAGCGCCGACGCCGTCGTCACCGCCCGGGAGGAGATGTCAAAATTCGCCGACGAGAATTGCAGCGCGTTATCAACGTCTTCTCCATGAATCGTCAAATCGGCGATACCACTGCTTGCCTCATCCGCTTGGAACTGGATATACGCACTGGTGATGATGGCGCCTTTGGGGACGTCGATGCCGTTGAACCGGAGTCCGACGATTTGCTCCGCTTTTTCCAGCGTCATCTCGAGATCGCTACTGGTAAGTTTTATCGCACCGCTGCTGACTCGTTCCTCCGCATCGTCCGTAGAGTTGGATACCCGAACATCAAGTGTCCCGGTTACCAAATCGGATACCGTCACCGTGGTATCCACGGCCGTGCTGGTCCCGCCATCGCCGTCGGTCAGCACGAACTGCACAGTGCGCGGCCCGGGGGTCGGCGCCACCACATCGGTGTTCTCGTAAGCAATCGCCCGTGCCAGCGCGGTGGCCGCCGCCGTTGTCGCAAATCCGTTCAGGCTCACGACGAGCGCGGCGCCACCGGTGCCTCCCGCAAATGTACCGATCGATGTCCCGTCAAAGAGTACGGTGTTGCCGGAGACTTCGATTCCGGTTCCCGGCGTGCCGCTGTCTCGTATCGACAGCACGTCCTCCGCAGGATCCCCAACGGCAATCGATACAGTCAGCGCACCGGCGTCAAAGTCGGCTGAATCGACGTCCGTCACCAACGCGTCACCGCCCTGCTCGATCACGACCGGGCCGTCGCCCTCCGTATAAGGCAACGCGTCGCCCGCGAGGCCTGCAATCACAGGCGCGGAATTCGACCCGCTGACCGTCACCGTCGCATTGACGGCCGTGCTGGTGCCGCCATCGCCGTCGGTCAGTACGAATTGTACTGTCCGCGCACTAGCCGTCGGCGCCACAGCATCGGTGTTCTCGTAAGTGATCGCCTGGACCAGTGCGGTGGCCGCCGCCGCCGTCGCAAAACCATTCAGGCTCACGACGAGCGCCGCACCGAGCGTGCCGCCCGCGAAGGTCCCGATCAAGACGCCGTCGAAGCTTATTGTCCCGCCAAGGACTTCGACCCCGAAGCCCGGCGTACCGCTGTCCTGGATCGACAACACGTCTTCGGTGCTATCCCCGCCGGCAATCGATACGGTCAGTGCGCCGGTATCGAAATTCGGCGAATCGGTATCCGTCACCAACGCGTCACCGCCCTGCTCGATCACGACCGGCCCATCGCCCGCCGTGTAGGGCAGCGCGTCATCCGCAACACCGACAATCACCGGTGCGGAATTCGACCCGCTGACCGTCACCGTCGCATTGACGGCCGTGCTGGTGCCGCCATCGCCGTCAGTCAGCACGAACTGCACCGTCCGCACGCCGGTTGTCGGCGCAACGACATCGGTGTCCTCGAAAGTGACCGCCCCGACCAGCGCCGTTGCCGCCGCCGCGGTCGCAAAACCGTTCAGGCTCACGACGAGTGCCGCTCCGAGCGTACCGCCGGCAAATGTGCCGATTGCCGTTCCGTCAAAGAGTACGGTCGCGCCCGAGGTTTCGATCCCGGTTCCCGGCGTGCCGCTGTCCCGGATCGACAGCACGTCCTCGGCAGGATCCCCACCAGCAATCGATACGGTCAGCGCGCCGCCGGCAAAGTCGGATGAATCGACGTCCGTCACCAGTGCGTCGCCGCCCTGCTCGATCACGACCGGGCCATCGCCTTCCGTATAGGGCAGCGCATCGCCCGCAAGGCCGGCGATCGCCGGTGAGGAATTCGACCCGCTGACCGTTACCGTGGTGTCCGCGGCCGTGCTGGTTCCGCCGTCGCCGTCGGTCAGCACGAACTGCACCGTCCGCGCGCCGGCCGTCGGCGCCACCACATCGGTGTTCTCGTAAGTGATCGCCTGGACCAGCGCCGTCGCTGCGGACGCCGTCGCAAAACCGTTCAGGCTCACGACCAACGCAGCACCGAGCGTACCGCCGGCAAATGTGCCGATTGCCGTTCCGTCGAAGAGCACGGTCGCACCCGAGGTTTCGATCCCGGTTCCCGGCGTGCCGCTGTCCCGGATCGACAGCACGTCCTCGGCAGGATCCCCACCGGCAATCGATACGGTCAGCGCACCGGTGTCGAAATCCGCCGAATCAATATCCGTCACCAACGCATTGCCGCCCTGCTCGATCACGACCGGCCCATCGCCCTCCGTGTAGGCCAACGCGTCGCCCGCGAGGCCGGTCATCACAGGCGGTGCATTCGACCCGCTACTAACCGTCACCGTTGCATCCGCGGCCGTGCTGGTACCGCCATCGCCATCGGCCAGCACGAACTGCACCGTCCGCGCACCGGTTGTCGGTGCCACCACATCGGTGTTCTCGTAGGTGATTGCCTGGACCAGCGCGGTGGCCGCCGCCGCCGTCGCACCACCGTTCAGGCTTACGACCAAATCGGCACCGAGTGTTCCGCCCGCAAATGTGCCGATTGAAATTCCGTCAAAGAGCACGTCCGCGCCCGAGACTTCGATCCCGGTTCCCGGCGTGCCGCTGTCCCGGATCGACAGCACGTCCTCGGCGCTATCTCCGCCCGCAATCGATACGGTCAGCGCGCCGCCGGCAAAGTCGGATGAATCGACGTCCGTCACCAGTGCGTCGCCGCCCTGCTCGATCACGAGCGGGCCATCGCCTTCCGTATAGGGCAGCGCATCACCCGCGAGTCCGGCGATCGCCGGCGCGGAATTCGACCCGCTGACCGTTACCGTGGTATCCGCGGCCGTGCTGGTACCGCCGTCGCCGTCAGTCAGCACAAACTGCACCGTCCGCGCGCCGGCCGTCGGCGCCACCACATCGGTGTTCTCGTAAGTGATCGCCTGGACCAGCGCGGTGGCCGCCGCCGTTGTCGCAAATCCGTTCAGGCTCACGACGAGCGCCGCACCGAGCGTACCGCCGGCAAATGTGCCGATCGAAATTCCATCGAAGAGCACGTCAGCGCCCGAGATTTCGATTCCGGTTCC
>JAOTYV010000010.1 GCA_029861675.1 Alphaproteobacteria bacterium
CGCCGCTACCTCGGCCCGGATCGCCAAGCAGGCGCTCAAGCTGATCGACGTTAAATACGAGGTGCTGCCGCACGTCATCGATGTGCAGGAGGCGATGAAGCCGGACGCGCCGGTGCTGCACGATTTCATCTATACGGACGGTGTCGAGCCGAAACCGAAAAAAGCGTCGAATGTCGCCAAACGGTTTGAATTTGCGATCGGCGACCTCGAAGCCGGATTCGCGGCGGCCGACGTGATCGTCGAGCGCGAGTACACCACCAAACCGGTGCATCAAGCCTATATCGAGCCGCATGCGGCGGTGGCGAGCATCGCGCCGGACGGCAAGGCGACGATCTGGAGCAGCAGTCAGGGCCAATTCATGGTGCGCAACGTCAGCGCCCGGTTGGCCGGCATGAAGATCTCGGCGGTGAAGGCCATTCCGGCGGAGATCGGCGGCGGCTTCGGCGGCAAGACGATTGTCTATCTGGAGCCGCTGGCATTGGCGCTCTCGAAGATATCCGGCCGGCCGGTCAAGATGGTGATGACCCGCGAGGATGTCTTTCGCGCTACCGGACCGACTTCCGGCTCGGCGAACACGGTCAAGATCGGCGCGACCAAGGATGGCCGCATCACGGCTGCTCAGTCGATCCTCCGGTTCCAGGCGGGCGCCTTTCCCGGGTCGCCGGTGCGCCAGGCCGCGAGCTGCACCTTCGCGCCGTATGATATCGAGAATGTGGAATCGGTCGGCTACGACGTCGTCATGAACCGTCCGAAGAGCAATTCCTATCGCGCACCCGGGTCGCCGATCGCGGCCTTTTCGGTCGAGAGCGCCATGGACGACCTCGCGGCGGAGCTGGGAATGGATCCGCTCGAATTACGTCTGAAGAATGCGGCGGTCGAAGGAACGCGGGCGGCCTACGGCCCGACCTTCCGCAAGATCGGTTTCAAGGAAACCCTGGAGGCGGCGAAACGGCATCCGCAATACGCCGTGCCGCTCGGCCCCAATCAGGGCCGCGGCGTGGCGTCCGGTTTCTGGTTCAACGTTGGCGGCGAGGCCAGCGCGGAAGTCCGGGTCAACGAAGACGGCACGGTCACCGTGACCACCGGCAACCCGGATATCGGCGGCTCGCGTGCGTCCATGGTCAACATGGCGGCGGAGGTTTTGGGAGTCGATACCAGCCAGGTGCAGGCGCTCGTGGCGGATACGGATTCGATCGGGTTCAGCGCCGTGACCGGCGGCAGCCGCGTGACTTTCGCGGCGGGCACGATGGTGATCGAAGCGGCGCGGTCGGTGATCCAGCAGTTGCGCGAGCGCGCGGCGAAGATTTGGGATATCGACGTTGACGCGGTCATCTGGGAAGATGGCCAAGCGCGGCCGGCCGGCCCCAATGCGGGTGATTTCGAGCCGATGAGCCTCTCCGATCTTGCCGGCAAGGCGGGCTCCACGGGGGGCCCGATCAACGCCAGCAAATCGGCCAACGTGCAGGGGGCGGGACCGGGTTTCGGCACGCATATCTGCGACCTGGAAGTCGATCCGGAGACCGGACGCGTCACCATCCTTCGCTATACGGCAATCCAGGACGCGGGCCGGGCGATCCATCCCGACTATGTCGAGGGCCAGATGCAGGGCGGCGTCGCACAGGGCGTCGGGTGGGCGCTCAACGAAGAGTACATTTACAATGACGACGGGCAGCTCGAAAATCCGGGATTCCTGGACTATCGCATCCCGGTCGCCTCGGACCTGCCGATGATCGATACGGTCATTGTCGAAGTGCCGAGCGACATGCACCCCTTCGGCGTGCGCGGGGTGGGCGAGGTGCCGATCGCACCGCCGCTGGCGGCGGTCGCCAACGCGATCCGGAATGCCACCGGCCATCGTTTTGCGGATTTGCCGATTTCGCCTCCGAAGCTGCTGGCCGGCCTGGATGGTTAAGACGTGACCGGTCGGGGTGCGGGTTTGGGCGGCGGCGCGGCGGATTGTTGGTTAACGGCCCGGAAGGAATAATTCGAAAGGTGCGCTGTCGGAGACAAGACAACCGCGCCCGAGCGGACTAGAATACGCTACGAAATTCACCGCCTCGGCGAGAGAGAGGAAGATCCCCATGCAAGCAGTTGCCACTTCGGAAGCTGAAATCAAGGTAGTCGAACGCCCGGCCGGAGTCGGCGCCCGGCACAACTACGTCGGTGCCCCCGGCCTGATCGACGACAAGGCGCAGGCCTTTCTTGTTGTGCGGCCCTACGCGGGCGCGCGGGTCGAGCCGCATTTCCACGATGTGGATCAGTTCCAGGTTATCGTCGCGGGCGACGGCCGCATCGGCAAGAAAGAGGTTCGGCCGATCACATTCCAGTATGCCGACGCCTTTACGCCGTACGGACCGATCGTCGGGCGCGACGACGGCATCTCGTTTTTCACGCTGCGCAATGTTTCGAGCGGCGGCCATTGGGCGATGCCGGGCAACAAGCACAACATGCCCTGCCGTGCCGGCCGCAATATCGAAGGCATCTTCGACCTGGGCAGCGTGAAGGTGAAGGCGAAGGAGACGATTCGCGAGGAGTTGATGAAGCCGCAGGATGATGGTGTTTGGACGGTCGGTATCCGGATGGGTGCGAATGCGACGGCCGACGGCATTGTGGCCGACCACAACGGTCAATATTACCTGATTTGCAGCGGATCGCTGATTCAGGACGGCAAGGAGCTGCCGAGCAACTCGCTGATCCGCGTTGACGCGGGTGAGGCGGCGCCAACGCTGACCGCCGGAAGCGAAGGTGCGGAAGTTCTGGCGATGCAGTTCGGGAAACCATCGGAGCGCCCCGGCTCGGACCCGAGCAAGCTCGCCAGCCGCGATCCGAACGGATATGTCGAACGCAAGAACGCTTGAGCGACGACTGATCGTCGGATGGCCGACGCCTTGATTCCCACGACGCTGGTCGGCAGCTATCCGCAGCCCGACTGGCTCGTGGACAAGGCGGTGCTGTTGGGCAGCGGCCCGCCGCGGGTGCGGATGCGCGATGTCTGGCGGGTGCCGGAAGCGTATCTCGCGGAAGCCCAGGACGACGCCACGCTGACGGCGATCACCGATCAGGAACGCGCCGGCATCGACATCGTCACCGATGGCGAGATTCGCCGCGAAAGCTATTTCAACCGTTTCGCCAACGCGCTCGATGGCATCGACCTCGACCATCCGGCCGAAGTGCCGAACCGGCGGGGCAAAGCGACGCCGGTGCCGCGCGTCGTCGGGCCGATCCGGCGCACCCGCCCGGTTCAGGTGCGGGACGTGGAATTCCTGCGCGCCCATACGGACCGGCCGATCAAGATCACCATTCCCGGCGCCTTCACCATGGCGAAGCTGGCGCTGGATGAGCATTACGGCGACCAGGAAGCGCTGATTGCGGCCTATGCCGCGGCGCTGAACGAAGAAGTCCAGGATTTGAAGAACGCCGGCGCGGATGTCATCCAGATTGACGAGCCCTATATGCAGGCGAATCCGGAGGAGGCCGACCGTTTCGGCGTCGCCGCGATCGATCAGGCGCTTGACGGCATATCGGGATCGACCATCGTGCATCTCTGTTTCGGCTATGCCTATGTGGTGAAGGACAAGCCGGAGGGCTATTCCTTCCTGCCGCAGCTCGACCAGTGCAGCGCCGGCGCGATCTCGATCGAAGCGGCGCAGCCCGAATTGGACCCGGTCATCCTGGAGCGCCTGCCGAGCAAGACCATTTTGTTCGGGGTCATCAGCCTGGGCACGAACGACGTCGAAACGCCCGCCCTGGTCGCCGAACGGCTGCGCGGCGCGCTTCGCCACATTACGCCGGACCGTCTGGTCGCCGCGCCCGATTGCGGCATGAAATACCTGCCGCGCGACGTGGCGTTCGGCAAGCTGAAGGCGCTGGTCGACGGCGCCGCGATCGTCCGGAGCGAGGTTTCTTAGACCAATTCTTGTTTAAATCGACTCACGTGAAATGGTCTATCTCTTTAGTTTATAAGCAAATTCGTCGTCGCGAACCGTTTCGGTTCGCTCGGGATTTGCTCTAGCGCCTCTGCCACCGGGAGCGTGTGTTACGGCGGCGGGCCGTTACTCGTTGTACAGGTGGCACGAAACCAAATGACCGGGGGCTATTTCGCGCAGCGGCGGGTCTTGGGTCGCACACTCCGGCTTTGCGAATGGACATCGGGTGTGGAATTGGCAGCCGCTGGGCGGATCCAGCGGCGACGGCACCTCTCCCGTGAGCACGATTTCGTCGTTCTGCAAGTCCGGATTGTCCGGGAGCACCGCCGAGAACAGTGCCTTGGTATACGGGTGCAATATCTTCTCGAACAAATCTTCGGTGGCGGCATATTCGACGATGCGCCCGAGATACATCACGGCAGTTTGATGCGCCATGTGCCGGACCGTCGCCAAATTGTGCGCGATAAGCAGGTAGGCGACGTTTTCGCGCTTTTGAATGTCTTTGAGCAGATTCAGGATTTGCGCCCGGATGGAGACGTCCAAAGCGGATACCGGCTCGTCGAGCACGATAAGTTTTGGTTCCGACGCGAGCGCGCTGGCCAGGGCAACGCGCTGACGCTGGCCGCCGCTGAATTCGTGCGGATATTGCTGCGCGTGTTCCGCCCGCAAGCCGACTTGCAGCAGCAAATCCGCCACGCGCTGTGCGATGTCGCTGCGGCTTCCCCATTTGTTCACGACAAGGGATTCGGCGATGATCTTGCCGACCGTCATTCGGGGGTTGAGCGACGACCACGGATCCTGGAAGACCGCCTGCACGCGGGACCGGTACTCGCGCAGCGCCTCGCCCTGAATGTTGTGGATTGGGTTGCCTTGCAGCAGAACGTGGCCGCTCGTTGGTTCTTCCAGATGGAGAATCAGCCGGGACGTCGTCGTCTTGCCGCACCCTGATTCTCCGACCAGCCCCAGCGTCTCTCCCGATCCGATCGAAAAGTCGACTCCGTCGACCGCTTTCACATGACCGATGGTTTTCGAAAACAGGATGCCCTTCGTGTAAGGGAAGTATTTGGACAGACCTTCGACACGCAGCAAGGGCTCCGTCATGCGGGTTCCTCCAATTTCCAGCAGGCGGCCGTGTGCTCACTGCCGACGGTATAGGTCGCGGGATAGGCCGCTTGGCAACGGTCGTCGGCGTGCGGACACCGCGGTGCGAAACGGCAGCCTTGCGGCAGGTCGGAGAACTCCGGCGGCTGGCCTTCGATCGTGTGCAGGCGGTCCACTTGCACCTTCATCTTGGGCACGGAGGCGATCAGCGCCTGGGTATAGGGGTGGGCGGGGTTGTTGAAGACTTCGCGGACCGGTCCGCTCTCGACGATGCGCCCGGCGTACATGACGGCGACACGGTCGCACATTTTTGCGACGACGCCGAAGTCATGCGTGATGAACAGAATCGCCATGTCGGAGTCTTTCTGGAGCTCCTTGAGCAATTGCAGGTATTGCAACTGTATCGTCACGTCGAGGGCCGTCGTGGGCTCGTCCGCGATCATTACCTGGGGTTCGCAGCTGATCGCGATGGCGCCGACCACCCGCTGCTTCATGCCGCCGCTCAATTGGTGCGGATACTGGTGTATCCGTTGTTCCGGCGCGGCCAGCTTGACCTTGCGCAATGCCTCGACGGCCCGTTGGAACACGGTGTCCGCCGGACCCTCGAAATGCTTGGCGATCGCCTCGCGGAGTTGATTGCCGATCGTGAACACCGGGTTCAGGGAGGTCTGCGGATCCTGCAGGATCATGGCGATCTTGCGGCCGCGAATTCGGCGCATTTCCTGGTCGCTCTTGGTCAGCAGATCTTCTCCGTCCAGCAGGACCTCTCCCTGCACCGTGCGCGC
Organism: Alphaproteobacteria bacterium; assembly: GCA_029861675.1. Next base: position 5,813 of record JAOTYV010000010.1, read on the forward strand.
CGCCCCTTGCGGGAGCAAGCGGAGCAGCGACAGGGCCGTCACGCTCTTACCGCAGGCCGATTCTCCGACCAGGCCCAACACCTCTCCCCGCCGCAGCGAAAAACTGACCCCGTCGACGGCTTTCACCACGCCGCGGCGCAAAAAGAAATGCGTGTGCAGGTCGCGCACGTCGAGAACGACGTCTCCCCTCATGATCGCTCTCCATACGGCTTTTCGTCGATAATTCGGTTCATCACAGTTGCCGCAATTTGGGGTCGAGGCGGTCCCGGAGCCAATCGCCGAACAGGTTAAAGGCAAGCACGACCAAGGTAATGGCGATCCCCGGAATCAGCGACAGCCACCAGGCGCTGGAAATCTTGCCGCGGCCCTCGGCGACCATCAGTCCCCAGGATGGGGTCGGCGGTGGAACGCCGGCGCCGAGGAAACTGAGAGAGGCTTCGGCCACGATCACCACGCCGACATGCAGGGTCAGCAGCACCATGAAGGTATTCAACACGTTCGGCAGGATATGGGTCGCCATGATGCGCACCGGCGAACATCCATGCACCCTGGCCAATGCGACGAAGTCCCGTCCTTTCACGGCCAGCACCTCGCCGCGCACCACCCGGGCGAATCGCGCCCAAAGCAGCAGGCTGATGGCGATGACGATGGTTTGCAGGCCCTGGCCCATGGTCACCGCCAGCAGCAAGGCGAACAGAATGGTGGGGAAGGCGAGAGCCGCATCGACGATGCGCATGAGCAGACTGTCCAGGCGGCCGCCGACATAGCCGGAGACGATGCCGATCGCCAGCCCCACACCGCCGCCCACCAAAAGCGCGAGTGCGGTCACGATCATGCTTACCCTGGCGCCATAAAACAGCCGGCTGAGGACGTCGCGCCCGAATATATCGGTGCCGAGGATGTATTTTGCCGTCCCGCCTTCTTCCCAGACCGGGGGTATAAGCTTTTCCGGGAGCGATTGGTCGATCGGCGAATGCGGCGAGATCAGGGGTGCGAAGATCGCCATGAACAGCATGGCCGCGATTATGCCCACTGACAGCCAAGGCAGATTTCGCAACATCTTGTTATTCCGCCAATCGGATGCGCGGGTCGATATAGGCGTAGAGGATATCGACCATCAGGTTGATGAGGAGGATTAGGACGGCGTCCATGATGATGACGGCCTGCAGGAGCGGGTAATCCCGGAAGATCACGGCTTCGAACGTCAGCCGGCCGATGCCGGGCCAGGCGAAGACGGTTTCCGTGACGATGGCGCCGGTTACCAGGCCCCCCATGAACACGCCCCAGAGCGTGAGCACCGGGATCAGTGCATTTCGCAGACAATGCTTCCAGACCACGGTTGTCTCGCTCAAACCCTTGATGCGGGCGAGCTTGACGAATTCGCTATCCAGGATATCCAGCATGCTGGATCGGATCAGCCGCATGAACCCGGCGACAAGAAAGGTACCCAAGGTGATGGTCGGCAGGACGTAGTGAAGGGGCGTGCCCATGCGCGCGGAGGGCAGCCAGCCCAGTTGCACGCTGAAAACATAGATCAACAGGATTCCGAGCCAGAAGTTGGGCGTGGCGATTCCCAACACGGCGATGGTTCCCGAGACCCTGTCTATCATGCTACCGCGGCGCACCGCCGACACGATGCCGAGCGGAATGGCCATGATCATGGCGAGAATCATGGCGGCTGGAACGATCTTGAGGGTGTTGGGCAGGCGCGAGAAGAATATTTCCACCACCGGTCTGCGATAGCGGTGAGATACGCCGAGGTCGCCTTGCAGGACATTCACGACGAAGATGCCGAACTGTTTGTACATCGGGGCGTCCAACCCCAAGGTTTCGATCAGGGCGGTGCGGTCTTCTTCGGTCGCATCTTCGGGCAGCATTAGGTCGACCGGATTGCCGGTGAGGCGCCCGAGGAAAAAGACGATCGTCGTCACCAGAGCGAGGAGAATGACCCCCTGCCATAGCCGCTGCAAAATATAGCGCCGCATTTAATTTTGTCTTTCGGCAAGGGGAGTCCCCGCGGCCGCAAAGACCGCAGGGTGAAACCCTTACTTCCAGGCCATTTGCCCAGGCAGAGGCATGCGCTCGAACACGTCGCCGAACTCGTGGCGTCCGGGAATCGGCTTGAACGCACCGACCTTCTTGGGATTGACGGCCCAGTAGCCCATCCCTTCGAGAATCGGAACCGCCACCCAGGAATCCGCCACCAACTTGATCATGCGGTTGGTGTTCTTGGTCCGCGTGGCGTCGTCCTGCTCCGCCACGACAAGCTTGTGAAGGCTGTTAAATTCCTTGCAAAGCGCCGGACAGATATTTTTGTCGCCCTTGGTGTTGCCGAACAGGTGCGACAGGCTCTTGCTGTGAAAGCCCGACATGTATCGGGCGACGGCGACCGGCCGTCCTGCGGTGCGATACATGGAAGCGCCGCCCCGCAGTTTCTCTTGTCCCCGCCGCAATGCGCGGAAGGCGCCCCACTCATAGTGCTTGTATTTGACCTTGACGCCGATCTTGCTCCAGAAGTCGGCGACGGCCAGACCGATCTGGACCATGTACGGGGTCCCGGGCAGGGCGGTATTGGCGAATTTGAGATCGAAGCCGTTCGGATACCCCGCCTCGGTCAGCAGTTCTTTTGCCCGCGCGGGATCGTAGCGCAGCGCCTTGCGGCTCCACTTCCGCCATTTCTTCGTGTCCATATCGACGCTGTATCCGAAGGTGGCGAAGGGCATCGGCCACCGGGCTTCCCCGTTCATCACGTGGTCGATGATTTGCTTACGGTCGATGGCGAGCGAGAGGGCCTCCCGCACGCGCTTGTCGGCGATCGGATTGTTCTTCTGATCGTCGCGATAGGTGCCCCAGAAATAATAGACCGCCTGCATCGTCGACGGGACCGAGACCACTTTCAACTTGGCCGATTTGACCTCCTTGAGCGATTCCGGGCTGATGCTGGCAATTGCCGCCTCGCCGGTCCTGACCATTGCGACCCGGGTGCTTTCCTCGGGCACCAGCAGGATGGTCATCCGTTTGAATTTGGGCGTGCCGCGCCAGTGCGGGTAATCGACCGCTTCGTACTCGACGCGGTCGCCCGGCACGCTTTTGACGATCTTCCAGGGACCGCTGCCAATCGGTTTCCGGCGGAATTCGGCGACGCCGACCTTCTCGATGTATTTTTTGGGCATCATCTGCCCTTCCTGGAACACCGCCCGGCTCATGCTTGCGGGAAAGTGGACCTGCACGCCCTTGGTGTTTACGCGCACGGTAAGATCGTCGATCACCTCGATGCTCTTCACGTTCCGCCGCAACGCCGCCGAACGGGAAGCAACCGATTCCTTCGACATGGTGCGTTCGAGGCTGAATTTCACATCATGCGCGGTGAGGGGATCGCCGTTGTGCCATCGCTGGCCTTTTCGAAGATAGAAGGTCCAACTGAGGCCGTCCTTGGCGAGTTCCCAGCGCTCGGCGACACCCGGTCCAATGCCGCCTTTTTCAAAATCGAACCCGACGAGCGAGTCGAATACGGGCGCTTGAAAATGCGCATGCGACGCCCGGGTTTCCAGGATCGGATCCAGGTTTTGACCGCCCAGGGTGTCGAGGGCAATGACAAGCGTGCCCTTTTGCTCCGCTGCAATCAGCGGGGTCCAAGTGAAAGTCACAAGTACGAAGGATATCAACAGGCCCGTTAATAGTCCGCGATGTTTCATGACGCACCTCACTCCCTGAATGGCAATAAATTCGTTGGTTAGTCAGTCTCCTAAAGATTCTATGCGTGGTGTTCTGTCTAAAATGATGCCTCGATATTCAACGCCGGTCAACGGCACCCCCTACCGGAGGTGCGTGTCAGTGGGTTTGCTCGGGCATCGCGCCGCTCAAATCACTTTCTTTTCCCGGAGATCCCGGATCCGGGAATCGCTATACCCGAGACGCTGCAGGATGGTGTCGGTATGCTCGCCGAGTTCGGGGGCGACGCCGATCTTGGCGGGGGTTTCGGAGAAGTGCCAGGGCGAGCCGTGCACCTTCAACCGCTTGCCGTGCTTCGGGTAGTCGACCTCGGTGACGTATTCGTTGGCGAGAACGTCGGGATCGTTGGATGCCTCAAGCAGGGTGTTGATGGGCGCCGCGACGATGTCGGCGTCGCGTAGCGATGCCACCCATTCGTCGCGGCTTCCCGTGGCGAACAGGTCGTCGAGGGTGGCTAGCATCGCGGCCCGCTTTTCCTCCGAGGTGACCGCCACGCCAAGGTCGGCGAAGCCCTCTTCCTCCATGCGCGCAAGGAAGCCGAGCGCGGTCATGGCGTCCCGCCACTTTCGGCCGCCCATCTGAAACACCAGGGGTTTGCCGTCGATGTCGGTGAAGCTGGCGCTGATGGCGGGACGTTCCGCGGTGCCCGTGATGCGCGCCTGGCCGGTGACCGGGTTCGCGTCCTTCCACATGGTGGTGGTGAACGTCCAGCCCATGAGACGGGTCAGCCCGCCGAGCAGCGAAGTGTCGATCTTCTGTCCGACACCAGTGGTTTTGGCGCAGTGCAATCCGGCCAGTATGCCGCCGAAGGTGAGTATCGCGCAGGCTTCGTCGGCAACCGACACGACGCCGGTCCGCAGCGGATTGCCGGGTGTCGAATACGCTTCGGCGATGCCGCCAAGCGCCTGGCCGATGGCATCGGTGCCCGGCAGCGCCGCATGAGGGCCGCGCGGACCGTAGCCGGAAATCGAGGCGTAGACGATTTTCGGATTGACCTTCTTCAGGTCTTCATAACCGAAGCCGTTCTTCTCGGCCGCGCCGGGCCGGAAATTTTGGCCGAAGATATCGGCTTGCCTCACCAGATCGTAGAGGATTTCGCGGCCCTCAGAGGCCTTCAAGTTGAGCGTGAAGCTTTTCACGCCACGGTTATTGGTCTCGAAATAGGTGCTGGGAAAGCCCGGGATCTGACCGCTGTTTCTAGAATTGTCGCCGACGCCCGGCAGTTCGATCTTGATCACCTCGGCCCCCAGATCGGCCATCAGCATATAGGGAACCGTGCCGGCCTGCGCGGTTGAACAGGCAACCACTTTGACGCCGTCGAGTGGACCTACTGATAGTGCCATGATTTCCGACCTTCCTCTATTTTATCGGAAACGGGCGCACGCTCGGCCGGTGGTTGGAATGGCGTATTGGTCGGTTCCGGGCGGTGCGGTTTCCTCGCGGTTCGAAAATTTTGATTGCGGCACGGCATGCGCGGCGCCGCCCTTCGGCGAAAGTATGAACGTGCGCCCCTTCAATTGGCAAGCCGACGGTGCCGCGATCGTCCGGGCCAACGTGGTCGAACACCAGAATCGCGCCGGGCTTGCTTGCGCCGATTTTCGATTAACGTCATGCTTCGGGGCGTGATCGAAGCCGCCACTGGAACATCGCCATGCCGATTACTGTTTCGCCCCAAAGTCCCAGTTTCTTCGCCGAGGTCCGGGGGGTAGACCTTACCGGGCCGCTCGCTCCCGAAATTCTTGCCGAAATAGACGCCGCCTTCGATGCCTATGCGGTGCTGGTGTTTCCCGGCCAATCGCTGACCGACGAACAGCAGGTCGCCTTCAGCGCCCATTTCGGGCCGGTCTTCACCGCGACGAATTACCACCGGCCGGGCAAGGAACGCCGATTGCGCCCGGAAATGGCAGACATTTCGAATATCGGCCATGACGGCGGACTGCTCTCCGCGGATGACGAACGCCGGCTGCACGGCCGCGCCAACCAGCTCTGGCACACCGACAATACCTTCAAGCATATCCCGGCCCGCTGTTCGCTGTTGGCGGCGCACGAGATTCCGCCGAGCGGCGGCAACACCGAATTCGCCGACATGCGGGCGGCCTACGACGCGCTGCCCGAGGAGCGCAAGCGCGAGATCGATGGTCTGATCGCCGAGCACAGCATCTTTTATTCGCGCGAGAAGATGGGCTTCACCGGATTTTCCGACGGCGCCCGCGCGGAATTGCCGCCGGTGCAGCAGGTGCTGGTGCGAACCCACCCGGTTACCGGCCGCAAGGCGCTGTACATCGCGTCGCACGCGTCGCACATCATCGGATGGCCGGTGGAAAAGGGCCGTCAATTGATCGAGGAACTGCTCGACTTCGCGACGCAGCCGCAATTCGTGCACGCCCATCGCTGGCATACGGGCGATCTGGTGCTTTGGGACAATCGCTGCACCATGCATCGCGCCCGGCCCTATGAAGAAATGACCCGGCGGCGGGTGCTGCATCGGACGACCGTGTCCGACGAAATCAACTCGGTCGAGCGCGCGCGTCGGGAACGGACCAGCGCCGCCTAGAATATTTGGGGAGCATTCAGGAATATGGACGAGTCGCGGAACACGGTGCTGGAAAAACTGCGCGCCGGCGAGGTGGTGCTGGGATTGTCGGTGCGCATGGTGCGATCCGGGGAAATCGCGAAGGTCGCCAAGGCGTGCGGCCATGACTGGGTCTTTATCGACATGGAGCACGCGCCGATTACGCTGGAGAAGGCCGCCGAGATTTCCATCGCGGCCCTCGACACCGGCATCACGCCGATTGTCCGCGTCGCCGGCCATGAGCAGTTTCACATGGCGCGGGTGCTGGATTCGGGTGCGATGGGCGTCGTCGTGCCGCACGTCAACACGGCCGAAGAGGCGCGCCATGCGGTGGCGTGCTGCCGCTTCCCGCCGGTCGGCCATCGCTCGGTCGCCGGCGGTTACGCTCAGCTCGGCTATCGCGGCCTGCCGGCCAAGGAGGCGACCGGCATACTCAATGCCAACACATTGCTCGCCGTGATGATCGAGACGCCGGAGGCGGTGGAGAATGTCGAGGAAATTGCCGCCGTCGATGGCATCGACGTGATCTATATCGGCAGCAACGATCTTCTGATGGAGATGGGGCTGCCCGGCCAGTTCGGCGGCAAGGAGCTGGAAAAGGCGGCGAGGCGGATCATCGACGCCAGCCTCGCCAATGGAAAGTTCCCCGGGATCGGCGGTATACGGGATCCCGAAATGGCCACGAAATTCGTTCGCATGGGCTCGCGTTTCCTGACCACGCACAGCGATTTCGCCTTCCTGATGGAAGCGGCGTCGGCCCGGACCGCGCTGTTGCGGGACGCCGTGAAGGAAGCGATCGGCGGCTGATCCGTCTGCCGTTCCGGTCAACCGCGCCGGACGTTGGAGCCGCCATCCACCGGCAATGCCACACCGGTGATGAAATTCGCCTCGTCGGAGGCCAGGAACAGCGCCGCGTGGGCGACATCCCAGGCGGTTCCCATGCGGTGGCGCAAGGGCACCTTCGCATCCCGCTCGGCGGCGACTTCCTCGCGCGGCTTGCCGAATTCGCGGGCGCGCGTATCGACCGCCATCGAGGTGTCCATGAGCCCGGGCAGGATGACGTTGGCGCGGATGCCGTATTCGGCGTTTTGCAGCGCGATCTGCTGGGTGAAGGAAATCATGGCGGATTTGGTGGCGGTATAGGTGACGTAGGGATAGCTGGTCCACGCCGCCATCGACGAAATGTTGACGATCGCGCCGCTTTCCTGCGCGCGCATGATTGGCAGGGCGTGTTTGCAGGCCATGACCGTGCCGCGCAGGTTGATCGCGACGATCCGGTCGAAGGCTTCTTCGGTAATTTCGGTGACCGGCGCATCGCCGCCGGAGATGCTGACGCCGACATTGTTGTGCAGTACGTCGACCCGGCCCCATCGTTTTTGGGCCGAGGTGATGACGTCCGCCAGTTCCGCTTCAACCGTGACATCCGCCTTGCCGGCCACGCAAGTGCCGCCTTCTTCGGCGATCATGGCGGCGGTTTCCTCCGCCGACGCGATGTCGCGATCGACCGCCACGACCTTCGCTCCTTCGCGGGCGTACAGCATCGCCGCCGCACGGCCGTTGCCGATGCGTTCGCCCGGGCTTTGGCCCGCGCCCATGACGATGGCAACCTTATCCTCGAGCCGCATAGTCGCTCCCTCCTGATGCACAATCCGCGAGACACCCCCGCATCGAAACCATAGCGCCGGATGTCGACGTGTCCAGATCGCGGCTGGAAGCGGTGCGCGGTGCAACGACAAGCTTGTCCCGGTGACACCGTTGTAAGACCTTTCCGCATCCGGCGGACATCGTAAATCGGCAAATAAGGTGGGAGTGCTGAGATGAGTGAGGGAATGGCGTTCGCCGATGATCCGGGGCTCGCGGGGAAAGTCGCCATCGTGACGGGCGGCGGCGCGGCGGGGGACGATATCGGCAACGGCCGCGCGGCGGCGATGCTGCTTGCGCGGGCGGAGACCCAGGTCCTGGTGGTGGACCGGTCGCAGGAATTGGCGGAGCGGACGGTCGAAATGATCGCCGCCGAAGGCGGCAGGGCGTCGGCCTTGGGCGCGGACGTTACTGACGAGGCGCAATGCCGCGCGATGGTGGCGGCGGCGCTCGACCGGTTCGGCCGGCTCGATTTTCTCGACAATAATGTCGGGATCAGCAGCAAGGCCAGCGTGGTTACCGAGGATCCCGAGATTTGGCGCCGGGTCATGCAGGTCAATGTGGAGACCATGTTCCTCACCTCGAAATACGCCATCCCGGCCATGATCGAGAGCGCCGGCGGCGGCGCGATCGTCAATGTCTCGTCGATCTCGGCCCTGCGGCCGCGCGGCCTGACCGTCTACTCGACATCGAAAGGCGCGGTCATCGCGCTGACGCGGGCGATGGCCGTGGATCACGGGCCGGACCGTATTCGTGTGAACTGTGTCGCGCCGGGACCGGTGTTTACGCCGATGGTATCGGCCGGCGGCATGAGCGACGCGGCGCGCGAGGCGCGGCGCACGGCGTCAGTGCTCGGTGTCGAAGGAACCGGCTGGGACATCGGCGGCGCGGTGCGGTTTCTGTTGTCCGATCAGGCGCGCTACATCACTGGGCAGACGCTGGTCGTCGATGGCGGCGCAACACTGGTCGGACCGGGACGCGATTCCGGCAGGACGTATTGATCGGTCGCCGTCGAATGAATGAACGAACCAACAGGGAAAGGAAGCGTGACCGATGCGCATACACAATCTGTATATGGACGAGGCGGGCGAATCACACTTTCGGGATATCGAGGTCGAATGGGCCGAAGAACGCGGCGCCAGTAAATATTCCGAGCGGCTCCCGGCGGCGGGCATAATTTTTCGCAAGACTTCCGGCGACTACGATCTCGACTGGCACCCGGCGCCGCGCCGGCAATATATCATCAATCTCGACGCCGGCGCCAAATTGACCGCCAGCGACGGTGAAAGCCGCGTCGTCGCGGCGGGAGAGGTCATCCTGGTCGAGGATGTCGCCGGCAAGGGGCATCTCTCGCAGTCGGTCGGCGGGCAGCTCCGCCATTCGATCTTCGTTCCCATCGAAGATTGAATGCTCGGCGGCATTTACCGTATCGACAAGCCGCACGGCCGAAGGCATCCTATCAATCGAGGAACACGGGACCATTGATCCGCCAGGACGGGGAAAGATTCGATGGAAAGCATGAACAATAATTTGACCGCCGCCGCACCGGCCGCGGGGCGCGCCATAGACGCCACCCGGCTCGCGGCCGTTGCGGCGATCCTCTTCGGTGCGTTCCTGATTTATGGCGCGGGTTTTGCCCAGCCGGAGCTGTTGCACACTGTTGCGCATGACAGCCGCCACTCGATGGCGTTTCCGTGCCATTAACCCACATAACATGCTGATATAAAATAATGTTTCAGCGTCTGGTGATCACGGCATTGCTTGCTGGCATGATCGCCGGTCTGGCGCTTACCGTAGTGCAGCACTTCACGACAATTCCCTTGATCCTTGCGGCGGAAAAATTCGAGTCCCCCGCAAAATCGGGCAGCGCTGCCTCTTCCGGCCAACACGGGCACGGCCATGACGCGATAACTGCGCCCTTGGGCGGGCTCGAGCGCCTGTTGCAGACCCTTCTTGCCAATGTGGTGACGGGGGCCGGGTTCGCGTTCATCCTTGCAGGGTGTTTCGCATTGTGGGGGCGGCCGGTCGATGGCGTTTCGGGCATGCTCTGGGGAATTTCCGGTTTCGCGATTTTCACCCTGGGGCCCGGATTGGGGCTGCCGCCGGAATTGCCGGGGATGGCGGCGGCCGAGGTCGAAGTCCGTCAGGTCTGGTGGGCGGCTGCCGCCGGGAGCACGGCGGCGGGGTTATGGCTTTTGGTTTTCCGTCGGGAATATTGGGTAAAAGCCGCGGCAATTGCGGTCATGGCGCTGCCGCATCTGGTCGGCGCGCCCCATGCCGATGCGACCAGCGCCCTGGTGCCGCCGGAACTCGCGAGCCGTTTCGCCGCCGCCTCCCTCGTCACCTCGGCGATATTCTGGTGCGTGCTCGGTTGGGTCGCCGGTGCCTGCCATCGGCGTCTCGTCGAACGGGAGGCGGATAGCGGCGCGGCGACAAGAGTTTGAGTTTGGGCAATCGCTGCGCGACAATCGATTGCGCGCGCAAACGTTGACAGAGGAGACGGTCCGTCATGCTCGATCTTGTCATTCGCGGTGATCAAGTTGTCACGCCCCACGGCGTCGATGCGCTGGATGTCGGCATTCAGGGGGACAAGATCGTCACCCTCGCCGCGCCGGGCACGTTAAGCGAGTCCGATATCGGTCGCACCATCGATGCGACGGGTAAGATCGTGATGCCGGGCGGCATCGACCCGCATGTGCACTGTTTATGGCACCTGCCCGCACCCGACGGCGGCCAAGACATCGTGAGCGGCCCGCCGGAACAGGTGAGTCAGGCGGCGCTGTTCGGCGGCACCACGACGATCATCGATTTCGCTCAATGGCGGCACGGCCAGACGGTGCAGGAGGCGATCGAACACCGCGACGGCGATTGGCAGGGCAAGTGCTACTGCGATTATGCCTATCACGTGATGCTGCAGGGCGAAATCCCGGACCAGGTGCTCGATCAATTGCCGGAGGCGTTCCAGACCGGCTACGCCAGCCTGAAGATCTTTACCACCGACATCACGCCGAGCCGCAAGGGGCGCATGATCGACTACGGCGATATCTGGGAATTGTTGCAGGTGACCGCGCGCGAGGGCGGTATCGCGGCGATCCACGCCGAGGACAACGACATCGTCATGCATATGTATGACAAGCTGATCAAGGAAGAGCGGGTCGGCTTCGAGAACATGGCCGAGGTGCACAACACGCTGTCCGAAGATTTGGCTTTCCGCCGCATCATCCGCCTGGCCGAGAATGTCGAGGGCGCGGCGCTCTATATGATGCATGTCAGCGCCGAGAGCGGGGTCAATGCGGTCATTGAATCACGCGCCAAGGGCTATCCGATCTATGGGGAAACGCTGCATCAGTACCTGCTGTACAACAAGGAAGACTATCACCGGCCGCATGGTCAGATCTTTCACACCTACCCGTCGCTGAAGGCGGAGTCCGATCAGGCGGCGCTGTGGGGCGGCATGTTGAACGGCTCGATCAGCACCGTTGCCACGGATGAAATCTGTTGCTCCCTGTCGGTCAAGGTGCAGGGCGAACGGATCGACGACTGCACCGGCGGCAATTCCGGCGTGGAGCCGCGGATCGGGGTGATGTACACCGAGATGGTGTCGAAGCGCGGCTATTCGCTCGAAAAATTCGTCGAGATGACCTCCAGCAACTCCGCCAAGATCATGGGCATGTACCCGCGCAAGGGCGCGATCGCGGCCGGCAGCGACGCCGACATCGCCATCGTCGATCCCAGCGAAAGCCGCACCGTGCGCAAGGAAGATCTGCACAGCACCGACTATACGCCGTGGGAAGGGCACGAGGTGACCGCGTGGCCCGTCATCACGATTCTGCGCGGCAAGATCATGGTCGAAAACGGCAAGTTCTTCGGCGATCTCAAGGACGGCGTCTATCTTTCGCGCAAGATCCCCGAATCCATTCGCGGCGGCGCGGCCCTGTAGCATGGGCGATACGCCCGCCGCGCCGTCACCGGCCTCACCGGCCGAATGACGCCGGACCTGTTCACGGCGCTTGGTATCGCCACTGCCGCCGGGTTGATGCGGGGCTTTGCGGGTGTCGGTTCGGGCATGCTGATGGCGCCGTTCTTCGTCGTCCTGTTCGGTCCGGTCGACACCGTGGCGATCATCATTCTGATGGAGCTCGCCGCCACCGCCCAACTCCTGCCGGGAGTCCGGAAGGAAATCGATTGGCGCGTCGTGGGGCCCATGGGCGCGGTTGCGGCCGTCTTCATGCCGGTGGGAAGCTGGCTGCTGGTGTCGCTCGACGCGGACCATATCGCCCGGGGGGTCGCGCTGCTGGTCCTGGTCTTCGCCGTCGTGCTGATGATCGGATGGCGCTACGAAGGGTCGAAGCGCCTGCCGATGACCGTCGGGGTGGGGGCGGTCTCCGGCGTGCTGATCGCGTTGACCAGCCTCGGCAACCCGCCGGTGATGATATATCTGCTGTCGAGCCGCGACAGCGCGGCGACGAACCGCGCCAACTTCACGGGATATTTCGCGATCACGCTGTTGACGTTGATCCTGTGGATGGCGGCGACCGGTTTGATTACTGGCGCGGCGCTGCGCCTTGCCGCGGCCCTCATTTTGCCGTTCCTGGCGGCCGTATGGATCGGCAGCCGCCTGTTCCGGCAGTCGAGCGAGCGTCTCTACCGGCGGATTGCGCTTGGCCTCCTGTTTGGCGCCGGCCTGTACGGGCTGTTGCGCTGACCGGGCGTTGCGCGCCGGGGTTTTTCCGCACATTGCAAATTTGGTGCAATTGGCCGAACCTGTTTTTCAACCGTCCGGCGGATCGCATGCACGTTCGGCGGTTGCGGCTGGCACCGCGCAATTGCCGACTGGGCAGAGGAGGAAACGATGAAAGCAGTGGTGTTTCTTGGCGACCGCAAGCTCGAAATGATGGAGTTTCCGGATCCGACGCCGGGACCGGGCGAGGCCGTAATCGAAATCAAGGCCTCGGGCATGTGCGGCAGCGATCTGAAATTTTATCGGGTCAAGGGCGGTGCGGCGGCGCTGGGTATGGCCGGCCCCGGTGGGCCGATCATCGGCGGGCATGAACCCTGCGGCGTCGTCGCCGCCGTCGGCGACGGCGTGCCGGAGGCTTTGGCGAAGGTCGGCGACCGGGTGATGGATCATCACTACAGCGGCTGCGGCGTTTGCAAGCATTGCCGCGGGGGCTGGTCGCAAATGTGTCTCGATGGGACGACGGTCTACGGCGCCACCGGACATGGCGCGCATGCCAAGTACATGAAGGTACCGGCGCATACGCTGGTGAAACTGCCTGACGATTTGTCGTTCAAGACGGGGGCGGCAATTTCCTGCGGCACCGGGACGGCCTATGGCGCCTTGAAACGGCTCGACCTTGCGGGCGACGAAACGATTGCCATTTTCGGTCAAGGTCCGGTCGGGCTTAGCGCCACGCAATTGGCCAAGGCAATGGGGGCGCGGGTCATCGCCCTCGATATCGGCGAAGAACGGTTGGCGCTTGCGAAGCAATTCGGAGCCGATGAGGTAATAGACCCGCGTACGAACGATGTTGTTTCGGCGATTCGTGATTTGACGCAGGGCGAAGGCGCGCAAAAATCGCTCGACTGCAGTTCGAGCCCCGAAGCGCGGCGGGCGGCGGTTCAATGCGTGCGGACATGGGGCACGGCGTGTTTCGTCGGCGAAGGCGGCGAGGTTACGATCGACGTATCCAACGACATGTTGCGCCGGCAGGTGACGGTGGTGGGTTCCTGGACCTTCAGCAAGAACGGTCAAGCCGACTGCGCGCGCTTCGTCGCGGAGCGCAAGATCGACGTGGACGCCCTGTTTACCCATGAATACAAACTCGACCAGGCGGCCGAAGCCTACGCGCTGTTCGACACACAAACGACCGGAAAGGGCGTGTTCCTGATGTGATCGGTCGGGCGGTCCGTACCGTGTCGCAACGGTGGCGTGAGCACATGACCGGCGCCGTCGGTAAACTCAAACGTCGGGCCAGGCTGGTCAAACGGGATTGTTACGCCCTCTACCTCGCGGCACGCGACCCGCGCGTGCCTTGGGTCGCGAAGGCGCTGGCGCTGATCGTCGCCGGGTACGCGTTCAGCCCGATCGATCTGATCCCCGACTTCATTCCGGTGCTGGGCTATCTCGACGACGCGTTGCTTCTGCCGCTCGGCATTCTTGCCGCGGTTCGCCTCATTCCACCGGTTGTGATGGCCGAGTTGCGGGCGTCCGCCGCCGCCCGGATCGGCGCCGCGGCGCCGGTCAGCCGGATCGCGGCGGCGATTGTCGTGCTGATCTGGATCGCCGGCTTGGCGCTCGACTATGCCGCGTTTAGAGCGCGATCGTCTTGAAGTCGCCCGGCGCGGTGATCTCGATCAGTTCGAGATCGTCGGAACAACCGATTTCGTCATGCACGATGCCGGGCGGCTGTAAGCAGCTATCGCCGGCCTTGAAGGTGTGTTCGCCATGGCCGTCATAAGTGAATTTGATCCAGCCCTTCAACACGTAGAACATTTGAAAGTCGAGCGCGTGTTGATGCTGTCCGGTGTCGCGGCCTTCATGGGCGATGCCGGGTTTGAGGCGAATGACATGGGCGTTGTAGGCGCCGTTCGTGGCGTCCTTGATGCCGAGGTCGCGGTATTGGAAGAAGCCGCGCGGGCCGTCTTCCCAGTGTGCATCCGCCGCGTGGCTGGTGCAGAATTTTTGATCGGTCATGATGGGCGTCTCCTATTGTCGTGATCAGCGGAACTCTCAATACCGCGGATCGGGCGCCATGTCGGGTTGGTTTTCCGGCGCGCCGGCTTCGAATTCGGGACAGGCGAGGCACGCTTCTTCGATCGTCAACAAGGTGGGGGCGACGGTCAAATCCACCTCGCGGCGGCGCCAGTTGTAAAGTTGCGCCACCAGAAAGCAGTCCGCCGCCGTCGGCGCATCACCGTGAAAGAAACGGCCGGCCGGGCGATCCTCGGCGGCCAATCGCTCGAGGATAGCGACGCTTTCGGCCGACCAGAACTGGAACCATTCGACCAGAACGTCGCGCGAGAAGCGCGATTCGAGATAATCGCGCACCCGCTTCTGGGTGCGTCCCTGCACGTCGCCCGCCACCGAATACACGAAGCCGCGCACCCGCAGCCGCCCGCCGCCGTCGCGCGGCACCAGCGGTTTGTCGGGATAGCGTTCGTCGAGATATTCCATAATCGACAGCGTCTGGCGGATCACCGTCCCCTTGTCGACCACTATCGGCACGAAGCCGTTTGGGCTGAGACGGCGGTAGGCGTCGCCATGCTGCTCGCCGGCCGCGATGTTGACCGGCACATAATCGTAGTCCAGCCCCTTGAAGTTGAGCATGAGGCGCGCGCGGTGGCTCGAGGTCGAGCGCCAATAGTTGTATAGCTGCAGCATCGCGCCGGTCCGCCCTCCTTCGCGTCAGCCGAGCAAGGGTGTGTAGTCGTCGAGCAGGCGCAGCACGGCGTCCCGGTCAGCCGACGGCAATTCGAACAACGCCCGCGTGACGCCCGCTTCGGCGTAGCTGTCCAGCACCGGTTTTTCCGCTGGTGCACGGAATACGGTGACTGACAGGGATTTCATGTCGCGGCCCGCTTCGTCCGCCGCTGCCTGCAGGCGCGCCATGCTTTCGGCGGCGTCGAAGCCGTGGCTCGCACGCGGGAACCAGCCGTCGCAGAACTCTACCACCCGGCGCAGCGTGTATTTGCTCTCGCCGCCGAGAATCACCGGCGGGTGCGGTGTCTGCACGGGTTTTGGGTAAGACCAGGATTTTTCAAACTGGACAAAGTCGCCATGGTACTCGGCCACTTCTTCGGTCCAAAGCGCCTTCATCGCCAGGATGTGTTCCCGCATTAGCTTGAAGCGGGTGTCGTACTGCACGCCGTGATCGTTCATTTCCTCGACATTCCAGCCGCCGCCGATGCCGAAGATGAACCGGCCGCCCGACAGCCGGTCGAGGCTGGCCGCGCATTTGGCGGTGACGATCGGATCGCGCTGCGGCACCAGGCAAATTCCGGTGCCGAGTTCCAGCTTCTCCGTCGCCGCTGCGGCAAAGGACAGGGAAACGAACGGATCATAGGTATGGGAATATTTTTTCGGCAGCTCATCGCCGCCGCTCCAGGCGGATTTCCGGCTGATCGGAATATGTGTGTGTTCCGGCACGAACAGTGAGTCGAAGCCGCGATCCTCCAGGGTACGGGCGAGTTCCGCGATTTCGATGGTGTATTCGGTGGCAAAAATAAAGACGCCGATGCGCATGTTCATGTTCCCCTGGTGACAGCCGATGTGTTGTCGCGCCACCGTGCCACAGGGCGGGCGGACGACACCAGATTAACATGTTTGGGTGGGAATTTTAGGCGCTGGGCGGGTTTGCCGCGAGTATCGTGTTGCGCGCTTAGGCGGCGCCTTTGCGCTGGTGCGTCGGCCCGTTGTCCCGGGCACGCTCATGGGCCGCGAAGAACGGCGGAATGTCGTCCGCGGCAATCGGCTTGGAAAAGAAATAGCCTTGCGCGTAATCGCAACCGAAGCTCCGCAGCATCTCCAAGGATGCTTCGTTCTCGACACCTTCGGCACAGACCTGGAGCCCGAGGTTATGGCCCATGTCGATGACGGTCTTGGCGATAACGGCGTTTTCCTTTGTCTTGTCCATACCGAAAACAAACGACTTGTCGATCTTGATTTCCGAAAATGGCAGACGCTGCAATTGGACCAGCGATGAATACCCGGTCCCGAAGTCGTCGATCGACAGGGAAAATTCCTTGAGCCGGAATCGCGCCAGGACGTCCATCATCTTAGCGGCGTCCCGCATGCTCGCCGTTTCGGTTAGTTCCAACGTAAAATTGTTCGGCTTGAGTCCCGCCGCATGGCACATCTCCGCCAGCGAATCGGGAAGGCTCAAATCATGCAGATTGGTGGCTGAAATATTGACCGCGAGGTTCATGTCGAAGTCATCCGCAGCCCATTTCGCCATCTGATCGACCGCGTTTCGCATCACCCAGTTGGTCAGCGGTCCCATCAGGTCATTTTCCTCCGCATAGGGGAGAAAGGTGTCCGGCGGCATGATCGCACCCGACGGGGGCCGCCAGCGGACCAAAGCCTCGGCCCCGACCGCGGTGCCGGCGCGGACGTCAATCTTAGGCTGATACACCAGGAACAATTCGTCGTTTTCGATCGCCTTGCCGAGGCCGTCGACGCCGGCCTTATCCGATCCGGATTTCAGGTTCTCCAGCAATTCGCGTATCTCGGCGAGGCGGACCGGCTTATTCAACGCGCCGCGCATCTCAAGGCCAAGCTCACTGCCCAATCGAATGGTGGTATCGATGGTTCGGGCATCGATCCCGCTGCAGAGCACTACGTTGGCGGTGGCGCCTTGGGCGGCCATCGCGCGCAACAATTCGATGCCGTCGGTATCCGGCATTTGCAGGTCGATGATCACCACCGTCGGGCACCAAGTCGCGAGCCGGTGGAAGAATTCATCCGCCTTGTCGGTGTAGGCTGTGACGTAGCCGGACATCTCGCCGCCCTTCGCGACGATCTTCGCCATTTTCAGCTCGTCGTCGATGATGAGCAGCCGTTCTTCGCCGTCGCTCATATCAGGCGGCCTTTAGATTGCGTTCGATCACCATCGCCAGTTCTAGGCGGCGATAGGGTTTCATCAGCAACTCGACATCGGCGTCCGCGGCATCTTCCCAGGTGTCCACGCCGGATGGCCGCGCCGTGAAACCGGAAGTCAGGACGACCGGCAACTTCGGATATTGATCGGCGATCAGCGCCGCAAGGCCTATGCCGTCCATTTCGCCCGGCATCACAACATCGGAAAACACCAGATCGATGTGGTCTTCCCGCTGCAGGACTTCGATGGCGGCGGACGCCCTATCGGCCTCAACGACTTGGTATCCCAATTCGATCAATTGCTTGCGGGCGACGCGGCGAATGCCTTCGTTGTCATCGACCAGGAGAATTGTCTCGCCGGTGCCATGGGGCTCTGGGGTGGCGTCCTCTTCGGCTGTCATGCCCTGCACTTCGCTGCCGTCGCGCGGCAGGTATAGCTGCACCGTCGTTCCTCGGTCGGGTTCGGAGTAGATGCTAACGTGACCGCCGGATTGCTTGATGAAGCCGTCGACCATGCTCAGGCCGAGGCCGGTTCCCTGACCGACTTCTTTGGTCGAGAAGAATGGATCGAAGACGCGCTTCAGAATTTCGGTCGGAATGCCGATACCCCCATCGGTGACCGACAGCACCACGTATTCGCCCGGTTCGATTTCGAAATTCTGATCGGCCATGGATTCGTCGACCTGCATGTTGCGGGTCTCGAGGGTCAAGTGGCCGCCATTCGGCATGGCGTCGCGGGCGTTGACCGTGAGGTTGAGGATTGCCGTTTCGAGCTGACTCGGGTCCACCTTGATCGGCCAGACGTCGGCGTTGCATCGGAGAGCGATTTCGATGTTTTCGCCGAGCGAACGGCGCAGCAGCTTGGTCATGCCAGTAAGGGTCTCGTTGATGTCGATGACCTCCGGCTTGAGCGGCTGCCGGCGCGCGAAGGCGAGCAATCTCCGGTTCAGCTCGCGGCCCCGAAGGCCCGCCTCGAGCGCGTCATCGACCAATTCACTCGACGCTTCGTCGTCGGCCAATTGCTCCTTCAACATGTCCAGGTTGCCGATCAGGATGCCAAGCAGATTATTGAAGTCATGCGCGATGCCGCCGGTGAGATTGCCCACCGTTTCCATCTTTTGCGCATGTTGGAGTTTCTCGAGGGTTTGCCGCAACTCATCCTCGCGCTGCTCCTTGAGGCGCAGGGCCTCGGCCAGCTTGTCAACGGAACCGCTGAGATTGTGAAGTTCGGATGACCGAAAGCGGGAAGATCCAAGGTCGACGTTGAGTTTACCCTCGGCGAAATTCGTGAGGCGGCGGCTGATGTTGTTGATCGGGTTGAGCGCCAGATATTCCACCAAGGCGATGACGATGACCGCAAACAGGAGCATGCCAATGCCCACGAAGAATTGGATGATCAGGGCGTGCCGCTTAATTTCCGCCCGGACGTTGGAGAAATTCCACTCAATGTCGATTTCACCGAAGGTTTCCCCTTCGAACACGATGCTTTTTGAAAATTTCACCGGCTCGATCTGCGCCGGAACGATCTTGTTGGCCCACCGGGCGAGGGTTTGACCGTTTTCGTTCAGGATGTTGATCGCCATCAGGTCGGCTTCTTCGCCTGCTACCTGTTGAACGATCGTTTTCAACAGCGGCTGATCTTCTGAAATGACGGCTTCCAAGGCAGCGGCCGTGATGATGTGAAAGGTCTGTTCGCTTTGCTGGTGCAGCTTCTGTCGCAGGTAGCTGGTCTCCAGTTTCTGAACGACCAGACCGGAGACGAAGGCTACGCCGATCGCCGCGAGCGCCAGTGCGGCCATGATTTGCCGGCGCAACGAAAAATGCCAGGGTTGCGCGGACTTATCTTTGCGGTTCCTTGAAGTATTAGATGCTTGCATGACCATTTCCAAAACCCACCTTGGGTGCAATCCCAATCTCGAAGTCTATTTTTCCCGTGCGGCGGCCGGCTCTTGGCCACCGCGCCGCGTTTCCACCGCTACTTGTTCCTGCGTCGCGCAATGCTCGCCCGTGTCTTGAAAAACAACTGGTTGCCCAAAATCGCTTCACGGATGAACGCGTAGTCTTCGTCGCTGCCCACGAGGAACCCATCCTTCGCCAAAGACTTCATCGCCTTTGAGTTGTTCAGGGTAAGCAACGCTTCCCGCAGCAGTCTGATTTGCAGATCGGGAAGGCCGCCGCGGGCGATCCAGGGCTTGGTAACGTTCGGAAACTTCGCAATGGCCCGCAGGGGTACACCATCTTTGACGAGTTTCATGAAGGTGCTTTCTTTCAAGGCACCGGCGGCAAACCGGCCGGCGCCAACCGCGGCACCAACGGCGTCATGGCGCCCGAGATATTCGTAGTGGCCCAGATCGCCCACCTTCATGCCGTGGCGCAGCAGATGTAACTGGGCGAGATACCGGCCGATCGTCGAACGTTCGTCGCCGAAGGCAAAGGTTCTGCCGCGCAGCTGCGTGACTTCCGTAATCTCGCTGTCCTTGTCGACGCAGATGACGCCGTTGAAGACCTTGCTGCCGTTATTGCTTTCCACAGCGATGATTTTTATGCGCGGATCGCCGTTTTTTGCCTCGATATAGGACGCAGGGCCGAACCGCGCGAAGTCCACCTTGCCGGTAACCAGATCCTTGACGCCCTGCTCGTACGACTTCGCGACGTGCATTTGTATCCGGATAGGACCCTTGTGCAGGCCGGCCATTTGCCGCTCGAGCGCGTTCAGCACCGGACGGAACTGCCGTACCATGGAAGACGGCTTGTCGGAGGAGTAGACGCCGAAGGAAAGCGTAATCTCGCTTTTGGCGTAAGCATCCAGTGAAAACCCGCCCAACAGCACGATCAAGGAAGTCAACCGGATGAGCGACGAGCGCATGGCGACAACTCCTGCCGAATTTTTGCAGCGCATAATGTGTTGATACGCGCCAAGGAGTGAAAAATTCATAAAATTCCGGGTTTTCGAGCGATCGATAAGATCGATCGGTGCCCGAGACGCCATTGCGTTACAATTAAACATTTTTATGCCCTCCCGCCTTGCTCTCAATGGTAGCGGTAGAGCCTTCCACGTTGCCGTCCGGATCTAAGTCGTCCTCCGAGGGATCGGCGCGTTCGATAACCTCGATCGTGCCATCCAGGTTCAATTGCAGCAGATCACCGGTATTGATCCGGAATTCCGCGCCTTTCACCCCGACAATCGTATTGATGTTGTATTCCCGTGCGAGGATCGAAGTGTGGCTGAGCCAGCCGCCGACTTCCGTCACGATCCCCTTGAGGCGCGGGAAGACGGGCGTCCAGCTCGGATGCATGTATCGCGCAACGGCGACCTCGCCATCCTCGACCATATCGATTTCCTGGCTGGTCAAAACCCGGGCGCGACCCGTGATTGGGGCACTACCAGCAACCAGCACGCCGCGCAAATCTTCGCCCGCATCGATGTCTTCGTCGGGATCGCCGGCCGGCGACAAACGCTCTAGCTGACGGAGCGTCAGGCTTGTCGGAAGCGGCGGGAGTGACTCGAACTGTTCGGCGGCGGCACGGCGATAATCGATCAACGCGACCAATTCATCGTGAGCACCCGTGTCCCGCAGCTTCTCCAATTCATCGATCTTGAGATAGAAGATGCCGCCCTCAAGCTCCAGGCGCCGGTCCAGTTCGACCAGCATCTGGCGGATGACCGAGATTTCACGCAAGGAGTGATTCTTTGCCTCTTCCTTGAGATTTTGGAATTTTCGGGCGCGCGATACGGTGATCGCCAGCGTGGCGTCGTCCGGCAATTCTGCGCTTTCCGGGCTATTGCCGTCCAGGGCGGTCATCGACGCGGCACTCTCGAGCAACTGCTCCATCAATTCCGTATCGTCGCGGTAGCGCGGCTGCGCCAATTCGTAGTCGATGGTGGCCCGGTGTCCGAAGACCGACAGAAATTCTTCGACCTTTTCGCTGTCCGAGCGGGGTCCGCCCAGCAGGCTCATGGCATAATGGACGATCGTCTTGGGTCCCTGTCCCAAATACGCACCGGTCGTCAGGCCACGCTTGCTGAGGGCGCGTTCCGCCGCACGCATATAGAAGTCGGCGGTAATATTGATAACATCGACCTGAACATGCGATTCATGGAAATACCGGTCGCAGGTGTCGTCGAGCAGATCGACAAGATCGTCGGTCGGCAGACGCTTGCAATCCATCGCTTCGAGGATCCGCAAATCGGACAGGTAAGCCGGCAGGAAATTCTCGCGGAATTCATGCTCCAGCGTCTCGGCGCCACGCGACAACCGGAAGGATGCCAGTGGACCAAGTCCCTTGCTGGAACGCCGATGCGTTTCGGGAACATTGACATAGAGGCCGCCGAAAACGGATGCGGTATACGGGGGCGCGTCTTCGCCGACATTGTAGGGAACGCCGAGTTTACGACATGCCAGATCCACGCTCCCACCGGGCTGCCAGAGGGCTTCCATGAAGGACGCGCTCATCGGAGTCGGCCGCGGCAACAGCTCGGACAACTCGTTCTGGGCCAGAATTGTTCCTTCCATGTCGCCGGATCGGGCGATCTCAAGCAAGCGGTGACGTTCCGCCTCAAACAGGCTGGTCGGGGTCACCTCGCTCTGTGTCCGCGCCAGGACGGTAATATTACGCGCCTGCAGAATGAAGAACCGGCCGTCCTTAAAGGCCCATTCAATGTCCTGGGATTCGCCGAACAGCTCCTCCACCTGTAGTCCAAGTTCGATCAGCGGCATCAGGTCCATCGGCGGGATCGCATCATCCAGCGGTTTCCGGCTGATACGGCCGAATGCGAAGGAAGTCGGCTCCTCGGTGCCACTGGCAAGTTTATCGCCAAGGCCGTCGGTCATCTCCACAAGCAGCGTGCCGCTTTGCATCGGGTGCTCGGTGAACAGGATGCCAGCATACTCCGCATCGACTAATTCCTGGACGATCACGCCGCCGCCCGCAGGCTCGTCATTCCCGTAAAGTTCGGCATCGTTCGTAATCAGCGACACACGCACTGATTCGATTGCCGAGACAAGCGAGTCGGGATCGACATCCAAGATCGAATCGAAGACGCCGGCATAGCTATGGTCTTCTCCGTCCTCACCGAGGCCCGAGCTGCGCACCGCCATGCGGAACAGTCCTTGGCGTTGGCTAAGCTGGGCGAGGCGGATCGCCTCATCCTCTTTGAGCGTCGAGCCTGACCCATTGGTCGCAAAGGCGGCATCCGGAACAATCAATCCACCGGGAACCGGCAGGCCGGCTTCCATCATCAGCGACAGGCGTTGCGCCTTGGTGCCGACACCGGCAATGCGATGGGCGTTCTTAATAAACTCGACCCGGGGCGCCAAAGGCCTGGGCGCATTCGCACCGCGCGGGTCGGATTTGCGCATGGCGAATCTGACGCAGACCGTCTGCAACAGCATGAGCGCAAGGCTAAGGATCAGGTACAGCGTCAAAGCGGATTTAAGGGTCGCGGTGAGCGCGATGAAGAACACACCGACACCAAGATGGAAGAGGAACAGCTTGGTTGTGTGGCGTACCACGTTGATACGAAGCTGAAAGAAGACCAGCGCACCCAGCAAGACCGGCAAGGCGAAGGTCGGATCCGGCAGCCCAATATCGGCGATCCAAAGGAACGGGCCGCTGTTCGGCTGCGCCACCGTCGAGACTGCGGAAAAGAAAGCGACGAGCAGGATCAATTGGAGGACCAAACCCAGCACGTTGCGGGTGGGCGTCAGGCCATTCTCGCGATAGAGCTTCTTGATCGCGTCTTTCAGGCGTTGCGGATCCCCCTTGAGCTTTTCCTTCAACTCGGAGATACGGTCGGCAATCCGCCGCTCGACGATTTGATCGCGTTCGCTCTTGATGGTGAAGGGCAGCAGCAGGAACCTAAGGACGGCGAGCACAAGGAAGATTGCCAGCACCATATTGCCGGTGCGGTGCAGCGTCAGCGACAAACCGGAGTCGAACGGCCGGCGGATAATGCTGAATACGTTTCCATCGTTGGCGTCGAGCCAGCGTTGAACATGGGGCTTCGCCGCCGAGGCTTGGTAATATTCGTGCGGGACCGTGTATCGGCCGCGGAAATCGAATCCGCGCCGGTGCAGGCGGAGTCCGAGAATCTGGGAATAGAAACAGCTCCGCTTATCGTAACACGGCGCAACGATGGGGCGCTTCGGCAGCTTGGCGAAGGCGGCATCGATTTCCACACTCGTCATCTTGCGCAACGTCATGTTGACAGCCGAGGGCAAATGCCCGGCCTGAAAATCGTCGGGATAGCGGACGTCTACAAAAAGCGCGTTCTCCTCAGCGACAAGGGTCTGGACTTCGGGCGTGTCCAGCAATACGTCGTCGTTCGGAAAGGCGGGCAGCGACCGAAGCGCTTCCGTCGATTGCGTTCCCGCGATCTGCGCATTGCGGCCTTCCGCTTTCCATTTCTCGAACCCGCCAACGATGAACCGGCAGTCGATGCCGACCTTTTTCAACGCGGCGCAGAGCTCGGAACTGCGGTTGCCGGAATGGCACAACAGCACGTTTTTCTTACCGGCGATCTGCGCCTCCTTGGCGCGCGCGATCAATTCCGGATAGGGAATATGCGTGAACCCGCCAAGCTTGCCCCCTTCGAGTTCTTCGGCTTCGCGGACATCAATCAAGGAAATGCCGCCGGCGGCTATGCCATCCGTCAGATTGATGGATGCCAGGAGGCTGTCCAGCTCCGCGGTGCTGATGCCCTGCGGGTGGCCGACCTGTTCGCTAAATGCCAGCGTTTTGAGGGAGGTATCGCCGACCTTGTTGCCGGCCTCGGTCGAAGACCGCGTCAGATTGGTCCGCAGACGCGTTTCGGTCGCGTCGCGCTCGTTGGCCCACTGCAAGGTATTTATGGCGGCCGATCCGACCAGGGCGACGCAGACCACGCCGAGCACCATGCGGGAGGCGCCACCGGCGGCGGCCGTCCTGCGGCCGCGGCGCTTACGTCCTTGTTGTGAAAACAGCGCACCGCCGACGGCGAGGGTCAGCAAACCGAATATTTGCGCAATGTTTGAGAAAAAGCTCACCATGACGTCCGGCGACGGAATCGCAAGCGCCGGCCGTGCGAGAACGCACAGCGTCAAAACAGCGAGGAGCAAGCGCCAAGAATCTTTTCCACCCGTGTGGAGGCAGCGCTTTATAGCGGGTATACAGCGTGATTTCATCATTTCCCAAGCAGCCGATTTGCGACGCGTTACTCGCGACCTCGTTAATCTTAACCGCTTGATTCCGGAGAATTATTCGATGTAATTTAAATTACATCATTATTTTTATAATTATTATTCTGTATTTCGTAATAAAAGCGACAAATACATTAACAAAATGTAAATTTATATAGTTAATCTCTTAATTAACCAATAAATTTTATCGAAAGTCGCCATAATTATTATATTGGCAAATTTAATTTGGCAGCCCTATTGAGGACGCTGACGGGAATTTTATCAACGCGGATGGGTGTCATCCGCTACAGTATCGAGATGGGCCGGTCGGAATTTTCCGGCCGAACAAATGATGCGGGAAGGCGCAAGAGCGTGCGCTAACGACTTTCGCATGCGTGCCAGCATTTGTTGCATATCCAAAATAACGGGGTGGGCGAACTAATGTCGTGGGACTCAATGGTATCGATGTCGGGACTGAATTTTCTGTCGGCGCTGTTTATTTTTGCCGCCGGGCTGGTCGTTTTTGTCTTGGTCATGCTCTACATCATCGACGTAACGCAGACCGCCGACGCGGTGCGCCGCAATTATCCGGTAATCGGCCGCTTCCGGTCTCTTTTCACGACGCTCGGTGAATTTTTCCGCCAGTATTTTTTCGCGATGGACCGCGAAGAAATGCCATTCAACCGGGCGGAACGGGACTGGGTCTACCGATCGGCCAGGGGTGTGGACAATACCGTCGCCTTCGGGTCAACCCGAAACCTGAATCCAACCGGGACGGCGATTTTCGTTAACTGCCCCTTTCCCACGCTGTCCGAGGACGCGACCAACGCGCCAAGCCTGACGATCGGCCCCCACTGCCGCACGCCCTATGAGGCGCAATCGATCATCAATATTTCCGCGATGAGCTATGGCGCGCTGTCGACGCCCGCGGTCCGCGCCCTCTCCAAGGGTGCGAAGCTAGCCAACTGCTGGCTCAATACCGGTGAGGGCGGACTCGCTCCCTATCATTTGGAAGGGGGGTGCGACGTTGTCTATCAAATCGGCACCGCGAAATACGGCGTCCGCGACACCGACGGCAATCTATCCGACGCGAAACTGGAGGAAGCGGGCGCGATCAGCCAGGTCCGCATGTTCGAATTGAAGCTCAGCCAAGGCGCAAAGCCCGGCAAGGGCGGCATCTTGCCGGCGGCTAAGGTCAACGAAGAAATCTCCCAAATTCGGGGTATCCCGGTTTTTCAGGATTCGATCTCGCCGAACCGGCATCCGGAGATCGATTCGATCGACGATCTGCTCGATATGATCGGCCGCATCCGCGACGCGACCGGCAAGCCTACGGGCTTCAAGGCGGTGCTCGGCGCCTATGGCTGGATCGAGAATTTGTGCTTGGCGATACGCGAACGGGGCATCGAATCGGCGCCCGATTTCATTACCGTCGATTCCGGCGACGGCGGCACCGGCGCCGCGCCGATGCCGCTGATGGACAATGTCGGACTGCCGATCCGCGAATCGCTCCCGATGGTCGTCGACATCCTGTCAAAGCATGGCTTGCGCGACCGGATCCGGGTAATCGCATCGGGCAAGCTGGTGACGCCGGCGGAAGTGGCCTGGGCCTTTTGCGCGGGCGCGGATTTCGTCGCATCGGCGCGCGGCTTCATGTTCGCGCTCGGCTGCATACAAGCCATGAAGTGCAACAGGAATACCTGCCCGACCGGCATCACGACCCACGACCGGCGCCTGCAAAAGGGGCTCGACCCGGAAGATAAGGCGGTGCGGGTCAAGAATTTCGTCGAGAAACTCCGCTACGGGGTCGGGTTGATCGCACATTCCTGCGGCGTTAGGCAGCCGCGCGCGCTAAAGCGCTATCACGTGCGCCTGGTGCAATCCAGCGGCCGCTCGATCCCGATGGATGAGCTGTACCCGCCGATCGAGGCCGGCACCGCGCTGCCGGACCAGACGGAGCACGCCGCACAGTCGTGAAATTGCGTTCCTTCCGCGGGATCGTCGTCAAATCTGCGAATAGCCGGAGCCGGCGGTCTCGACGCCACGGCCCACCGCTTTGTCGATCCAGCCGAATTCCTCCAGGATCAACTGGCTGTACGTGACGCGGCCGTTGACCTTTTCCGGCGCTTCGGACGCCAGCAGGAGCGTGGCGCGCGCCATCATTTCAGGGGGCTCGCCGCGCGGATCGTCCATCCCGCTAACCAGATTGTGAAACACGGTCCCCGGCGTCGGGACCACGCGCGATGGGGAGACGGCGGAAACCGAAATCGTGCCGTATTGCGATACCTCCTGCGCCAGCCCTTGGGTGAACCGTTCCAGCGCGGCCTTGCTGGCGCCATACATGGTGCCGCCCCGTATGGCTTGGTCCTCATAAGGGCCGCGGCCCGGCCCGATCGCGGCGCCCGAACTGATGTTGACGATGGCGCCGCCACCGCTTGCGATCATGTCGGGCAGCGCCGATTTCGACAGGATGAACGGCGCATGGACGTTGATGGCAAACGACCGGATCCACCGGTTCGTTTGATAGTCCTCGATCGGGATGTAGTAGTTGAGCGCCGCGTTGTTGACCAACACATCGATCGGCCCGTAAGCGGCCCGTGCCTGATCGAGCAAGGCGAGGCATTCGGCCTCCTCCGAGACGTTCGCGGTGACGGCGGTGGCTTCGCCGCCCTGGGCCCGGATGTTATCGACCGTCCGCGTCAGCGACCCTTCAAGCGGATGATCGCCGTCCTTCAAGGTGCGCGCCGCGCAGACGACCCGTGCGCCTTCGGCCGCGAACAGCTCCGCGATCGCCTGACCGATACCCCGGCTCGCCCCGGTTACCACCGCGGTCTTTCCGTCCAGTTTCCCCATATCGATCGTTCCCCTGCGGTGCCGCCGCTTTGGCGTGATGTGAATATGCCCTCACTATAGCAAAGCCGGGCCTTGAAATCGCAAGACGCTCTCCACATTCCGGTGCGATCCCCCTATGCTTCCGCCCCGTGTGGCCGGGATCCCGCCGGCCGTTGCAATGAACCGAGGAAGCCACCGATATGACCGTCCGAAACGGCCGCGAATTCCTGAGCATTCCGGGCCCCACCACGGTGCCCGATGAGGTGCTGAACGCCATGCACCGCCCCGCGATCGAGATCTATTCGGGCGCGCTGGTCGATATCACCGAGACCTGTCTTGCCGATCTCGGCCGGGTATTCCGGACCGACGGCAGCACCTACATCTACGCCGCCAACGGACATGGCGCCTGGGAAGCGGCGCTGGTCAACGTCCTGTCCCGGGGCGACAAGGTTCTGATCCTGGCCAGCGGCCGCTTCGCCGTCGGCTGGGGCGAGATGGCGGGGATGCTCGAGCTCGAAGTGGATACCCTGCCGGGGGATTGGCGGCACGCGGTCGATCCGGGGGCGTTGGAAACGCGCCTGCGCGAGGACGCGGCGGGTGAAATCAAGGCGGTTCTGGTGGTGCAGGTCGATACGGCGTCCGGTGTGGTCAACGACATTCCGGCCATCCGCAAGGCCATGGACGCCGCCGGGCACGGCGCACTGCTGATGGTCGATACGATTGCGTCGCTCGGCACGATGCCGTTTGAAATGGACGGCTGGGGCGTCGATGTCAGCGTGACAGGCTCGCAGAAAGGGTTGATGACGCCGCCCGGTCTGGGTTTCGTCGCGGCCGGTAAGCGCGCGGCGGCCGCGCATCAGAACGCCGGGCTGCGCACCCGCTATTGGGATTGGACGCAGCGGGATGGCGACCAGCATTATCAGAAATACTGCGGTACGCCGCCGGAACATATGCTGTTCGGGCTCCGCAAGGCGCTGGATATGCTGCTCGAGGAAGGGCTCGAGAACGTTTTCGAGCGGCATCGCCTGCTGGCCGAGGCGGTGCGGCGCGCCGTCGCCGTGTGGGCCGAGGGCGGCGAACTGGAATTCAATATTCTCGAGCCTGCGGACCGTGCCAATTCGGTCACGACGATCCGGCTGCGCGAGGGGCTCGATCCCCGGCTGATTTCGGATTTTTGCGATCGCCAGTGCGGCGTCGTGCTCGGCGTCGGCATCGGCGGCCTGACCGGCAAGGCGCTGCGGATCGCGCATATGGGGCATGTCAACGCACCGATGATCCTCGGCACGCTGGGCGCGGTGGAAATCGCGTTGCAGGCGCTCGGAATTCCGCATGGCAAGGGCGGTGTCCAGGCCGCCATCGACTGGCTCGGGGAATCGGTGCCCGCCTAGCCCACACTTCACCTACTCTCCGTGGCCTGCGTCGCGCCCAGGCGGCCGTCCGCGGCGTCGCGGCCCTCAACCGTA
>JAOTYV010000179.1 GCA_029861675.1 Alphaproteobacteria bacterium
GTAAGGGCCTTTACCATGTAGTCGCGCACCCCGGCGTACGTCTCGGCCCCCACGACTTCTTCGGCATGGCGCCCCTCGACCTGCTCGCGCGGTCTGGCGAAGGTTTTCTCGTACTGATGATTGACCGCGACGTAGTGGTGCCGTGCGTCGATATAGCTCACATATGCCGGCAGTGCGTCGATGAGCCGGCGCAGGAAATCCTGGCTGCCGCGCAGCGCCGTTCCGATGCGTTTCTGTTCTTCCAGCATCCGTCCGATGTACATCACCGAAATCAACGTCAGGATGCTGACCGCAAGACCCGGCAATTCTTCAAGATTGGCCGTGAAGGAAATGCCGGGGCCGTCGTGATGAGCCGCCGTCAAAATTTGCCGGGTTGCCATCAACGCGACCAGCACAACCAGGAAGCCGAGTCGCCAATCGCGTTGTTTTTTCAACAAGATCACCGCGACGCTCATCGCGCAAAGCCGCAGAAAGATCGAGATCAATAGCACCGCCGACATTTTGGTCTCCCGGCCCGGTCTGGAGTCATGGAATATTCCACTACATGCGCTCCTCCCGCATCCTGGGATTGCGGAAAATTAAGTTAATTGTAAACAATACACAGCGGCGATATGTGAATTTATCTCGTCAATGGCGAGTGCCCAACGGGCAAATACACCGGGTTTTCCCCCGCGCAACGGGGAGTTACCCTAATTGATATCATTTCCGAGATTGGTATTCTCGAAAAAATAACAAATCCCACAAAGAACTTCACAGGCCGCTACCGTTGGGTGGCGGCCTTTCATTTTAGGCGGGGTTTGTAAGTTATATTGCCATACGATCCAATGAAAAAGCCGGAAAGAGTGCTGGTCGTCGATAACGATGCCATCGCTCTCGAATTTATTGGCCAACTGGTGGAACAAGCCGGACATGAGTTCGCATCGGTTCGGTATTTCAGAAAGTTCCCCAAGATCCATTCAACGTTCGGACCGACGATGATTTTCGCCGACGTTCAAATGCCAGGCTTCGACGGCATCGAAATCGCGCGCTGGCTCGCCGAGGCCGGCTCCACGGCCCCGCTGATTATGATGAGCGACGGAAACGCCATCGCCGAAATATCCGCCGGTTTGCTATCGGAGATCGACGCAATCTATCCAACCACCGTACTCCGCAAGCCCCTCAACGTGCTGGAAACGACTGTCATCCTGAATTATCCGCTCGCCCTCAATGCCTGACCGTCCTTAATACCGGCGCCGGTTGCCGGTTCCTACCCACTTGCGTTGTGTAATTCCGTGTAAAAAAGACGATTGATACCGTACAATCCGGTCACGGTTTGGCGACGTCTGGTCGCGACACACCAAAATCGGCGGAGCAGACAACCGGCATGTCGGACACATCGGCCACTGAAATCGGCCTCAATGCGGTCATCGTTGCGGTGACCGCTGAAACGCCGAGAATTCTGACGGTGCGCCGCGAAGCAATGACGCCGCCCGACGCCAGTGCCGTACTCGGCCGTTGGGCCGACAGTCATTACGCCCTGCCCTTCGGTCCATTCGAACCGGAGCAGCACCGCACGCTGGACCTGGGATTGCGGAGCTGGGTCGAGGAGCAAACCGGCGTGACGCTCGGATATGTCGAGCAGCTCTATACTTTCGCGGACAGGCACCGCGATCCTCGCGAACTGGCCGGCGGGCCACGGATCGTTTCGATCGGCTATCTCGCCCTGGTGCAAGAAGCCGAGCCCCATGGCGACGGCGCCGCGGAATGGCGCACATGGTACGAGTTCCTGCCGTGGGAAGATTGGCGCAAGGGACGCCCGCCGGTGATCGATGGGGTCATTCGGCCGCAGCTGCTTCAATGGGCGTCCGATGCGAAGAGCGGCGCCGCCCGGACCCGCCGCGAGGAACGCGTGACGATCAACTTCGGGCTCGACGATGCCGGATGGGATTCCGAACGCGTGCTCGAACGCTATGAATTACTGTACGAGGCCGGTTTGGTGGCCGAGACCGAACGCGACTCCGCCGTCGCCCGCGCCCATAATCCGGACTCGGCGTCATCGCGCACCAAGGCACCCATGGATGACGCGCCGCGCCGCGAAGCGCTCGAGGCGACTGGCCGGCCGCTGGAGCTGGACCATCGGCGCATCCTCGCGACCGCGCTGGGACGTGTCCGCGGCAAACTGCGCTACCGTCCGGTGGTGTTCGAGCTCCTGCCGGACAGCTTTACCCTGCTGCAGCTGCAACGCGTGGTGGAAGCCCTCTCGGGTGTCATTCTCCACAAGCAGAATTTCCGCCGGCTGATCATCAACAATCGGCTCGTCGAACCCACCGGCGCTTACGATACGCAACAACGGGGCCGTCCCGCCAAGCTGTTCCGATTCCGCCGAGAAGTGCTGCGCGAGCGCCCCACCCCCGGTGTCGGCGTGCCAGCGCTCCGCATGGCGGGATAGTCGACGCCTTTCTCCCGATATCCTGGCCGGCATTATTCCCGCAAGAAACCCACTTGACAGAAATAATGCTCTATGCGAGCATTTGCACATCAATGCTCAATATGAGCATTAAATGCCGATTCCAGCAGGCGACGATTGCCTGCCTGATGCGGAAAGGAACCCGACATGAGCGCGCTTCCCGCCTTGGATTATTCCGAGGAAATTGCCCGCGCGACCGCGCCTCTTTACGCCAAAGTCTCGCGGGTCATTCCCGAAATCGAATGGCCGTTCCACGCCCCCTATGTGGATGCGATCAATCGCCTTAAGCGTGAACGGGATGCCATTATCCTGGCGCATAATTATCAGACGCCGGAGATCTTCCATTGCGTCGCCGATGTGGTCGGCGATTCGCTGGCGCTTGCGCGCGAAGCGACCAAGGTCGACGCCTCCGTCATCGTCCTCGCCGGCGTTCATTTCATGGCCGAGACCGCCAAACTGCTGAACCCGGAGAAGACGGTCCTCATCCCCGATCTGGGAGCCGGCTGTTCACTCGCCGATTCGATCACCGGCGCGGATGTCCGGCTGCTGCGCGAGAAATATCCCGGTGTTCCGGTCGTGACCTATGTAAACACCTCGGCCGAAGTGAAGGCCGAGGCCGATGTCTGCTGCACCTCCGGTAACGCGGTCAAGATCGTGGAAGCGTTGGGAACGGACCGCGTGATCTTCCTGCCCGACGAATATCTCGCCCGTTACGTGGCGACGCAGACCAAGGTCGAAATCATCTATTGGCGCGGCCATTGCGAAGTGCACGAACGCTTCACCGGCACCGAGATCGAGGACTATCGCAGGCGCTTCGACGACATCGTCGTAATTGCCCACCCTGAATGTCCGCCGGATGTGCTCGACGCCGTCGATTTCGTCGGGTCGACCGCGGGCATGATCGATTATGTCGCCACCAAACAGCCGAAGCGCGTCCTGATGGTCACCGAATGTTCGATGAGCGACAACGTCGCCGCCGAATATCCGGATGTCGACTTTGTCCGTCCCTGCAATCTGTGTCCCCATATGAAGCGGATCACCCTGCCCAATATCCTCGATTCGCTTCGTGATATGACGCCAAGCGTTGAAATCGATCCTGCCGTGGCCGATCGGGCACGGCGTAGCGTCGAACGCATGCTGGAGTTGAGCTGATGTCCAAGATCAAACTTGTCGAACCTGACCTGCGGTCCGCCGCGAAATCGGATCATTTGCCGCTGCATCGACTGCAATACGAAGGCGTCGTGCGCGGCGCGCTCGAGGAAGATCTCGGCCGCGCCGGCGATCTCACCACCGATGGCGTGGTCGAAATAGACACCATGGCGCGGGCCGAACTCGCCGCCCGCAAGGCGGGGGTCGTCGCGGGGCTGGATATTGCCGCCGCCACATTCACCCTGCTCGATTCCGACGTGAGCCTTGTCGTGGACCGGCCGGACGGCAGCCATGTCGCCGCCGGCGAACGGATCGCCATGGTCGAAGGGCCGGCCCGGGCGCTGCTGTCGGGCGAGCGTACAGCCCTGAACCTGCTGAGCCGCCTGTGCGGCATCGCGACATCCACGGCGCGCATGGTGGCCGCCACCGCCGGGCACAAGGCCCACATTATTTGCACACGCAAGACAACGCCCGGCCTGCGGACGCTTGAAAAATACGCGGTCCGGGTCGGCGGCGGCATGAACCACCGATTCGGCCTCGACGACGCGGTCTTGATCAAGGACAACCACATCGCCATTGCCGGCGATATTACCGAAGCGGTCACGCGGGTACGCCGCCGCGCCGGCCATATGGTGAAAATCCAGGTCGAAGTCGATACGCTCGACCAACTCGAAGTCCTGCTGCCGCTCGGCGTCGATGCGGTGATGCTGGACAATATGACCCCCGTCACCATGCAGCGTGCCGTCTCCCTCGTAAATGGACGCATGCTGGTCGAGGCATCGGGCGGCATCACACCGGAAACCGTCGCCAAGGTGGCCGCGACCGGTGTCGATCTGATCTCCTCGGGCGCGCTGACCCATAGCGTCAAGGCGCTGGATATCGGGCTCGACTTTAAAGTGGCATAACGAACTGTTTTCGGTCGGTTATTTCGCGAAATTTGGCGCTGCCGAGAGGCAACGGCCAATACATGCATTCTGCTTGCCGAAATTCCGCTAAAGACGCATCATAGTAGGTAGGAAAGTAAGCGAACATGCCTGTCGGGCCGTTAGGCTGCAGCATGGGTGGGGATGCTACTGGTCGGCTCGGCGGCACGGGAATAGGAGAAGCCCATGTACGTCGAATCTATCTTGAAAACCAAGGGCGACGAGGTCGTCGCCGTCGCACCCTCCGATACGATCGCAGCGGCGATCCAAATCCTCAATGAAAAGGGCATCGGCGCGGTTCTCGTCCGCGACCCTTCCGAAGAAATCGTCGGCATCGTCTCAGAGCGCGATATCGTGCGCGGGATCGCCCGTCACAAAGGTTCCTGCCTCGATATGAAGGTCAGCGACCTGATGACCAGCCCGGTCATCTCCTGCCAACCGGACGACAGTATCGACAAGATCATGCAGCTCATGACCGACCGGCGCATTCGCCATCTACCGGTCATGAAGGACGGCGAACTGCTCGGCATTATCTCGATCGGCGATGTCGTCAAACGCCGGATCTCGGAAATCGAGCACGAGACCGAGGCCCTCCGCCAATATATCGCCGCAGGGTAAATCTCCCCCAACGGACTGTCATGCCACGCCCCGCCGCCGGGCGCGCCCGGGATCATAATTCCCGGTTGCCCGCCCGATCAGTGCGACATCAATACTGGAATTTCTGCGTTCGACAGGATGTGATCGGTGGCGCCGCCGAAGATCATCTGGCGGACCCGGCTCTGGGTATAGGCGCCTTTGATCAGCAAATCCGCACCAAGGGCGGCTGCTTCCTCGAGAAAGGCGCGGCCCGGCTGCCGCTTCAACGATGGACAATCCCGGTGGTCCGCCGCAATGCCGTTGCGCCGGAGCTGCCGCGCCACTTCCGCGCAACTCGGCCCCGATACGCCAAAGCCGTCGATCGATATCACCGTCACCTTCGCCGAATTGATCAGGAAAGGCATGGAGAAGGCGATCGTGCGCGCCGTCTCCGTGCTGCCGTTCCAAGCGATGACGACATGCTGGTCCAGGCTTTTCGGCGGAACCGGCGGTGCAATCAGGATTGGCCGGCCGCCCTCGAACAGGGCCGCTTCCAATATGCTCATCGCCGCGATGTTGGCACCCCGGACGGGACGCGAAACCACGCTGAGGTCGAACACCCGGCTACGCGTACCGACGATCTCCGAATTCGGCGTCTCCTCCTCGACCCAGGCCGCGACGGGCCCTTCTATGATTGCGTCGGGTTGGGCCACCATGGCAATGCCGTGACCCTGCATAAACTGGTTGAATTGATCGTGCACCCGGGTCCGCCGCTCACGGTCCTGGCGCTCGACGCTTTCGACCAGCTCGGGCGTGGTCACGACCAGCCCCTCGCCGGCGACGACCATCGCGCCCGCCGATGTCGGCTGGTAGTACAGGCCTTCCATATAGCTGCCAAATTGGCGCGCGGCCAGCAACGCGGTGTCGAGCATCGACGCAAGTCCGGCGCTCTCTTCGATGGGAATAAGTATCGTTTTCATCGTCATCTTCCCAAACTCCTGTATCCCGTCGCGTTGACTTCATGATCCGGGAACGCGCGGCGTCGTAATTGCCGACGTTATTATTTCGCTTGGAAAACGGTATCGCAGAACGCTTTTGAAACCAAGCATGGGGTTATGCCATTGGAGGTATTTAAATTACTACTTTAGGGGTATGCGCGCCGCTACTCGGCGGCGACCGGTTCGGGGCGCTCGTCCGGCAAAATCGTCAGCATCAATAAAATCATCAACGCCGCCACGCCGAGCCCGCCAAAAAGCCAGCCCACACCACCGGTATGCTCACGCACCATCGCAATCGTTTGGATCGAAATCGGACCGGCCAGAAAGGTGGCGACGAACTTGCCGCCGAATGCGATGCCGTGATGCTTCGCCGGGGTAAACCGGGCGATGAGCATGTTTTCCGCCGGGACCGCCGCCACCTGGGACATCACCAGAAGCGCCGCCATCCCGACCAGACCGACACCGGTCACCACGGCGGCGAGGCTCACGAACAGGGTCTGGCCGAACCAGCACAGGATATAGACGTATTTGAGCTTGTACCGGTCGGCGAGCAGGCCGCCGACGACTTGCGTGACGCCGGCGAACAGGAAAACCACCGAGGTGACGGCCCCCGCTCCCAGCGCACCGGTGCCGATCAGGTCCGATAACTGTTCCGAGAATATCTTGGGTAGGCCGTTCTGCATGGTGTGGTAAATCATGCCGCCCGTAAAAAGCGCCAGAACCAGAATAATGAATACGCGCAGCATGTCGCTGCGACGGGTCAGCCGCGGCGCGGTTTCCGGAATTGCTTCGGCCGCCGCGATACGGCCGCCGGCGGTCAATCCGAGCAATAGAATTCCGGTCGCCACGCAGACGACGCCCGGAACCAGGAAGGCGGCGCGCCAGCCCAGCGCTTGGGACAAACCGCCGGCAATCACCCCTGCGGCGGCAGTCCCGAAGCTCCCGAATAATCCGTTTATCGCCAGTGCCCTGCCGGTGTGGGTCCGTTCGGTACGGATTATCCAGGGAATGCCGACGGGATGATAGATCGCCGCGAAAATTCCGACCAGCGACAACCCGATCGTCAGCCCCACCGATCCGGCCACAAAGCCACAGAACACCAACGCACCGCCCATACCAATGAAGTACAGGACCATCATCACCCTGTTGCCCCAGCGGTCGGCCAGACGCCCGGCCGGAATCGCGGCCAGGCCAATCAGCAGCGAACCGAGTGTCCACAGGCGCAACAGATCCTCATAGGGCTCGTCCCAGTCACGCTCGAGCTGCAGGATGATGACCGCATAAAGCGCGGTTACAACGTGGATATAGAAATGGCCGAGATTGGAAAAGATCAACGACAGGCGCGTTGCCGGGACTCTCATGGGACGATTCCGAACCGAAAAATTGCGAGGCAAAACGCCAATATTTAGGGGCCGCGCAGTCTGCCACCGGCGCTGGTACCCGGCAAGCTCTCGCACATACCGGACCGACGCTTACGGGTGCTCCGCCGATTCCGTCGCCAGCCAATCGAAAAAGTCCGGATTTCCGGCGCTCAAGGGCCACGCTACGATACACGGGCAGTCATAACTGTGCAGCGCCTTCACGCGGTCGATCAGCGCCGGCAACCGATGGGTCACGGATTTGGCGATCAACACCGCCTCCACATCCTCCTGCACCGCACCCTCCCATCGGTAGATCGAGGTCACCCGGTCCTGCACATTGGCGCAGGCAGCAAGCCGTTCTTCCACGAGAATGCGGCCGATTTTCCGCGCCTCCGCCGCATCGCCCGTGGTGATATAGACGAAACAAGCGCTCATGAGCCGTATTACTCCCTATTAGATGGTGGCCGCCTTGGCCCGCACGGAAAACTACCCTACCATTGGCATAGGCAAAATCGCGGCACAACGCGATCCAACCCGGGAACCAAATTCACGGGAAAGACAGGGGAATGATCGAAACAAAACTCAATAGCAGGGCGTCAACCGCCATGCCAAAGCGTAAGGGCGTGGCGCGGCCAACCTCAACGCAAATCCTATGGCTCCGGCGCGGTCTGGACCAGCCAGGCGGCAAACTTCCGCTGTTTGACGCCAACGGACAGCGGGTGAATGAACGCACGATCAGAAGTTGCATCCAGCAAGGGTGGGCGGAACCGTGGTTCGACAACCCGGTCAAGCCGGATTGGCTGGTCTGCAAGCTTACGGCCTCTGGACGGAAGGCGATTGCGTAGTACCAACTGCAGTAATACGGCCCTCACCAAAAGTTGATGCACTAATCCTTAATTTGACTCGCTACGACCGCGCGGTATCGATGTAATCGGGTATTGGCAGTGAGCCGGCGGCTCCAAAATCCGTCTGTTTTCTGTCACGCAAACTCAGGAGGGCTTTATGCTTAAGAAGACTTTGACCACGCTGAGCGTCGCCGCACTGGCAGCTACCGTTTCTCAAGTTCCGACGGCCGTTTCCGCCGCTGATATCCCGGACAACGCGATTCAGGTCGCAGCCTGCAAGGCGAAGAAAGCCTGTGCACCGTGCAAGGCCAAAAAGGGCTGCGCGCCCTGCAAAGCGAAAGCCGCTTGCAGCCCGTGCAAGGCCAAGAAGGGCTGCTCGCCCTGCAAGGCGAAAAAGAAGTAGCCTAAATACGGTAGTTTCTACCGTTGCAATCAGGGGCGCCCGGCACTGCCGCGGCGCCTCTGTTTGATTCCGGAAAGGGAAATTCGCCCCGCAACCGCAAAATCCTGGAATATCGCCCCTATATCGGCTCCAGGCTGACAACATGTTTCATGCCGGGCACGACGATGCCCCCGCGATCGCCGATCTTTATCCCACCGTACCGGTCCGCGTAGGCCGGCGGTATCGGCGGCCCATTCGGTGGACAAATCCAGAGCCGCAACAGATACCGGCGCAAGTCGTCCTCGTCCCAATCCTCGTATGACGCGCGGCTGTGCAGGATTCGGTGATTGTTCACGAACTGAATATCACCTTGCCGGAGCTCCATTTCCAAAAATACCTGCGGCTCGGCGGCAACAGCCGGCACCAGATCGAGCATTTCCGACTGCGCGCCGGTGAGCTGCGGCACCGCGTCAAAGCGTTGGGCGGAGCGGATATAGGTGTACGAGTAATGGCTGAACAGGCGCCCCTCATGCCACTGAAACACCGGCATGACCCACCATGGCGGCTTCCCAGCGGGAATCTCGCCTCGGCGGTCCCGATAGATCGATGAAAACATCGCCGGAACGAGGTCCGGCCGACGGCGCAGGATTTCATTGTAGACCGTTGCCGAACTGGCAATTCGGCTTTCGCCCCCGCGCCGCGCCGGACGCCAGCACATCAGGGCGACAATATCCACGGAATCGGTGTGGAAATTGAGCGGGCCCGGCGCGCGGTAACCGCGTTGGCTTGTATTTTCCTGTGAGTGGCCAAGGTCGCAGACATGCCCCAGCAAATGCCCTTCGCCATTTTGCGACCGGGTCGAGCCCAGATGCCGCCCGATGCCGAGGTAGATCGCCGCGATTTCCTCGATGTCGTAGCGATCGGCCGGCAATCCGCGTAGAAGGGCGAAGCC